>JAGAHV010000199.1:0-83309 GCA_017626895.1 Clostridia bacterium | reverse complement strand
GGAACACAGTTCTCGTCACTCATCGTCAACGCTGCTCTCGTCGGTTGCTTCTTGCTGCCTGCTGTGATACGAAGCACATCGGCTCCTATTTACTCATATAACGAGGCTCAATAGCTTCAAACACCCCGCCACGGTGATAGACGGTGTGCCCTACGGCTCGCTTGCTCCCGAATACCTCTGCTTGAAGTCTCGCCTTACGGTTGCACCCCGAGGTATCGATACTGGCTGCTGGCTAGGCTTTACCAGGCGTGTCTATTCCACGCTGTCTGTTACGCACCGAACTTGCGCACTCATATTATAGCTTTTTCGTTCTGAAAAAACAACCCTGCCCATCATTTCTTTCCTGCTTAAGGATAAGAAATGATGGTTCAGGTGACCGCTGACCTACGTCCAGGCGTGCATGGATGTTCCTGTTTCGCTGCTAGGCATCACAGAGGATCACGGTAAAGCCCAGATCATAGGCGATGATCTGTCTGCCGTGGAATTCTTCCGTTACGCCTTTGATTTCTTTGTTCAGAATCTTCCTGGCGCCGTCGATCAGTTTCGGAATCACATCCGGCCGGATGGGGATATCGGCGTGAGATGGCCACAGTTCATCAAAGTTGTCCGTGAGCCCGTTCAGTTTTTCAAGGCTGTCAATATAGGCCTGCATGTTTCGATGCTCACCGAACATAAAAATCCGTCCATGTTCCTGAATCGGATCGCCGCTGATCAGTACCCGATTCTGGGTGTCGAGGATGGCAATGCTGCCCGGCGTATGTCCGGGGAGATGGATAATCCGAAGTCTGCGGTTTCCAAGATCCAGCTCCTCCCCGTCGACAACGGGAATCAGCTGTCCGTTTCTGCCGGATTTCCTGTAACAGGATTCCTCTGCCGGGTGCATATAGAAGGAATCAAACTGTTCGTTGCTTCCGATATGATCCATATCCGCATGGGTATTCAAAAGGAAAATCGGGAGTGTGGTGAGCGTTTTCGCAATATCTCTGGCGTTATGTACCTGCATGCCCGAATCAATCAGCAGTGCCTTTTCCGTTCCAGTCAGCAGAAAGAAACGAACACCATGATCCTCAATCCGCCAGGTACTCTGATTCATCCGGATAATCTGACTGTCCATTGTGTGATGATTCCTTTCTTTCCATTCAGCAATTTCCATGTCTGCCATATTTCAGTAAAATATTATGGTTAACTTCACCGTTTGTCAATCCTGTAAATGTCAGTATGTAATTAAAAGCGTCCGTTCATCCCGGAAAAACAGCGAGAGGACACGGACGCAGAATGTTCAAAACGGTTATTCCAGAAATTCAATTCCTTCAGGCCCCATGGCATGGATTCTGGCAAGGGACAGAACCGGAATGTTGAGGGCATCCAGACGCTTACGGCCGGACTGGAAGGATTTCTCAATCACAATGCCGATTCCGTTCACGGTTGCTCCGGCTTCTTTTACCAGTTCAATCGCACCAAAGGCCGCTTCGCCGCTGGCAAGAAAATCATCAATGAAGAGAACCCGTTCACCGGCGGGCAGAAATTCCCGCTTCACGGTCAGCTGATACTCGGTTCCCTTGGTAAAGGAACGAACGGTCGTCTGAATCAGGTCGCCTGTCATAATCCTTGAGGTCTGCTTTTTCATGATGACCAGAGGAACCCCCAGCGAATAGGCAGTAAATGCAGCGGGGGCGATGCCGGAACTTTCGATGGTCAGTACCCGGTCGATTTCCTTTTTGCGGAAAAAGGCGGCAAATGTTTCACCAATGTGATGCATCAGGAGTGGATCTACCTGATGATTCAGAAAAGAGTCTACCAGCAGGACATCTTCATTGATGGCTTTCCCATGCGTAAGGATTGCTTCTATCAGTTCTTTCATACACTGCTCCCTCTACTTTCATTGATCAATACCCGCCCATTGCCGGGCAGGGAATGTTACAGGTCTGCGAAAGATACTGTTCAAGATCTGAGCGCACCCGGCCGAGGAACGTCTCCTGAAGAGCGGCTCTTGAGACATACTCCTCCGCCTCAAACCAGACCACCCTCGGGTCATGACGAAACCAGGTCCACTGACGTTTGGCATATCGCCGGGTATTCCGCTTGATCAGTTCAAGTGCCCGGTCCATATCCATGGTGCCGGAAAGGACACAGGCAAGTTCCGGATAGCCGATTGCCTGACTGACGCCGCCGTCCCCTGAGTCAAAGCGGATTCCGCGGTCCATCAGGCGTTTGACCTCGGAGAGCCAGCCCTGGTCCATCATCCGGTCAACACGGCGGTTCAGGCGGTCATACAGCGTGTCACGCTGCATGGAAAGTCCGTAGACCAGAATATGATAAGGGCCCTCCGGTCCAGGCGTCATTTCACTTTTGCGTTTGCCGGTGGTTTCATAGATCTCAATGGCCCGGACAACCCGGTGGACATCGTTTGGATGCAGCTTCCCGGCACTCTCCGGATCAATCTCAAGGAGTCGTTTGAAAAGTGCCGCTCTGCCCTCCTCTGTTTCCGCCGTTTTCTTCAGGGAGGCGCGAAGCGCCGGATCGGCACCTTCCTCCCCCATGGTCATCTCAACACTGAGGGCATTCAGGTATAAACCTGTCCCGCCTGTCAGAATGGGCAGTTGTCCACGGGAAAGCAGATCGTCCATGCAGTTTCGGGCATCCCGGCAATAATCCGATACCGTATACACGGAATCCGGTTCGGCCACATCCAGCATGTGATGGGCCACACCCTGCATTTCCTCCCGGGTCAGCTTTGCGGTCCCGATATCCAGTCCGCGATAAATCTGCATGGAATCCATGGATACGATTTCCGCATTTCCCAGGGCTTTGGCAAGCGCAATGGCCAGTTCCGATTTTCCGGTCCCTGTGGGACCGACGACCGCCAGAACCGGCGGTTTTTTCTGCGTGTTAATCATTGATTCTACGGAATTTCTTTTCAATTTCAGTCCGGCTGAGAACGACCACCAGCGGCCGGCCGTGCGGACAGGTGGGCGGTGCGCCCGTTTTCTGCATTTCTTTCAGAAGAGAGGAAATTTCCGAATCGGAGAGCTTGTCGCCGCCCTTTACCGCCTTCTTGCAGGCCATCTGAAGGATGGCATCCCGCCGTTTCTGCCGTGTACTCAGCACGCGAAGTTCTCCCAGATGATCGACCATCTCAAGAAATGCTGCCCGGGTTTCCGGCTGTCCCAGCACATTGGGAACGGCCCGGATCTGGTAATCCGTCTCGCCAAACGGTTCAATGTCATATCCGGCTGCCTTGATTTCCTCTTTATAGGTTTCCAGTTTAATGGCATCCTGCGGCGTCACGCGGACGATGAGAGGCACCAGGAGGAGCTGTGACCCGCCGCCGATGTCCACCTCCCGCATCAGCCGTTCATACAGAATCCGCTCATGGGCGGCATGCTGATCGATCAGCAGGATTTGTTTCTTGTTCTGCAGCAGGATATAGGTGTCAAATGCAACCCCGATCAGCTCATACCCGGCAAAGGCATCCTCCTGTTCCGCCTTCTCAGCCGGCTCAATAAAGGAGGTCTGCATAGTCTCAATTTCCTGCGGCGCCGGCTTTTCCGGATACAGGGCATTGACCTCTTCCATCTGCTGTCGGGAAAGCGTCGATCCCTCTGTGTGTGGAGCCGCGGTGCCGGCGGGCTGCGGCCGGACATTGCTGCCAAAGTAATTGGCGACAACTGAGGCAAAGTCCGAGTCATCCTGAACCGGGGCGGCATTTTCGGCAGTCCTGTCCTGTTCATCTGTGTCCGGCTCATTTTCTGCAGGCGCCTGCGGCACCGGTACGGGTGCAGCGGGGACTTGCCGGGTAACCGTTTCTGCGGCGGAACCGGCCAGATTCGCATTCATTGTCTGCGACGGACCGGACCATTGCTCAGGTGCTTTGCTGACAACCGGATTGGCGACGGCTACTGCGGATTCATTCCGGTTTTCCGGAACGGCAGGAGCCGAAGCCGCCGACGGAACTGCAGGCGGATTCTCTGCCGCAGCCGCAGAGGGCGACGGCGAAACCGTGGGCGGCGTGTTCGTTTCGATCCCGGAGCGGACTTCAAGGGCCGCCGCTGAGGGATTGCCCTCCGCCGAATCCATCCGGATGACCTTCATAGCAACCGGGTCCGGACGCGTATCCGCCGTTTCCATCATCTGCGGTGCACCGCTTAGCGTTGATGTGGAGAAGGCGCCGGCGATGGCCTCGGAGACTTTCTGGTAAATCAGGTTCTCATCACTGAAACGAACCTCGAGCTTGTTCGGATGAACATTGACATCCACCAGGGTGGCCGGCATGTTCAGATGAAGGACACAGATCGGGTAATGCCCGATGGTATACCGCTCACGTGCACCGTCCTCAATGGCCTGGGAAAGCAGCGGGGAGCGGATGCTGCGCCCGTTGATGATAAAGGTCTGCCGGGCACGGTTGGCTCGGGCTTCCTGCCCCACGCCGATCAGTCCGTCCACGGAAACAGATCCCTCCGCGTGGACGCTGACCATGTTTTCTGCGGTCTCACGGCCGTATACACAGAATACCGCGCTTCGCAGATCACCGTTTCCCGAACTGCTGTACACCTGTTTGCCGTTTGAAATGAGACGCAGCGAAATATCCGGGCGGGACAAGATCAGTTTCTGCAGAACATCGGCCACTTTGGCTGCCTCCGTGGCCGGCTTTTTGAGAAACTTGAGCCGGACGGGGGTGTTGTAAAACAGTTCCCGCACCACAATGGTGGTTCCCTGAGGCGCCGCTGCATCCGTAATTTCCCGGATCACCCCGCCCTCATTTACCGTACGGGTGCCAATGGTTTCCCCGATCCGGTGCGTGGTCAGTGTCAGCTTCGACACGGCCGCAATGGAGGCAAGCGCCTCACCGCGAAAGCCCAGGGTGGAAAGATGAAACAGATCCTCTGTTGAGATGATTTTGCTGGTCGCATGACGTTCAAAGGCCATGCGGATGTCCTTTGAACGGATCCCGCGGCCGTTATCGGTCACACGGATAAAGGAGATTCCCCCGTCCCGGATTTCCACGGTAATGGCTTTGGCACCTGAATCCAGGCTGTTTTCCACCATTTCCTTAATGGCACTGGCCGGATTTTCGACCACCTCGCCGGCCGCGATTTTTCCTATCAGCGCATCATCCAGACGCTGAATCGGTCTGTCTTCCATGTCCTTTCCCCCTCTATTGAAACTGCAAAAGGTCAGGCCTGCCGGGCCTTTTCCTTGAGCAGAAACAGCGTATTGAGCGCATCAATGGGCGTCATGGACATGACGTCCAGATTCCGAATTTCCTCCACCAGATCCATGGCCGGTGCATCGAACATGTTCACCTGTTTCGGCGGGAGTTCGGTTCCCAGAATATCCGAACCGATCCGGCGCTGTGTGGTCTGATTCGCTTCAATGCGTGCCAGAATTTCCCGGGCGCGCATGACAACGGGTTTTGGCAGGCCGGCCAGCTGAGCCACGTGAATGCCGAAGCTCTTGTCTGCGCCGCCGCGTTCAATTTTCCGGAGAAACAGAATGCTGTTTCCCCGTTCAAGGACGGTGATCTGGTAATTGACCACCCCTTCCACATGGCCCTCCAGTTCGCTCAGCTCATGGTAATGCGTGGCAAACAGCGTCTTGGCACCGACTTTGGTCTTATCCACCAGATACTCCACTACGGACCAGGCAATGGAAAGTCCGTCAAAGGTGCTGGTTCCCCGGCCGATCTCATCCAGGAGAATCAGCGAATTGGGCGTCGCGTTCCTCAGAATATTGGACATCTCGTTCATTTCCACCATGAACGTGGACTGACCGCTGGCCAGATCATCCGAAGCGCCTACCCGTGTAAAGATGCGGTCCACAAGTCCGATCCGGGCGCTTTCCGCCGGGACAAAACTGCCCACATGCGCCATGAGCGTGATCAGGGCAATCTGACGCATATACGTGCTTTTACCGGCCATGTTGGGGCCGGTGATGATGATCATCCGGTTGCCCTCATTGTCAAGGCATGTATCATTGGGAACAAACTGGTCATCCCCGGTCATGCTGGCCTCAACAACCGGATGCCGGCCGGCCGTGATGGAGATCTCCCCGGTTTCCGTGATTTCAGGCCGGACGTACTGATTCCGCGCGGCGGCAACCGCCAGGGAAACCGTGGCATCCAGTGTCTTCAGCGCGACGGCAATGCGGCGGATGTCCGGAATCTTTGAAACCAGGAAATCCCGGAGCTCGGAATACAGGCTCTGTTCAAGCCGGCCTGCCCGTTCCTGGGCACCCAGCACGGTTTCCTCAATCTCGTGGAGTTCGGGCGTCGTGAAGCGCTCGGAATTGGCCAGGGTCTGCTTGCGCGTATACCGCATGGGCACCAGATCGTAGAAGGATTTGGTGACCTCAATGTAATAGCCGAACACCCGGTTGTACTGAATCTTGAGGTTCTTGATTCCTGTCTCTTCCCGCTCTTTTGCCTCAAGGTCGGCAATCCACTGCCGTCCGTTGGTGGCGGCCTCCCGCAGCTTGTCCAGTTCCGCCGAATAACCGGCGCGAATCACATGCCCCTCACTGATCAGGGCGGGGGCATCCGGATCGATGGCCGCGGCGATCTTGTCTGTGACCTCGTTAAGCGGGGTCAGTTCCCCCTGCCATTCCCGGATCAGGCTCGAATCCCCCAGGCCTGCCAGGCGGGACTGAACAGCCGGCACATGAGACAGAGACCCCAGCAGGGCCAGACAGTCCCGCGGGCCGATAGTCCGGTAGGCAATCCGGCTCAGGAGGCGTTCGATGTCATAGACATCGTTCAGCTCCGCACGGATAGCGTCTGTATCAATTTCATTCTGCACAAAGGCCTCAATGGCATCCAGCCGGGCCTCAATGTCCGCCCGGACAGCAAACGGCTGCTCAATGAACCCGCGCAGCGTTCTTGATCCCATGGCCGTGCAGGTATGATCCAGTATATCCAGGAGCGAGCCTTTTTTCTGATGGGTCCGCATGGTTTCGCACAGCTCCAGATTGCGTCTTGCCGTGCGGTCCAGAATCATGTACTTGCGGTTATAGTAACGGTCGATGCCGGTCATGTGTTCCAGGGCATTTTTCTGGGTTTCCATCAGGTAATTCATGAGGGCACCGGCCGCCCGGATCGCCAGCGGCAGATCCTGAATGCCGAATGATTCCAGCGAGGAAACGTGAAAATGGCTGAGGAGCAGCGTTGTTGCTTTTTGCAGACGGAAAGTGACTGAATTCTCAATGGAATACGGGAGATCCGTCATCCCCTCCGGCAGTGAAGTGTTGGAGATAATCTCCTTCGGCTCAATCCGGATCAGTTCATCCGGAAGATTCTGCACAAACCGTTCGATTTCGTAGACATAGAATTCGCCCGTCGATACATCCGCAAAGGCCAGACCGGCTTTTGTCCCGTCCACACAGACGGAGAGGATGTAATTGTTCTTGTGCTCATCGAGCATGGTGGATTCAATGACCGTTCCCGGCGTAACCACACGGATGACGCCCCGCTTGACCAGTCCCTTGACCGTGGCCGGGTCTTCCAGCTGCTCACAGATGGCGACCTTGTACCCCCGTTCAATCAGCTGGTTGATATAGGTATCCGCACTGTGGAACGGAACGCCGCACATGGGTGCCCGCTCCGTCATTCCGCAGGATTTTCCGGTCAGCGTCAGGTCCAGTTCCCTGGAGGCAAAGAGCGCATCCTCAAAGAACATCTCATAGAAATCACCCAGACGGAAAAACATGATCATGCCCGGATAGCGTGTTTTCATCTTGAGATACTGACGCATCATCGGAGTAAAATCAGCCATTTCATCCATCCTTTCAGTCAGGCGACAGCATCCCTGTCGTTCCCCTGTTCTGCCGAAACCGGCAGAGATTTATCTGCACCCGCCGCCGCAGCTTCCGCAGTTTCCGCTGCAGCTGCTCAGTGCGGAGATTTCGCCCGTAATGGTGAACTGCAGGACATTGTTGACCTGCTCCATCAGGCGGGAAAATCCTTCCCGTGCCCGGTCGCGGCGTTCAATGACCGGCAGCGCGGCCAGGCTCTGTTTGAGTGCCTCAAGCTGCAGGGACAGTTCCTGTCTGCGTGCATCCTCTGTTTCCCGCTGCAGCAGTCCGACTGCCTCACGGACACTGTTTTCCAGCTGAACGGCCGCAGGATCGCTTTCCGCCTCCGCCTCTGCCAGCTGCATCTCGCGGTATTCCTTCGAGGCCACAATGGCCTCCCCCAGTTCCCGCGTCTTTTCAACGACTTCAATCATGCTTTGCCTCCGCCGTGGTTCCTCTGAGCGTCGTCTCTCTGGCCTCCGTAATGGTTACCGGAACAATCTGTCCGATCAGCTCCGGAGTGCCGTCAAAATTCACCGTGATGTTGTATTCATTCTTTCCCGACATCTGCCGCGGGTCACGCCTTGAAGGCGCATCGACCAGCACCTGATGGCACTGCCCGATATAATTCTGGAAGTTTTCCGCCGTGATCCGCTTCTGAATGGCAATCAGTTTCTGAATGCGGGCAGAGGCGGTTTCCGGGTCGATCTGTCCCGGCATTTTGGCGGCCGGCGTTCCGGTTCTGGGAGAATAAATGAAGGTAAAGGCGCTGTCATAGCGAACCTCTTCCACCAGAGAACAGGTATCCAGGAACTCCTCTTCCGTTTCCCCCGGATAGGCCACGATCAGGTCGGTACTCAGGCTGATATTGGGAATGCGCTCACGCAGCATCCGTACCTTTTCAAGGTACGCCTCCCGGGTATAGCGGCGGTTCATGGACTTTAAAAACCGGTTATTTCCGTGCTGAACCGGCAGATGCAGCTGCGGACAGATGTGTTTCCCGTTTGCCATCACGTCCATCAGCTCAACGGACAGATCCTTGGGGTGCGAGGTCATAAAGCGAACGCGCTCGATCCCGATTCCGTCGATTTCGGAAAGCAGCTGCGGAAAAGTCATGCCGTTTTCACGGTCGAGGCCGTACGAGTTCACGTTCTGCCCCAGCAGCATGATCTCTTTTACGCCCTCCCGGCGCAGCTGCTCTGCCTCCTCGAGAATCCGGCCCGGCTCCCTTGAACGTTCCCGGCCGCGGACAGAGGGCACGATGCAGTATGAACAGAAATTGTTGCACCCGTACATGATGGTGATATAGGCCTGATAAGGATTCGCCCGGACAATGGGCAGTTCCTCCGGAACGGAACCCAGATCATCGTTGACCACCTCAATCACCCGCCGCTGCCTGATGACCATCTGTTCAAAAAGCGTCGGGAAATGATACAGATTGTGCGTGCCAAATGCCAGGTCGATAAACGGATAGGTTCTGAGAATCTGGTCGGCCATTCCCGGTTCCTGAATCATGCAGCCGCAGACGGCCACGCGCAGATCCGGATTGGTCTTTTTGAGTTCTTTGAGCCAGGTCACGTTTCCCAGGGCCCGCCGCTCTGCATTATCGCGGACACAGCAGGTATTGAAAATGACAAAGTCCGCACAGGTCCGGTCCGGAGCGCCTCTCAGCCCCATCTCCTGCAGCATGCCCTCAAGGCTTTCGCTGTCGTGGGCGTTCATCTGGCAGCCATACGTGACAATATAATAGCTGGCAGGCCGTCCCTGCATGGACCGAACCCTTGCCATGGCCTCTTTTTCCTCAAGAATCACTTCCTGGGGAATTTCCTGTGTTATGCGTCTCATCCGGAGAAATGTCTCCTTTCTGGGTTTCCACGTTGGTAATTGCCGGATCGGCTTTGCTTTGGCCAGACAACGCCAAACTGTCACTGTGCGACAGGGCCAATCCTTTCAGGTATCAAAGTTATTTTAGTTCATCATCGTTCCATGGCGGTTTCATGAAGGGACTCAATGGTGAAATCCCCGCCGGTTTCAAGAATCATCCGGCAGCTGTCAAAAAAGGGATCCTGATGAATCAGGGCCTGAACCTCTTTGCTGCAGGTGATCCGGTATCCGCCGGCCTGACCGGACTGTTGCCGTCTGGCGATGTTCCGGCGGATTTCGCCCTCCGTGACCCGCGGGACGCGGTGGTGGCCACAGCCCTGGCAGGACCGGCACAGTTCCTGCATGAGCGAGGCGACCGGAAGTCCGGTGCGCTTTCTGGTGAGCTGCAGGATGCCCAGAGAGGTAATCCCCTCGGCATGTGCCTGCCCCGGATCGTGTTTTCCGAATTCGCGGACCATTTCAAGGATTGCGGCCTGATGGGCTGTGTCTTTCATGTCAATCAGATCAACCAGGATAATCCCGCCGATCCGGCAAAGACGCAGATGCGAAAGCACCGCCTGCACCGCTTCCCGGTTGACCGCAAATGCTTTTTCCTCCGGGGACAGTTTTCTTGTATCTTTCCCGGAATTGACATCGTATACGGTAAATGCCTCCGTCACATCGACGACCAGAAAACCGCCGGAGCGCAGCCAGATTTTCCGTTTCAGGGCCCGCTCGATGACCGGATCGATCGGATAACGGTCAAAAATCAGTGTGCCGTCCTTCTCCGCGTCACGGATGAAAGCCCCCTCTTTCAGTGCTGCCCGCTCCGCGCGGAGTCCTGTGAGCAGTGCGGGACTGTTGAGGACGATTTCCGCCTCCGGGTCACCCAGAACGGCCCGGCACATGTCTCGGATTTCCGGTGATTCCGTCAGCGGTCCCGGCCGGAGGGAGGACCGACAGCGCTCATGGATGGCCGCCCATTCCTCTCTCAGCCGGTTCAGTTCCGCATCAAAAGGGGTCCGGTCATCCCCCAGGGTGTTCCACTCGGTGCGGATGATCAGTCCCTCATCTCCGGTACATCGCTGCCTGGCATAGTCAGCCGCCTCCGCCTGACACGCGGTACTCAGTTTCCGGGATACATGAATCCCGGGACTGACCGGACAATAGACCATATACCGCCCGGGCAGACGGATTTCATCTGTCAGCTGAATTCCTTTGGTTGGTGTGGTTGGTATGGCTTTCGCCTCCACCAGGCACAGATCCCCCTGATGCAGCCGCTTTCCGGCACGCGGCAGGAATCCCGGGAGTGCCTCTCCGATTTCAATAAAGGCACCATCCAGGGAGGGATCTACCCGGAGCACCTGCCCCCGGTACAGTCTCCCGGGTGCAGGCGCATCCGGGAGAACCGGTACATATTCCACAAGGACATTGTCCTCAAGGAGCGCCACCCGTGTTTCAAAGATGCCGGAGTCAATGATCAGCTGCCGTTTCATGGCATGTCAAACAGCGGAACCAGTTCGGCCTGTTCATTCCGTCCGAAAAGTCCGGTGCGGCGAATAAATGTGGGCGGAACCTCTATTCCGGCATAACTGCAGAGGGAATCAAGAAGAAGGGTTGGTTTTAAGGTGGCCGGTTCCGTGAAAGAAACGGTTGCCTGCAGGGCTGCGCCGCTTTCGGTGGCATTTCCTTCAAGATGGAAAATCATCGGCCGGATATCCACCATCCGCTCGGCGCTTTTGCTTTTGCGCAGCGCCAGAATTTCCTTTTCGGCAAGAAAACGCGGAATTGCCTCAAGCAGACGGGCGGCTGTTTCTGAATCGGTATGGAGGGTAAAAACATAGGCAGCGGCCTCAAGTTTTGCCCCCATCTTTTTAAAGCGGTCATCCACCAGACGCACTCTGGTGACCGGCATGGCGGCAGGAAGTGCCATTCGCAGCGCCTGCAGCGCCTCTTCCTCGGTGACGGGTTCTGCCAGTGAAACATCCAGAATTTCCGCATCGCCGGGGATTCCGCTGGAAAGAGCAGAGGCGAAAGACATGTTCATATGCGGATTGAATCCTTTTGAATACTGAACCGGCAGATGACTGCGGCGCAGGGCGCGCTGCATGGTCCTCTGCATATCCAGAAGTCCCAGATGACGGACCCTTTCCGTTTTCTGAAATTCAATCAAAAGTCTCATGAACGACATGCTCCTTCAAAACGTTTAAGTCCACAGCCGTGACAGCCGCGGCGGCAGTCCGGCGTTACTTTGGCCTGCATGGCCAGTTCATGCTCCCGCCAGAGGAATTCCTCTGTGACGCCCGCATCAATGAACGCCCAGGGGAACAGTTCCCCTTTCTCCCGCCGACGGTTGGCATAAAAGGCCGGGTCAACACCACAGGTTTCAAAAGCGTTCATCCAGGTGTCAAAGAGGAAATGATCTGACCATCCATCAAAGCGGCAGCCGTTTCGCCAGGCGGTTTCAAGGACGTCTGCCATGCGGCGGTCCCCTCTTGCAAACACCGCTTCAAGGAAAGAAACCTGCGGCGTATGCCAGTTGTATTCAACGCCCTTGATCCGCATGATATGACAGAGATAATCCTGCTTTTCCTTAAACTGCTCCAGCGTATCCTGCGGTTCCCACTGGAACGGTGTAAAGGGCTTTGGAACAAAGCAGGAAGCGCTGCAGTGAACACGCAGTCCGCGGGCCCTCTGTTCCTTCGGGGTTGCAAAATACTGCCGGACAACTTTCTGTGCCAGAGCCGAAATCCCGTCCAGATCCTCCTGTGTTTCGGTGGGAAGACCGAACATGAAATAGAGCTTGATGCCGCTCCAGCCGCCGGCAAATGCATCTGCCACGGAGGACATCAGGTCCTCCTCCGTAATACCCTTGTTAATGACATCCCGAAGCCGCTGGGTCCCGGCTTCCATGGCATAGGTCAGGGAGGTCTTGCGGACGCGCTGCGTTTCCTCCAGCGTCGCCTTCAGCTCACTGTCAAGCCGAAGGGACGGAAGCGACAGCGAAACCCGCTGCTTTTCAAACCGCTCCATCATCTCATGGGCCAGCTGCGGCAGGCAGCTGTAATCACCGGTTGACAGCGAGGAAAGCGTGATTTCCTCATATCCGGTGTTATCCACCAGTTTCTGGGCCAGGTCCAGAATCCGCTCCATGGACCGCTCCCTGACGGGCCGGTAAATCATGCCCGCCTGACAGAAGCGGCAGCCGCGGGTACAGCCGCGCAGCACCTCGATATTAATCCGGTCATGGACAATTTCCATGTACGGAACGATGACGTTTTCCGGATATTCGGCCGCATCCAGATCCGCGACCATGTTTTTCTGTACCCGCTCCGGCACTCCCTCACGGATCGGGCGGAAAGCGGCAAGGGTTCCATCCTCGTGATAGGATGCTTCGTACAGGGACGGGACATACACGCCCCTCAGCTGACTCAGCTCATACAGGCATTCCTCCCGGCTCATGCCGGCCCGCTTGCAGCGCTCTACCACCTCAATGGTTTCAAGCGTTGAGACCTCCCCGTCCCCGATGGAAAACGCATCGATAAAATGATACAGCGGTTCCGGGTTAAAGGCGCAGGGGCCGCCGGCAATGACAATGGGGTCTGCCCAGGTCCGGTCCTCCGAATGGAGAGGAATCCCGGAGAGATCCAGGATTTCAAGGATGTTGGTATAGCTCATCTCATACTGCAGCGTAATCCCGAGAATATCAAAATCCCGGACCGGATGCCGTGTCTCAAGGGAAAACAGCGGAATGTTCCGCTCCCGCATCAGGTCAGCCATATCCACCCAGGGCATGAATACGCGCTCACAGAGGGTATCCGGCCGCTTGTTGATAATGTCGTACAGAATGCGGGATCCCACGTGGGACATGCCCACCTCATACACATCCGGGAATCCAAAACAATACCTGAAGGAGGTATGCTCAAAATCCCGCTGAATGCTGTTCAGCTCTCCGCCCATATAACGCGCTGGTTTCTGCACCAGATCCAGCAGTTTTTCAATTTCAAGATCAAACACGATCCTGCAATCCTCCTTCATAGATATCACTTGTTTGCCCGTTCATCTTCCCTGCAGGCCCGGATAAAGCGTTCCTCTGTTTCCACCAGCTGATATTCAAAATCCCGTTTGTCCTTTTCCTGCATGGAAGAGAGAATCAGGCCACAGATAAACAGAAGCAGCGCGGCAAGCATCCCGAAAAGACAGGTAATCAGGGTCGGGAAACGCGGGACAAGTCCTGTGGTAATGAATTCCCTCAATACCGGACTGACAAAAGCAATGGATAGGACCATCAGAATCAGGGCCAGAATCGTGAAAAAGGAAAAAGGCTTATAGTTCTTATACAGCCTGGCAATGGTGATCAGCACCTTGATACCGTCTCTGCCGGTATTGAGTTTTGATTCGCTGCCCGCCGGACGGTCCCGATACGTGACCACCACATTGCGAAGCAGCATGTTCCGGTAAATGGCATGGACGCTCATATCCGTTTCGATTTCAAAGCCCTTTGTCAGAACCGGATAGGTCTTCACAAAACGATAGGAAAATGCCCGGTAGCCGGTCATGATATCCAGAATATCGCTGCCGAACAGGCGGTTGATGGTTCCTCTGACCAGGCTGTTTCCGAAGTTGTGAAAGGGACGTTTGTTTTCGGTGAAATAGGTACTTGAAAGCCGGTCGCCGATGACCATATCCGCCTGTTCATGAATGACCAGGTCCACCATTTCAGAAGCGGATTCAGCCGGGTAGGTATCATCCCCGTCAACCAGGACATAGCACCTGGCATCGATCTCCCGGAACATCCGCCGGATGACATTGCCTTTCCCCTGCATCCGCTCTCTGCGGACAATGGCACCGGCCCGCTCCGCAATTGCGCCGGTTCCATCTGATGAATTGTTGTCATAGACGTAAATGGCGGCCTCAGGAAGGGCACGATGAAAATCCTTGACGACTTTTTCAATGGTCTTTGCCTCATTATAGCAGGGAATCAGTACAGCAATCCGATCCATAAAATCACCTTTCCGGTTCCGACGCAGACCCATCCGGTTCTGTTCGGAGCGTTATTTGATCCAAAACCCGTTTGCCCTTTTGGGACAAATACCTGATACAGATAAGAGAGCGCACCGGGACAGTGCGCTCTCCAATGTTTACTTGGTACCGAAGAGCCGGTCTCCCGCATCGCCAAGACCGGGAACGATATAGCCATGTTCATTCAGGTGGCTGTCCATTCCCGCCACGAAAATGTCCACGTCCGGATGATCCTTCTGGACTCTTTCCACACCCTCCGGTGATGCAATCAGGGAAACCAGCCGGATATTGTGGCAGCCGCGTTTTTTCAGGAATCCGATTGCGGCAGAGGATGAACCGCCGGTGGCCAGCATGGGATCGACCAGCAGAATTTCACGTTCCTCTGCATCGCTGGGAAGCTTGCAGTAGTATTCCACCGGCTGCAGGGTTTCCGGATCCCGGTAGAGTCCGATATGACCGACTTTCGCGGCAGGCACCAGGGACATAAACCCATCCACCATGCCCAGTCCGGCACGCAGAATCGGCACAATGGCAAGCTTCTTTCCCTGAAGCACCTTTGTCTTGGTTTTGCAGATCGGTGTTTCAATTTCCACGTCGACAAGGGGAAGATCACGGGTTACCTCATAGGCCATCAGCATGGAAATCTCATTGAGCAGTTCCCGAAATTCCTTGGGTCCTGTATTCTTGTCTCTCATCAGGGACAGTTTATGTGTAATCAGGGGATGATCAAACACATGTACTGTTGACATAAATCTTCCTCCTCTTTATGAGCCTCACAGTTGTTATATGCCGGAGCATCCTGGCCGGGCTCCGAATCTGACTGACTGCCTCTTAAGCGGCAGGGCCACTCAAACATTCACTCACCAGAATATCTGCGAAATTATATCATTTCTGCGTGCCCTGTGCAAGCTGTAATTTAGGCGGCAACCGGTCATTGGTGCCGGATACAGTCACGTTTATGGCTGATTTCCGGCACGGTGAGACTTTCCGGATTTACAGATTCTCAAGCAGTTCGGGATTAGTCTTTATCGTATACCTGCTTCTCCATTTTTCAATCTGCTCACCCAGAACGGACAGCTGCTTTTGCTGGAGCGCGGCGCTGTACAGGGCACTCTGTTCCTCCTCCGTCAGCTTATGCACACCCCCTGGAATGTCTTCCACATACTGGAGAATATGAATTCCGTCATCTGCCGCAAAGGGTTTGGACACGTCGCCCGGATTTTTAAGCGCTGTGGCTGCCCGGCGAAATGTGTCCGGCCAGTTTTTGCTGGACGGGTGGAACTGAAGTCCCTCGCGGAGCATCTCCACGTCCTCGCCCTCCCGCGCATACTCACTGATCAGGGTGGTGAATTCTGTTCCATGAGAAAGACGGCTGTAAATGGAATCCGTGGTGGCTGCGAGCAGCGGAATGGCATTATCCTCAATGGTCTGAATCTCCCCCGTCAGTTTCCCCTGCTTTTCCTGCTTTCCCCGGTACTCACTGAGAAGAGACTCCGTCTCCTTCCCCTCGATCAGGGCATCCGCCATCTTTTCCCGCAGATCCATCATCTCCGCATTGACAAGGTTCAGTTCCGGCTGGATTTTGGCAATCTCATCGAGTACCTCCTGAGGATACGGGAGAACAATCTGCCTGAGTTTCCGGTATCCCTCCGGCATGAAAAAGGATTCAGATCCTGTCAGGAGAATCTCCTCTTCATACCGGTCAATGTTGTTCTCGTACGCTTCCTGATCCGGTTCGATATAGTACTTTCTGAGATACTCCACGGTTTCACCCGTGGTAATGGTCACATCGCTGCAGTAAAGCCCGATGGCCCTTGCAATCCATTCCTGCGCCAGCACTTCCTGGTAGACAACCTCCGCCGTACATCCCAGCTCTGTTTCGAGCCACCGGGTAATATCCCCGTCAGATGCCTCGTAACCGGCTGCAAGCAGCTGCTGTTTGAGCCCCTGCCACAGTTCGTCGTAAACACTGCCGGCATGCCCCTTGAGGATGATGGTCTCATCCTCTGTCAGATCGTGTTTTCCCGCCTCCATGAGCTGATTTTCAATGATCCCCATATGGATAAAGTTCTCAATGACCGAATCCGTCAGGGAGACATTTTCCTCTGCCTGGGTATAGCCGAGAATCTGCATCATCTCGCCTGATTTCATGGCATAACGGGCAAGGGACAGCGGATAGGAAATCTGCCCCACTGTCACGACCGCCGGATCCTCCTCTGCCAGGCAGCCTGTCATCACCAGCAAAAGAATCAAAATAAGCTGAATCAACCGCTTCATCTGTTGTTCTGTCCTTTCGTTGAGCATCGAATCTGTTTTTACGATACACGCATCCATCAGGAAAGTCAAGATTCTCCCCGTTACCGGGAAATAGAGTTTCGAAAAAAGGAGCAGGCGTTCCTGCTCCTTGTCATTCTATTTTCTCAGCAAACGTGAGAGCTTGGCGGAAATATAGCCGGTTCTGCCATCACGCAAGATGATGCGATACCATCCGTTGTCGGTTTTGCCGGTGCACTTGAATACCGAGTTCGGCGTGGCAATGGCCAGTTTTCTGCTCTTTGAATCAGGCAGTTCACGAATGTTGATTGAGGCATCTCTGTGTACTTTGACACGTCCCTGGAACTCCTGGATTCCAACACCCGGGGCCACTTCAGACTGTGCTGGTTTTGTTTCATCCGCGGCCGGTGCCATGGTCTCCGCCGGCTCTGCCGTTGCCGCTGCGGGTGCTTCCACTGCTGCCGGTGCGGCGGCAGGCTGCTCTGTCGGTGCAGGCGTTGGCACCTGGGTCGGTTTTGGCGTCGGAACAAAGGCCCGGAAAGAGAACAGGGTCTCGCCGTGATTCGTACCGTTTGGCCCGTCAATCCGCATGGAAACCAGATTGTTCGTCGTGAAATAGCGGCACGGTACCGCCAGACGCACGGTTTTTCCTGCTTCTGCCGGCTTATCGTAGTTCATGATGTAATAGGTATTCCCGCTGGCAGGATCCTGGAAGGACACGGTCAGACGCTCATTCAGGTCTGACAGGACCTCAAGACTGACCTCAAAGAACATGGTCTCGTGGAAGCTGAATACCGTTCCGTTGGCCGGCTGAACAATGCGGAGCACTGAATCGCCGGAATAGGTTCCGGATTCAAGAACCGCCGCGAAAGGATAAACGGTTTCACCGGATACACGGACCTTGGAAATATAGGACCTGGGCACACCGATCTTTTTGGCTGCCGAGGCGATCAGCTGTTCCTGGGTCGCTTTCGGTTCCGGTGTCGGTGTCGGCGTGGCTGCGGGGGTCGGCGTCGGATCCGGGGCTTTGGCGATGGAGAAGCTGACGGTGGTGTCCTCCTCAAGCGCGGTGACCCGGAAAGTCAGTTTTTCCCCTCTGGGGAACAGGTCGGCCGGTGTGGCAAAGCCATACTGTTTCTGCTGGCTGTTCATGCGCCCATGTCCTTTGAGGATGTTTTCCCCTTTATCCGTTTCAACGGACCATTCATAGGCAACATCTGAAACAGGGTATTCATCGAGCACCCAGAGGAACTGGACATCTGCCGTCTCCGCCGGATCAATTTCATTCCCGTCTGCCGGACTGACCAGGCTGAGAATAAAATCATTCTCTGTTCTTTCCGGTGTCGCGGAGGGTGACGCGAGCGGTTCGGCCTCAGAGAGGCTGTCCTCTTGCCTGGTGGATTCCGTTCCAATGGAAAAGAGAATTGACGCATCCCCCGCATCCGGTGTCTTTCCGGTGACACGGATCCGATAGGAGCCGCCCTTTTCAAAGGTCGACATGTCAAACCCGATCACGCCGGTCATATCTTCCGGATCGACATCCATTTCATCTGCCTCGACGACCTCATTTGTCGCCGTATCCGTCAGAATGTAGTTGAAAAACTCCTCTTTATGTGCCTCGGGCACCTGAAAGACAAGCATGACCATTTCCTCGCCCGGATCAAGGACCTCATTGTTTTCCGGGTAGAGGATCGTGATCCCCGTACTCTCTGCCGATGCCAGAGATACGAGAAGAAGGAGAGCCAGAAGAAAACTGATAAAAACGCCTTTACTCATACACTACCGCCTTTCTGTGTTGTTGTTCCGCGTATTACCGGAACCGTTCAGTCCAGGGAATCCTGAATACTCGCCGCTTCATCCGGCGTTGCTTCCATAAACGGATGCTCATCCGTTTCCTGCGCATTTGCGGTTATTGTCTCATCCGAAAGTTCAGATGCCTCGCGGTCAGCAGGACCGGATGCTTCGTTTTCCGTTCCTTCCTTCGTCTTTCCGGTTTCCTCAGATACCGGACCGGATGAGAGGGACATCTGTTCCGCTGCTTCGACCAGACTCTGAAGTTTCTGCTTGATCAGCCTGATAAAAGCTGCTTTTTTCTCTTCGAAGGCAATCCGGGCTGGTGTCCAGCCGGCTTTTTCGCTCTCCTCCCGGGGAGCAGCCTCCGGGATGCTTTCGGGCCCTGCCGGGGTTCCGGGTTCGGTTCCTTCCGTGCTGACCGGTTCCTCTGTCCCCGCCGGATTCAGTTTGCCCTGATAATATTCGACCAGACCCGGGTTTCCGTTTTTCTCTGCTTTCTCGCGGAGCATCTGCCAGCACTGCTCAAGCGTGGCCTTTGCCTCCGGATAATCCTGCTCCGCCAGCTCTTCCAGCATCCACTCTGCCTGTTCCGGATTGTTTTTCTCCATCTCGGTCAGCGCATACAGGTACTGGATTTCCAGCAGTTTCGGTGCCATGTCCTCATCCTGCCGGACGAGCTGTTCAGTGAGCTGATAGCTGTGTTCAAAATCGCCGTTTTCAAGCAGTGAATCTGCCAGGGTCAGGAAACGCAGTTTCATGGTGGTATTAGTCACCTGGTATTCCTTCTGAAGGAGAGCACTCACTTCGTTCATCAGGGGCTGATTCCACCAGGTTCTTGCAGAAAGTTTATCCGCAAGGCGGTCAAAATCACGATCCAGAATCATGTCCGGCAGCCACATCAGCCGCTCATCACTGTCTCTGAAGGTGGGAATCTGCTGATACTTTTCAATCGCTTTCTCGTAGTCAAGTTCGGACTCGGCCTGTCTGGCCTCGATGTAGATCAGCAGGTTGTTCTTGTCAGGGAAATCCTCCATCTTTTGGGCCATTTCAATGGCGTCCTGATAATCCCCCACATAGGCGGTCAGCAGCACGCGGGAATATTCCGCGTAATGGTCCGCATCCCGATAGCCGCGGATGATCTCAAAATCCCTGACCGCCTCTTCGTAGCGTCCCTCTTCCAGCGCTTCCATGGCCGAATCGTAACGGATGGGAATCAGTTTTTCCGTACTGAGCTCCATCAGCTCCCGGCTGTCAAGGAATCGGCCGAGCTCGCCGAACGTCGCCTCCGCTTTCCGGTAATCCTCATGTTCAAGGGCATCACGGCCGCTGATATAGGCCTGATAGCGTGCAGTGTCCTTGTATCCCTCGGTGTGTTCAAACGCCTCCAGGGCTTTTCCGAAATCCCCGTCGCTGACAGCGGCAACACCAAGCTGATACTGCTGTTCAAGATAGGCATTTCTCGCGGCTCTGGCCCGCTGTGCGGCATCTTTAAAATCCGGAATCGAATTATATGCCGTATAGGCATTCAGATAGTCTTCCTTTTTGTCTGCCAGAATGCCGGTAATATAGGCCCTGTATTGGGCTGAATCTTCGTACTCGCCCAGTTTTTCGAACAGTTCCAGCGCTTCCTCATAGTTTTCATCTTCGAAATGCGTCATGGCGCCGTTGTAAAGAAGCGTATGGTACTGTTTTTCTGCCTCATCTGCGACCCGTTTGCTGTCCAGGAAGGTTTCCATCCGGCGAAGCTTTTCAATCGCCTCCGGATACTTCTCTCTGTTAAGATCCTCCATCGCAGACATGTAATCAATATAATACTCGGAATCCGCATAGCTGGAGATACTGGCAAATGCTGAGGTTGCCTCTTTGTACCGGTTCTCCTTAAACAGTTTCACCGCATCCTGATACTGCTGGGAAGTCTGCCGCTCGATACTGAGTCTGGCCAGATCATCCGCGTCCCTGAACCCCGGGATGCTCTGGAAGGAAGTCGAGGCAACGGTATAATTCTTTTCCTCGAGTGCCAGGAGCCCTTCTGTATATCGGTAATACTGTGTGGCTTCCTCATAGTCCGGGATTTTCTGGAACAGATCCCGGGCTTCCTGGATTTTCCCGTTGTCAAACAGCTCCCGTGCCTCCCGGTAAACCGTCTCCTGTTCCATCATGCTGCTGGCCTCAGCCCAGCTGTCCGCATCAAGGAAGTCGGATACCTGAAGGAAGTTCTCCTGTGCCTGGCGGTATTCACCCTCTGAAAAATGAACCATTCCGTCGCAGTAGGCGGCATAGTCTTTCGCCCGCTCATAGGACCCCAGCTGTCTGAACAGTTCTCCCGCCTCTGCATAGGACTGATTTTCAAAGGTCTTCAGGGCTGTTTCATAACGCTGCACCTGCTGTTCCTGAACACAGTGGTTGACCAGTTCAGGACTGTTGAGAAAGTTCCCCAGTTCCCGAAATCCTTTCTCCGCATTTTCAAAGTCACCCTTTTTATAAAGATCAAGGCTTTTCAGGTAGCTGAGATACATGGCCGAATCCCTGTAGGTGGGGATTTCGCCAAAAATCGTGGCAGCTTCTTCCGTTTGATCCCTGTTAAAGGCCTCCACGGCACGTCTGTATTTACGGTTTGGGTGATTCAGATAAATCGGAATCAGAATAAGGAGCAGGCAGATTACCACGGCAATGATTACTTTTTTGTGTTTCATCTGTTTTCACCCCATCTTTCTTCCAGCGGACATTCCGGCCATAACCGGGAGTACTGCATTTTCAGTTCCCGGATTCTGCCGGAATGCCGCGGAGATTGCCCATGCATAGTATTACCTGTTCTCCTCCTGACCAAACAGCAGCATCAGTTCCGGAATCCCGATTTCCCCGGTGACAGGGAGATTGTTCCGGCTCTGAAGCGTACGGACATGGCTGGCCATATAATCATTGTAACGGTCATTGAAGAAGGTTGAGCCGCTGTAGTAGCCCATTTCCATCATCCTTTTTTTAATCAGGACGACGTCCTCCCCTTTATCGCCGACAACATATCTTGTTTTGAAACCGGCAGGCAGCCTGGACATGAGCATATCCGCTGCATCCTGTGCGGCATTCTGAACGACACTGCTCTGTCCCTTTCCGGAATTGCCGCTCTCCGTCTCCAAATCGCCCATCTCACTTAATTCCGAAACCTCTGTCGATGACGCGCCTTTGTCTGTCAGTGTGTCATCTCCCCAGAGAACGGTAACCGGCAGCGTGGATGCCGCGGATTCTTCGGTCCCGGCTTCCTCTTCCGGCTTCTCAGGCGCTTCTGTAGAGCCTGGCAGCACATTTTCGGTGCTCTCTGCCCCTTTCGCTTTCGGGGACTGCGCTGGAATGGCAGTCAGTATCACAGTCGGCGCACTGGCCTTCTGTTCCGGTGTGGCAGTCGGTGCAGCTGTCGCCTGTTTCGGTGCGGTAGTCGGTGCGGCTGTCGCTGTTGGTTTAGGCGTGGAAGTCGGCGCGGCTGTTGCCGTGGGTTTAGGCGTGGAAGTCGGCGCGGCTGTTGCCGTGGGTTTAGGCGTGGAAGTCGGCGCGTCTGTCGCCGTTGGTTTCGGCGTGGAAGTCGGCGCGGCTGTTGCCGTTGGTTTGGGGGTGGAAGTCGGCACGACTGTCGCCGTTGGTTTCGGCGTGGAAGTCGGTTCAGTCGTCGGGGACGCGGTTGCTGCTGTCATGGTAATAATACGAATGGATTTATTGGACAGCGCATCCGTTGAATCAATTGTCGTCGCTCTGGTTTCCTCCGGCCTGACGGTACTCATCGGGGTTTCCGTCGGCACAGCCGTGTTCCGGGCCGGCGTGACTGTGGCCGCAGCCGCTGTTGCTGTTACAGAGGGAACGGCTGTCTGTGTCGGTACAGGGGTCATCGTATTCGCCGGAGCCGCAGTCGGTTTTGCCGGTTCCTGTGTGGGAACCGCGGTCGCGATTCCGGTCGGTGCGGGAGTACGCTCCGGTTTTCCCCGAACGTCTGCCGGACTGCCGGTAGTTCCAGACACAGACAGGGTGTTCGGTCCGGAAATGGCCGGGGCTTCTGTTGCCGCAGCGGCAGGCGCGGATGTTGGTGCCGGTGTTGCTTTGTCCGGTGTCATCGTTGCCGGGGCGACGGCGGGTGTTTCAGCGGTCATCGGCGCCGGCGAAGCGTCCTTGTCAGCGGCTGAGAAAATGCCGTTCAGCGCCGGAATATACGAGGTAACAGGCTGAATAATGTTATGCTGTCTCAGAATGGCATAGGTGCCGCCCACAAGCAGCGAACAGCCCAGCAGGATCGGCAGAATGGGTTTTCTGATCTTTCTCCGGGAAGCTTCGCTGCCGGCAGGCTTTGTATCCGGCTCAGTTTTTCTCTGTGTGCTTTCAGGAGCCGTCTGAGCATTGACCTGATCTGCTGGCTTTGCGGGTGCTGTGACGGGCGCCTCCGGCCTTGCCGGCGTGTTTGATGCAGCTGTTTCCGTATAATTCCGGGAGACATTCGCTCCGGCTGTCACCGGAGCAGCCGGCTGCTCGCTGCGCGGCCGCTTTGGTGTCGGCGCCTGCGTTTCCGCGTAGGCTTCAAGGATCGTCTTTTTCCGGTAGATCGTTTTCTTTCTGAGGCGCTTTTTGCTGCGGAATACATGATTGATTTCACCGGTCCGGACAATCCGTTCGAACCGGGCAATGTACCCGGTCACCCGGCGGCGCCGCAGCTCTTTCAGCGGCTCTTTTGAGGCGACTCCCGGATTTTTCGGAATGTGAATCAGTGATGCGGGACGAGCCCAGAGCGCAGAAGGTGATTCGGAAACCGGTTCCTGAGGTTCCTCCGGCGAAAGTGCCGCCGCAGAAGACTGATCCAGGGAAGCATTCAGAAGATCCTCGGTCCTGTCCCTGTCAGAGGTTTCGCTGACCTGTTCCGGCTCCTCCTCATGAACCTTCACCAGATTCATGTATTTAAGCTGATTGTTTTCTTTCAGGTAACTGGTAATGGTATCAATATCACTCTGTTCAATATAACAGGCATTCACAAAGTGAGGCGTGTGCTCGCCGCGCTTGATCTGGTAGTTTTTCACCAGCCGGTGCTTGGCGGTTTCCGCGTCAATGGCCCGTTTAAAGCAGAGCGTGGTTTTTGTCAGGAAGGTGATCGGAACGGGCGTACTCATCTGCATGAAGAAATGAATGCCGACCATCAGTCCGTGTTCACGGACCATTCGCAGAACGGTCAGGAACTCCTGATTCTGAAACAGTTCATCTGCCGGCGTAATGACCACGAGCAGACGGGTATACGCCTGTTCATCCACCCGCAGGGAAGCGTTGTATCCATCCAGGGAACGGGCCCCCTTCGCCTCCATCGCACCCAGACGCAGAATGATTTCATCCTGAATCCAGCGAATGACCTGCAGACAGCCGGACATGGTCCGGGTCGGCGGATCAAACATGTACGGAAGGTCATAAAACGATTCCAGAACATGCCCCTGGTCAAGCAGAAGGAAACGGAGATTCTTCGGGTTTGTTCTGAAAAGAAAGCCCGTCAGGAGAACATCGGTCATCCCCGGTGTATAGTCCTGAATATCCATCATGTAAAAACAGGAGAAAAATCGGAGATCCAGGGATTCCACCGTGTCTGAAAATGCCCGTCCCACAGGGATGGTCAGCTGTGAGGGACTGGACAGAATCTCATGACTTTCCAGCGCCGTCCGCAGTTCCAGAACCTCTACCTGTTCCTTGTTGAGGCTGAGATAAAAGGCCTTGGTTCCATCCGGTGACGGAGTCAGGGTAAAGTTATCCCGTTCAGCCAGATTTTCCAGGATATTGCCAAATACCTCCTGGTAATAAGGCATGGAAAAACGGTCTTCCGAGACAATAATCCCGAAAATCACCTGTTCTTCCTTTTCCTCCAGTGTGAAAACCTTTACACCGAATCCTTCCTGAAGCAGATCGTGTTCGATACGTATACCGGCCTGTTTCCAGTCCATAACCACCCGGGTCGGATCCCCTTCACTCCGATACAGAGGGATCATACTCAATGAAGGTGACTGATACTTATCCATATCTATCTCCCGTTATCTGTCATTGATTTATCAAATAATCCAGGCAAATGCTGCCAGGTTAGGCTGCTGATTGTCATCAGAGAGATTGGCTGCGCCGGACCGGTATACGCTTGTATGCCGGCCGGAAAAGGCAAATTCCGAAAAGAGACCGAACCGCTCGGCTGAAAGTCCGGAAAACTGGTCAGACGGCTTAAAACGGATGTTTGATCAGGAAAACGGGTCTCAATTCTGCAGCTAAACTTTTCCAGTAGAATTATAGCTGATATAACCTTTTTTTTCAATTCAGAATGCACATTTTTGGAGCGATTTTCCTGCCTGTTCTTCCCAAATTGAATTCTTTTTTTCCCGGTCCTTCATTTCCGGAGGAATTCCGTCAGGCTCTGAACACCAGATGACGGCGTTTCGGACAGATGGAAAAGAACCGGACGGAGAAAGGAATTTGACAATCTGTCACGGTGCAGGCAGGGCCGCTCCCGGCAGCGGCTTGACAATCCCGACTGGTCCGGGTAAACTCCCCTCCTGTAAGGAAAAGAACAGCCGTTTCTTTCTCACAAATCTCAACTGATCCCGGAGGAAACTGACAATGTACAGACTTGTCAAACCCATTGTTCTTTGCGGCTTTATGGCATCCGGAAAAACCACGGTCGGAAAGCTGGCTGCCAGACGCTGGAATCTTCCCATCTATGATACGGATAAACTGATCGTTTCAAAAACCGGCAAATCCATCTCAGCGATCTTTGCTGAAAAAGGCGAGGCATTTTTCCGTGATGTCGAGCATGAGATCTGCAGAGAAGTCGCTGACTATCCCCCCTGCATCATTTCCTCCGGCGGAGGCCTGCTGACCTACAGCCGGAACGGGGATCTGCTGCAGGGCAAAACCGTCATTGTTCTCCTGAACCGGGATTTTGATACAATCTGGTCGTTCCTTTCCAACTGTACAGACCGGCCGCTGGTCACGCAGAAAAAAAAGGACGGGATCCTCGCTCTTTATGAGTCAAGAATCCCGCTGTACCGCAAATATGCCGATTTTGAGATTGAAAACACGTCCGGTCCGGAAAAATGTGTGGATATCCTTGAACAGAACCTGATGAAACAAGGGTTGCTGCTGTCAGAAATGTGACGCACATTTCCCCTGTTTCAGCCTGACAGATCGCTGCGGGTACATTGGATGCAGTGGGCCCGGAAAGGCCTCCGCCATTTCGAACACCCGTGTCCTCACTTCCGGTTGCCCCTTTGAGGAGCTCCCGTCCGCCTGGACGACGGAATGTTCTGTTAACAATGAAAGGTGGAAAGGATGATCTGGGCTGAGTGCGAAACAGATCGAATGGAAGAATGGATGACGGGCGCTGAACGCTGACGAAGATGCTGCTTGTCAAATTCATTTACAGGGCCCGATGTGCAGCGTTATTGTTCATCTGCACCTGAACCGGCTTCAGCACATCCCGTTCCCGCCGCATCCAATGTACCCGCAGCCGGTTTATTTTCCGGCGGAGGTCAGGAAGGTATCAAAGGCTTCGTCAAATGTCGCACCCACATCAAACGGCGGCGTATAACTGACAGTGGAGGTAATCATGCACAGATCAATTCTGGCAGAGATTTCCTCCGCTTTTTTGTTCAGTGCACCAAGTTCCCGGCGAATCACATTCCGGTCAAAATTGATCGTTTTCACGCGCCGTACATCACAGGTATAGGCGACCTGTTCACCGTCCACGTTGAAGCGGTAGCCCTGTCCGCCGCCAAAGAGAATGCGCTCGGAATCCCGAAGCTGATTCATGGACCGCAGTACGCGGACAACGCTCTGCCGGCAGCCGTTCAGACTGATTTCACTGTCCATATCCATGTCAAGGGCATCTTTGGCTTTGCGAATGGCAGCGGCAAGCTTCCCTCTTTCTTCCAGTAGGTAGACAAGAAAAGTGGCCACCTCGGTGATTTTGTCGTAATAAACCATTTCAGGCTGCTCGAGGACCGTTTCATCCTCCGCCTCATTCATCACTTTATGACGCAGATAGGTGTTTTTCACCTGTGTCGTATACTCCTCGTTTTCAAGGATCTGTTCTGCCTCACTCATCAGTTCCTGATACTTGTTTGACAGACGGAACGCTTCTTTCAGATTCATCTCAAGGCTCCTCTCTCAATTCTGAATGTCTGCATTGTATCGCAGTTGCCGATGACCGTCAATCAACCAGGCGTTGAAAAACGGAAAAAGCGGCAGTTCATCCAATCCGGACCAAGGACAATGAACAAAGCGGTTCATTCCTCAGCGGATGAGTCCGTTTCCGCTCTGTCACAGTAAATCTGAATAGCCCGGTCAACAAATTTCCCCGTTCCGGGCCCGCCGGCGCTGTCAATATTCTGCGTCATTTCACCGCCGCCGGAATACATCTTTCCCAGGCCCCTGAGAATCGGAACGGTACAGCTGTACAGATTGTCCGTAATAAAGCGCTGGATCTTTCGGACAAGATCCTGTGCCTCGGGAGAATCCGGGCACCCGTTTTTCAGTTCTCCGGCCTCTTTGAAAAGCAGCATGAGACGGTCTGCCAGCAGCGCTTCCTCTTCTCTGGTTCTGTTCCCCGCTTTCGCCTGCATCTCTTTGTACTGCTCGGTGTCACCGTACAGCGCTTTCGCCTGTCTTGAATAGGTCTCCAGTTTGCTTCGGTCAAAAGGCTTAAATTCCATGTGTTTTCCTCCATGCGCTTTGATTTCCTCGGCAAAGCTGAGCAGGTTCTCAATGTGTTCTTTCTTCAGCCTCAGCAATTCGATCTGCTGCTCCAGCAGCTTTCCCCGATCCAGATCAGGCTGACTCAGAATCGCCTGTATGTCTTTCAGCGGGAATTCCAGTTCCCGAAAAAACAGAATGTCCTGAAGCCGGACAAGATCCGCTTCCTCGTACAGCCTGTATCCTGAATCCGTATGGCCTGCAGGATGCAGGAGACCGATCTGGTCATAGTAATGCAGCGTTCGAACACTCACCCCGGCAAGCCGGCTTACCTCGTGCACCGTCATCATCTTATTTACTCCATTCGATCCTGCCGGGTCATCCGGGCCACGGTTCTTTCGCGGCCTTGTGGCCGGCGGCTTCACTGCTTTCATCGGACAGACCGAAAAAAGCGTCCGATTTGCTCATCTCTGCGTCGGATAAGGACAGAATACACCATGACGCAGCGTCAGGGTCAACCGCATTTCAGGAACTTCTGCGAAAAAAATCAAAACCGCCGAAAACGGCGGTTAAGTGTGAAAGTCTCTGTTCGGGCATGCTCCACATGACTGCTTTTGGGGAATCAGGCGGAATACGTCAGGAATCATTCCTGCTTCAGAACAGGCTGCGCAATTTTGCTGCAGATCCGGTTTTTGCCTCGGGCCTTTGCCTCATAAAGAAGTTCATCCACGTTATGCATGACCTTTTTGAGGTCATTTTCCGAGTTGCAGGGAACGACACCGCCGCTGATGGTAACGCCCAGTCCCGGAACCTCTTCAAAACGCAGCTTTGCAATCTTCTGCCGCATGGCATCTACCCGGGCAACGGCTTCCTCAAGGCCTGATGCGGTCAGCAGACACACGAATTCTTCCCCGCCGTATCGGGAGGCCATTTCCCCGTGCTTTGGATCGGCTGACTCATCAAGCACATGCGCGACGGCGGCAAGCACGGTATCACCGAAGGAATGTCCGTATGTATCATTCAGATGTTTGAAATTATCCACATCGAACATGGCGATGTACTGATGATCCCGGGAGAGTTTCTCCGACCGTTCGGCCGGATGATCATTGTACACAATTTCGAGCCTGCGAAACAGTTCGCGTCGGTTATACAGCCCGGAAAGCGCGTCTCTGGTAGACAGATTCCGCAGTTTTTCCATCAGGACTTCGTTATGATGCCGCTCACGTTCATAGGCCGTCAGGATAAGGGTTGTAATGGCATACACGGACATGCCGGACAGGAAAAGGGTTACCTGAACATCCTGAAAATGCTGCGGTTCGGTCATCGGGCTCACCAGAGCAGGATGTTTGTGGGCAATAAACAGCGTCACCTGCATCACCAGAAGGGACGCGGTAAACAAGATTACGCTGAGAGAACCGCGGAGCGTGATACCAACCAGAAACAGACCGGCCAGAAAAAACAGGATCACCCCGCTGTAGATTCCCCCGGACGGAAAGAAGACAGAGGGAAAGAACAGAAAATTGATGACAATGACCAGCAGCACTTTCTGCATTTGCCGATGGCGGGGAAAACGGATACTGATCACGCTGAGAATCATTGTAAAAACGAAAATCAATGCGGTCATCAGCACCACGGACAGGTTCAGTCCCTGAAAAAAACCGGCGACGGAACAGACCAGTCCGGCCACGTTTGCCACAAACAGCGTCATGAAGTAGATCCGTTCATCCAGGGATTCAAGAGATCCCCAGAACTGTGTGATCTTTCTTATGAACCCATTCACTCGGAACCCCTCCGAATCTGCCAACAGTTATTTTTCTTCCTTTTGAGTCTCATAAGTACGAATTTTCAGGCGCCTGGTAAAATCTTCAAAATTCAGCGGTCTGTCAAAATAGAAGCCCTGAATAATGTCCGAGCCAATCTGTTTGGCAAACTTGAGCTGTTCCTCGGTTTCCACGCCTTCAGAAACCGAAATCTTGTTGAGACGGTTGATCATCTTGGAGATGCTCTCAAGAATGACCCGGTCCGTATCACCTTTTTCATCCAGATCATCAAAGAAACTCTTGTCGAGTTTAATGACATCCAGTTCAAGGTTTTTAAACATGCTGAGAGAGGAATAGCCGGTACCGAAGTCATCCAGTGAAACCCGGATTCCGTTTTCATGCATGATCTTGACAAAATCCTCCAGGGCAGCATAGTTCTCATGAAAACAGGATTCCGTGATTTCAATTTCCAGGTATTTGCCGTCCACATTGTAGCGGTTGATGGTGTCCAGAGTTTTCTGGATCAGCTGCTCATCAAAAAAATCCTGCTGCGAAAAATTCACGGAAACCGGTACGGGTTCGATTCCCTCATCCAGCCAGGTGCGAATATCCCTGCAGACACATTCAAGCATATACTGATCCAGGCTTGAAATCAGTCCGGTCATCTCGGCAATGGGGATAAACTCCCCCGGTGAAACCATCCGCCCGTCATGATTCCAGCGGCACAGTGCCTCGCAGCCGTACAGACGGCTGTTGCTTGCACGCACCTTCGGCTGATAAAGCGGAAGGAACTCCCCTTTTTCGATTGCGTCCGGAATGATCATGGAGACTTTCTTTGCCCGCATGGTTTCGTTCATGAGCTCTTCATCGAAATACGAAACGGTCTGCTGGGCACGCTTGGCTCTCTGGAAGGCAAAGTTGGCATTATTCAGAATGATGTCAATGGTATCTTTTTCGCGCGCCAGGTAGACTCCGACTCTGGAACGGACATTCACCAGGACATTCTGCCCCTCGTTCATCGTGGTCAGTGACATATTCATTGCCAGCGCCATGAATTCTTCCATATGCGCTTTCCGGATCAGTGCAAAGAAATTATCCCCGCCAAGACGGGCCACACATTCCTTGCGCGTGTCAAGAAAGTTGTTCAGGCGAAGGGCGTATTCCTTCATGATCGCATTGGCGCCAGGCTGTGAGAGCTGCTGATTCAGGACTTTAAAGTTTTTCAGATTGATAAACAGTCCGGCATAATCACTCATCTTTACGTTGCGCTGGAGCCGCTTTCCGAAACGAACGATTCCCTCATTGTTGACCAGTCCGGTCAGGAGATCGATATACGGAGCTTCCTGCTGATAACGGATCATATTGCAGCGGCTGAGAGAAATGTTGATCAGCTTTAAAACCGCTTCAATCTGTTTTTTCTCTTCCCCCGTCCAGGTGTGCCCTTTCCAGGGAAAAACAGTGGCGGTTCCCTTGGTGTAACTGAGGGCCGGATATTCAAGCTTCATCGCCGGCTCAATTCCGTCTACCTCATCGTGATAGAAGTTGGTAAACGTATCCGCTTTTCCCCGAACCTCATAAACATTTGGTTCGACCTCTATGCGGAAATCGATTCGTGCAATGTGCAGCTGGCTGGCAAAAAGTGCGATATTGGGCTGAAGCTTATCGTAAAAGTCACGGATGTTCGGTTCCGCCATTTCTGACTTGAAGATGAGTTCATACAGTCCGTTAATGTTTCTGTCATCCATGAATACCATTCTCCCGTATGTTTAATGAAAGCGACTCGTTTCAGTCCGCGAAGAAAGAATTCTGAAACTGAATCTATGTGATACTATCATGAATTCCGGGTTTTAGCAATAGACCAGTTTCGCTGATCACTGATTTTTGAACTTTCCGGTATTTCGCTTGATGAAGAGATTTGATCCTGTGCACCCTTGCCCACGAACAGGCAGGCCGGAATCCTTCTCACAAAACAGGTAGTTTGAATGCGCTATAAAACGCTGATCAGACCCGAACGTGTTCAGATGACAAACAGTCAGAATGTTATCCGAAAAGCATCCGGGCATTGGGATTATTTGGTTGTGGTGGTCTCGTTTGTGACCTTTACCCCATCCGGACCGGCCTCGGCGCCAACCTTGGAGGTGACGGTGTTGGTTTTTGTCTCTCCGTTTTCATCCGTTACACTGGTTGAAACGCTGAAGGAAGAGGAGCTGGAGAAGCTGCAGGCTGAGAGCGTGAAAAGCATCAGGACTGCCAGTGCCAGAAGGATCAGTTTCTTTGCGTTGTTTTTCATGGTTGTCTGTTCTCCTTTGATTTAAAGTAGTACAAAAAAGCAATTGATCGGACGTGTCCCGAAAAACTGCCCTGCAGCCTCGGAAACTTTCATGCGCTTTATATCAAAATGTCAGAATCAAACGATACGGACATTTCAAGCCGGAATGACAGGGCTGAAATCTGCAGCTGTCAGGGATCACAGGTGCAAACAGGACTGTCTAATGGGACGGCTTTGTTTGCAGCAATTCCGGTTCAGTATCTCGCAGAATCTCTGCCAGTACTCTACATTTGCCAAAAAACAGGAGAGAAAGAAAAATGGAAGCTTTGATTTACAAAGCTTCCACAAGTCGAGGTGACAGGATTTGAACCTGCGACTTTTTGGTCCCGAACCAAACGCGCTACCAAGCTGCGCTACACCTCGTTAAAGAGCCAAAGAAGGGACTCGAACCCTTGACCTGCGGTTTACGAAACCGCTGCTCTACCGACTGAGCCACTTTGGCGTTGCCGCTCAACAGTTAGGGATTATAACAGTGTTCCCTTAAAATGTCAACATCAAATTTTGATGCATTAATTTATGCAATTTGAACATTTTTCGGCAAAGGACTGAAGGATCCCCATTTCTGCTGAAAGCAAAAACAGCGGATCCTTCAATGAGATCCCCCCCTGAACACCCGGCCTGTTTCAGTGAATGCATCACTATACGATGCCTTCAATAAGCAGCTTGTCACCAAACTTTACATCGTGTACTCCGGTTTCTTTGTGTTTGTTGAAGCTGAAACTGAGCATATATCCTGCAGAAAGTCCATACCTGTTCAGATACTCAATCACCTGCTGCTCACCATCTGAACGGATTTTTGCCCCCTGCCAGATCTTCATCTCGATGACGTATCGCTTGCCAAGATAATGGATGACAACGTCCATACGTGTTCTGTCTCTTGTCTGTTCCTCTATACTGAATGTTCCTGCTCCGATAATAATCGGTGAAAGATACGTGAGGAACTTTTCCCTTCCTTCTTCCTCAAGAAACTTCTTTTCAGCCTCTTCATCCATGAGAGGACGAATGGTTTTCTGCATTTCAATAAATCTGGCCATGATCAGCCGGATATTCAGTTCGCCGTTCTTTGTAAACTCAGGCTTGTGATCAAGCGCACTCCCTCTCAGTTCATCCGCGAACCTGCTTTCACCCAGATAGGTTCGGTAGAGCCTGATCTCAAACAGTTTATTTGATACGGCAACGGTATTATGGCAGTTGATAATAAAGCCGTACATCATCAACTGTTCCTGTGCAGGATCATCAGGGAGATATTCGATTGTCTCGCCCTGCAGCAAACTCCGTCGGAGCTGACTGCGAAGATGATCGTATTCACGCAGCTTGCTCATCAGGGAATCGAAAAGCGTATTTTTCTCGGTTACAATGACGTTTACCGCCTCCCGTATTCCATCCTCCGTCCACGCTTCCCTCAGCGTGCGGTATTTCTCAGAGACAAACCGTTCATCGATCAGCTGGCAGATCCGGCTCACCAGAAAAGGATAGCCGGCTGTGTAAGCTCTTATCTCCCTGGAAATCATCCTTGTATCCATTCCGGTATGATGATCGGCTTCATATTCATCCAGCATCCCTTTAATTCCGGCTTCGGAAAGGCTCATGTCGACTGTAAAATCTGCCGCGATATTAAAGGGAGTGGTTTCCCTGCTTCCGTTCCTGCTTTTCCATTGTCTGATATCGGTTACCCCGGCGAGAATGACGGATTGAAAAGTCTTTACGTCTGGATTCTTTTCCCGTTTCAGATACAGTGAACGCAGCTGGGCCAGAAAATCAAGAAAAACCTGATGATTCGCTGCGCTGTCTGTTTCATCAATGATAAGAACTACATTGCGTTCCGTTTCCTGAAACCATCTCATGAAAATGCGGAACAATTCATCCATTTTTACCGAATCTTCCGGCCTTTGATTTAAGGCGGCAAAGTCTGCTCTGACCTTTTCCGGGATTGGTGCACCATGAAATTCGGCGGCATCGTCGATTATCCGACACATCCCCTGGACGAAGGAACCTTCTGTTTTGAAAACCGCATCACTGATGTCCTGAAAATCCAGGTTAAGAAGAATAAACTTCTCGCTCAGCACTTTCCCCAGCGCATCCAGCGTGGTTGTCTTTCCATATTGCCTCCCACGGTTGATGGTAACGTATTTCCCGTCATCGACGAGTTTTTGTATCTCAGCAATTCTTTCGGAAAGATCTGCCATATAGTGTTTTGAAGGAATGCACACACCTGTCGTATTAAACTGCTTCATCCGTTTATTTCCTTTATGAAGATCCCCCCCACTTGCAGAGAAGTGGGGGGGATGGCGTAGCCAGGGTTGTCTCTGAATGAAGTTCATCCGTGCCCTCAGTGATTTGCATTCATCCCCGTTCTCCCCGGAGGCACTGTTTCATGGAGCATCTGGTAGGTACGGATTTCTGACGCCGGATGATAAGTCGGAACCGCTTCACGGATGAGATTCATCAGGACGGTTTCATCCTCGTTATAGGCAGCGTGCATGAGTTCATCCAGAATCACGAGAAAACGGTCATGATCAAACGGGATGGGTTTCCCGATATGAATGAGGTTGTTGCTCGTCTTCTGGAGGCCCTCCTCCTCCATCAGCTTCTCTTCATAGAGTTTTTCGCCGGGACGCAGGCCGGTATAGACAATCTTGATATCCTGATCCGGTCTGAATCCGGACAATTTGATCAGGTTTCTGGCCAGGGTATCGATCTTTACCGGCTGTCCCATGTCCAGAATAAAGATTTCGGAGCCTTTGGCCATCACACCGGCCTGCATGACCAGACTGACCGCCTCAGGAATCGTCATAAAATAGCGGATGATTTCCGGGTGCGTCACCGTCACCGGTCCGCCGTCTTCAATCTGTTTTCTGAAAAGCGGAATGACGGAGCCGTTTGACCCCAGAACATTTCCAAAGCGTACGGCAACAAACCGAGTCGTCCCGACAAATCCCTCCGGGATCGGTCTGGTTTCCTCAGCATGCTGCTGCAGCTGCGGCAGCCGTTTTTCCTGATGCGTCCGGATCATATAGTCAAATGTCTGAATGATCATCTCACAGATCCGTTTGCTGGCCCCCATGACGTTTGTCGGATTCACGGCCTTGTCCGTGCTGATCAGGATGAACCGTCCGCAGTGGTTCAGCATGGCCGCATAGGCGGTTTTGTATGTTCCGATTGCATTGTTCTTAATGGCCTCGCACGGACTCTCCTCCATCAGCGGAACATGCTTATGGGCTGCGGCATGATAGACGATGTCCGGCTTGTACTGTTCAAACACCTGATTAATGCGACGGCTGTCACGGACAGAACCGATCAGCACAACCAGATTGACCTCGGGATGTTTTCGCCTCAATTCCTGTTCAATTTCATAGGCATTGTTTTCATAGACATCAAAAATAATCAGTTTCTTCGGATGATGCAGTGCAATCTGCCGGCAGAGTTCAGAGCCAATGCTTCCGCCTCCGCCAGTCACCAGAATCGTCTTTCCGTTGATGAACCGATAAACCTCTGTCAGATCACTGCGGATGGGATCCCTGCCCAGCAGCTCCTCAATGGATACATCCTTCATTGCCGCGATGGTGATGTCCCCGTTCATCAGCTGGAACATGCCCGGAAGGTTTTTCAGTTCACATCCGGTTTCCTGACAGATCTTCAGGACTTTACGGCGTTCCGGTTCAGATGCGCTGGGAATCGCCACATAAATTTTGCTGATATTGTATTTTTTGACCATTGCCGGTATTATATCCCGGCCTCCGACAATCGGAACACCGTCGATGTACCGGTGCCATTTGTTCGGATTATCGTCAATAATGCAGCAGACTTTTCCGTTGATCTCCTTTGCCTTATGGAGATCCCGCAGAATCATCTGACCGGCGTTTCCGGCACCCACCAGAAGAATCCTCGGCGCCGCCTTGACCATTGCTTTTTCCCTCGGCGTCTTTTCCATCAGATAGAACCGATAGGCAAACCGCGCTCCAAGCATGAACAGGTACTGAAAAAACGTCCCCATTACATAATAGGAAATCGGCATCCGGTCATAGAACAGCCATACCATGGAAAGATGGAACGCCGAGGAAATACCGTTTGCAATGGTTATCCATGCCAGCTCGTAATAGCTTGCAAAACGCCAGAGGCTCTGATACAGCCGGAGGGCGCAGAAAAGAACAATACAGAAAACGGTATAGATGGGTGAAAAACGGACCCAGGTATCGATATATTCTGCATCGATCGCCGCGAAGTTCATCTCATGTCGCAGCATCAACGCTAAAAAATATGCAAAATTTACGGCAAATACATCAAACAGCATCAGAAGTGCAGCAACCTTGTGCCAGTGCTCGATCCGGAACAAGGTCTTCTTCTTTCGCTTTACCGCCAAATTCGTACCCCCTCAACCAGTGCTGAAGATAAGCCGTATTCTTTCCTGTTAAGAATCTCTTTTTCCTGCGGAACCTGTCAGGCCATTCTTCCGGACATTAACGTTCCGCCCAGAATATGCAGATGCAGATGCATGACGCTCTGACATGCATTTTTCCCACAGTTGGAAACAATACGGTATCCATCTTCCTGCAGTCCTTCCTGTTCGGCAATGACTGCAGCCGTCCGCATCAGATGAGCCAGAAGAGCATCGCTCTCCCCTGTGACGGCCGACCATCCGCTGATATGCTTTTTGGGAATCAGCAAAATATGTACGGGTGCCTGAGGATTAATATCCCGGAAAGCATAAACCATCTCATCTTCGTAAACCTTGGTGCTGGGAATCTTTCCCTCAGCAATTGCGCAGAACAGACAATCGTCCATCGTTTTTTCCTCCGTTAATTTTGAGACTTGGATTTGTTCATGGCCGCAGCCGTCTTATCCGGAGACCGTTGCCTCCCGGGAGGGCTGCAGTATATCATTTATCTGGGCTGTATTTCTCTGGCCCTCAGCGTGTCCCCTGAAAGGCCGGTAATGATGACGTCGACAATCTGACCGGTATAATCCCGGTCCGGTGACAACCCTTCGTCTATTATACACCGAAAATAGGAATCTGTATAACCCACCAGACCGTCTTTTTGCACTGTTTCGACCAGAACTTTTTCTTTTTTGTGAATCATCCGCTTTCCGGCTTCGTTTTTAAGCGTATCGCCCAGCGCAATCAGCTCAAGTGCTCTCGCCTGACGCACATGAACGGGAACGCACCCGTCCATGGTGGCGGCCGGCGTTCCTTCCCTTTCCGAATAAGGGAACACATGCATTCTGGTAAATCCGGCACGGGCGCAGGTTTCCTTCGTTTCCTCAAACAGTGCCTCTGTTTCACCCGGGAAACCGCACATGACGTCCGTGGTAATGGCACAGTCAGGAAAACGGGAACGCAGAAGGTCACAGGCAGCAAGGAAGGATTCCTTTGTATAACGCCGGTGCATCCGCTCAAGAATCGGATTGCTTCCGCTCTGCAGTGCCAGATGAAACTGACGGCAGACTTTCGGCAATTGTTCCAGTTCGTCAACAAAATCTTTCGTGATGATGACCGGTTCCAGTGATCCTAGACGAATCCGCTCAATGCCCTCCACGGAGTCAACGGCACGGATGGCATCCAGAAGCGTGTTGCCTTTCCCCAGATCCAGTCCGTAACTGGTCAGGTGAATGCCGGTCAGAACGATCTCTTTAAACCCGTTTCCGGCCAGGACTGCCGCTTCTTCCCGTATCTGATCCGCCGGTCTGGATCGGATCGGCCCTCTCACCATGGGAATAATACAGTAGGTACAGAAACGATTGCACCCTTCCTGGATTTTCAGGACCGCCCGAGTATGTCCTTCATTGGTATGAATCGGGGTATTTTCAAAGGTCCGTTCGATTTTCTGGCTGACGGCCAGAATGGTCCTGTCCTCCCGGACAGCTTCCTCAAGCAGGTGTACCACTTCATTGCGGTGCTGCGTTCCCAGGACCAGACGTACCCCGCTCATTTCCGCAATTTTTTCCGGCTCCCGCTGCGACAGACATCCCGCAACGATAATGGCCCCCGCCGGGTTCTGCTTTTGTACCCTGCGGATGGCATTCAGGCTCTTCTTATCCCCTGATCCGGTCACGGTGCAGGTATTGATCAGATAGACATCCGCCGGTGAATTAAAAGAAACCTCCGTGTAGCCCGCAGCCAGAAACAGTTCACGCATGGCCTGGGTATCATACTGATTCACCTTGCAGCCGAACGTCTGAAACGCAACGGTCATCGGCCGGTTAACGGAAACGGCCCTCTCCGGTGTTTCGTTTTCCACGTGTGTCATCCCTTCCTTGCTATGATCAGGTCGCGCTCAATCGCCTGTTCGACCCAGTGTGCCAGTGAACCTGTTTCGACAATGGAAAAGCCGCATTCTGCCAGCCGTCCGGTCAGCTGCTCCCGCCGGACTGTATGAGTATTGAAGCTCATGCACAGGGTCCCGCCCGTTTTGAGCACGCAGTACCATCCGGGCAGCGCGGCGGATACGGTTCCGAGAATGCCGTCCTGCTTTCCTGCGGTCCCCATCTGGACACCGTATGGCAGATCCGTGATCAGGAGATGAACACTTTCCGCTTTCAGGAAAGCCTCCGTATTCCGTGTATCCCCGCAGATCATGCGCAGGGAACGTGTATCTCCGTCCTTGAAATGATCCGCCGAGTCAGAAAAGACCCACTTATGCTGGGTACCGCCGTTTTTGCCGTACACGGTCAGGGAGGATTTCTGATATTTGTATTTCATCCGGTGAAATTCAAAATACCGGTTCATATACGCGGTCAGTTCCTCGATACTGCTTTTGCTGATCTCAATTCCGATGCCGTGGTATCCGCGGCGGAGTGCCAGCAGCAGCGTCGTTCCCTTTCCTGCCAGCGGGTCAAGGACATTCAGCTGGGCATCATAATTCCGGCTGAACGCGCTGGCAGCCAGCGCCATGGTCAGCATGCTGTCCGTGAACATCTCGTTGGTTTTGCCCTTGTACTTGAGAAGATACGGAAGATCCGCGCCGATATAATCCGGCCGCTGTGCCGGGAGCGGCAGCAGTGCCTCATCCCGGACCTCAAAAATCATGTAAACGGAAGAAAGATGTCCTAAAAACCCCAGTTCCCGTCTGGACAGCGGACGATCCGGCTGACAGATCAGGAACTGTGCACCGCCGATTTCCTCCGGATGAATGTCCGTCGGAGTTTCCAATGTGTCAAATACCAGTCTGGTTTCCTCCAGGGCAATCTGCAGCAGCGATGCCCGGTAACGGATATTCTGGTGCGGATACAGCAACAGTGCCAGTTTCACAGGCTTTCCTCCTCATTATATGAACCCGTGCCGATGGCAGCGGGGAAATTCGCTTAAATAACAGGCGCAGTCCATGCCTGCTCTCAAATGATGTAAAAAAAGAATCACCCCATCCAAAGATGGGGTGAGCTGGGTAACATTAATACTTACGCTTGCGAGCAGCTTCGGCCTTTTTCTTGCGCTTTACGCTGGGCTTTTCATAATGTTCCCTCTTGCGGACCTCAGCAATCACTCCCGAACGCGCGCATTGACGCTTGAATCTTCTCAGAGCGCTCTCGAGGGATTCGTTCTCACGAACACGGATCTCAGACATCGTTATCCCTCCCCTCGAATTAAGCTTCATAGAAACCTGTCTGATTGTGTAGATGACAGAACTCCACGACGGATATTATATCGTAATGCGCCGGTTTCGTCAACAACTATTTTTTTAAAAACAAATTTTCCCCGGAGGCCCCATTCCCGCCCCTTGGACAGGGCAGTCTCACAGGAGCAGATCCCCGACTTTCTGTCCGACGGCGGCCACCGCGTATTTGCCCGAGAAGGTCCGTGCAATTTCCTCCCGGACCTGTTCAAAGGTTACGGCGCTCATGCGATCCATCACCTCTCTGGGTTCCTGGAGTTCGTTGTTCAGCAGAAGCCCCCGGCCCAGAGCGGACATGCGGGTAAATCCGTTTTCAATTCCCAGAATAAACGAGACGCGCATCTGCTCTTTCGACATTTCGAATTCGGTCGGATCCAGCGTGTCGATCATCCGGTGAATTTCCTCATGAAGCGCATGCGAGACTTTCTGCGCATTTTCCGGGCTGGTGGCCGCGTAGACGACGATGGAGCCCAGTCTGGCGTACACCGACGGATAGGAATAGACCGAATAGGCGGCCCCCATTTCCTCACGGATTTTCTGGAACAGACGGGAGGCGTTTCCGCCGCCCAGCAGATTGCAGGCAACGGACAGCGGATACAGGCGCTTGTCCTTATGTCCGACCCCCGGCCAGGCCTGTGCGATGTGCACCTGTTCGATGTCTTTTTCGCGGATGATGGCCTTATAGGCCGGTTCTTCCAGATTCGGAACACTGGCGGTATGTTCCCTGGCCCTGAGTCCGCCGAAAAGCTTCTCGCACAGTTCCACGAAGGCATCAAAGTCAAACATGCCGGTAATCGAGATGACAATGTTGTCCGGCCGGTAGTTTTTGGCCTTGTAATCGAGAATTTCCTCCCGGCTCACCGAGGCAATCTTGTCCTCAAATCCCAGGATTGGGAGGCCCAGCGGATGATCGCCAAAATAGGCCTCTGCCAGCAGTTCAAGAACCGTATCATCCGGTGTATCCGCACTCATGGCAATTTCCTCGAGAATGACACCGCGCTCCCGTTCGAGTTCCTCCGGATCAAAGCGGCAGCACATCAGGATGTCGCTGAACAGTGCCATCACCCGGGGCAGATGCTCCTCAATGACCTTGGCATAATAGCAGGTGCATTCCTTTGAGGTAAAGGCATTGACATTGCCGCCCAGGTAATCAATTTCCTTGGCAATGTCCAGGATGGAACGGTTTTCCGTGCTCTTGAAAAGCATGTGTTCAATGAAATGCGACAGGCCGTTCGTCTCCGGTGTCTCAAACCCGGAGCCGGCGCCGATCCATACCCCGACGGTAGCCGAAGGAAAATAAGGAATGCATTCACCGACCACCCGGATTCCGTTGCTCAGTGTGGCCACGCGTGCAGAATTCTTGAATATATCCATTCATACTCCTTTACGAGTCAACACTTGGTCTTTTGGCACCGCATTTTTCCGGTGCTCAGTTTTGGCAAACTGCCGCTGTGCGGCAGGCCCACTTGTCCGATGACCGAAAAAGCTGCGGCAAAGCCGCAGCCTTTATCTGTCTTCCTGAAAACGATTCCGGTCTCTTCGTGCCGAATCAGCGGCGATTGCTGTCACGGCGCGGCGGACGCTGGCCGGGTGCCCTGCGCGGCGTCTCCGGAACGGCGGAATAATCAATGTCATTGCGGACCAGATTGATTCTGCCCTGCGCGTCGATCTCGGTAACCCGAACCTCGAGTTCGTCGCCGATCTTGACCACGTCCTCGCACTTCTCCACCCGATGATCCGACAGTTTGGAGATATGCACCATGCCGTCCTTGCCCGGCAGCAGCTCGACAAAAACGCCAAAGTTCATCATGCGGACAACTTTGCCGGTATAAACCTCACCGACCTCCACATCCTTGGCAATACCCTCGATAATGCGTCTGGCCTTGCGGGCAGCATCCTCATCGGCTGTGGCGATGTAGACATTGCCGTCATCCTCGAGGTCAATTTTGACGCCGGTCTCCTCAATGATCTTGTTGATCATCTTTCCGCCAGGTCCGATAACCTCACGGATCTTGTCCGGATTGATCATGAAATTGATGATCTTCGGTGCATACTTGGACAGTGACTTGCGCGGCTCCGGAATGGTCTCAAGCATCTTTCCAAGAATGAACAGACGTCCATCCAGTGCCTGAGAGAGCGCCTGACGGAGAATCGGCTCGTCAATTCCCTTGATCTTGATATCCATCTGAATGGCGGTGATGCCGTTCATGGTGCCGGCAACCTTGAAGTCCATGTCGCCCAGGAAGTCCTCAAGGCCCTGAATATCGGTCAGCACGGCAACCTTTCCGGTCTCCGTATCCTTGATCAGGCCCATGGCAACACCGGCAACAGGCGCCGTGATCGGCACGCCGGCATCCATCAGGGCAAGCGTGGAACCGCAGACAGAAGCCTGAGAGGTTGAACCGTTGGAGGAGAGAACCTCACTGACCACGCGGATGGCATACGGGAACTCATCTACCGGGGGGATAACCGGCAACAGTGCCCGCTTGGCCAGAGCACCATGACCAATTTCACGGCGTCCGGGGCTCTTCAGCCTTCCGGCCTCACCGGAGGCATACGGCGGCATGTTGTAATTGTGCATATACCGCTCGCTGGTTTCCTCACCGAGGCCCTCAATGACCTGTGCCTCGCTGACCGGAGCCAGGGTGGCAATGGACATGACCTGCGTCTCACCGCGGGTAAAGACACCGGAGCCATGGACACGCGGCAGGACGGAAACCTCGGACCAGATCGGACGGATATCGGTCATGCCGCGGCCGTCCGGGCGAATTCCCTTGTCAATGATCTTGCGCCGCATAACCTCTTTTTGAAGATAGTACAGCGCATCGTCCACTTCGGCCATGCGGTCTGCATAGATTTCCGCATACTTTTCATGTGCTTCATTCGCGACAATGGTTTCGCGGTCGCCGCGCTCATGCCGGTCAAATGCCTCGAAAGCCCATTCGGTACGCTCGAGAAAATCACGGTGAACCGCTTCCTTGATGTCCTCCCCTGTCTCAAAGACCGGGAATTCCTTCTTTTCCTTGCCGATCTCACTGACAATCTGTTTCTGGAAAGCAACCAGTTTCTTGATCTCCTCATGACCGGTCAGGATGGCGCGCAGCATATCATCCTCGCTGATCTCCTTGGCGCCGGCTTCAACCATGAGGACTGCCTCATCGGTTCCGGCAACGGTCAGGGCCAGTTTGGAGACGGCACGCTGTGCCACATCCGGGTTGATGACAATTTCGCCGTCGACAAGACCCACAGCCACGGCACCGATGGGGCCGGCCCAGGGAATATCACTGACCGCAATGGCGGCGGAGGCACCGAGCATTGCCGGAATTTCAGGCGGAACATCTGTCTCACAGGACAGAACGGTACAGACAACCTGAACATCATTCCGCATTCCCTTGTTGAACAGAGGACGCAGAGGGCGGTCGATCAGGCGGGCAGTCAGGGTAGCCTTCTCGGAAGGACGGCCCTCACGCTTGATGAATCCGCCGGGCAGCTTGCCGACCGCATACATTTTCTCTTCAAAATCAACACTGAGCGGGAAAAAGTCCTGCCCCTCACGCGGCTGTTCCGCCGCAGTCACATTGACCATTACAACGGTATCGCCAAGACGCACGATGACAGACCCATTGGCCTGACCGCAGTACTTGCCGAATTCCATCGACAAAGCACGACCACCCAGTTCAGTCGTAAAAACCCTTTCCATGAACCAAGAAACTCCTTTCAATACTACCTGCCACACTAACCTCGGAAAAGAACCCTCTAATCCGATCAAAAAGCCGTCATTTGGTCTGTCCCAAATGACGGCTCATCTGGGAATAAGCGCCAAAAGTAAACCTGAGCTTACTTGCGCAGACCCAGTTTCGCTACCAGAGTACGATAACGCTCAATGTCGATCTTCTTGAGATAATCAAGCATGCCGCGACGCTGACCAACCATCAGGAGAAGGCCGCGATGGGAATGATGATCCTTCGGATGCTCCTTCAGATGAGTATTCAGATCGTTGATGCGTTTCGTAAGAAGCGCAATCTGTACCTCGGGGGAACCAGTGTCACCCTCGTGTCTGCCGTAAGTGCTGACAATTGCTTCTTTTTCAGCTTTAGTGATAGCCATTTTTGTTTTCCTCCAATTATTCTTGTGTCAAACGCCAGAAGCCCGGAAAACGTTTGGAGTATCGTTTTTCTGAGCAGGTGGTTACGACCGGACGGTATTCTAACATGGAACGCCCTGTTTGTAAACAGCAAAGTAACGACTTTTCGCTGAATTTCCGAAATTCTTCCGCAATCTTCAGGCAAAATCAGCCGGGCAAAGGTTCAGGTTCCGGCTGTCTCTGTCCTCTGACCGTTAAGGAACCGCATCAGCCTTTCCTGGAAGTCACGGTGATAGGGCTTTTCCAGAAAGGCCACATGGGATGCCCCTTCGATTACCTCAAGCGCTGACCCGGCAGGCAGGAAATCCAGCACTGTATTTACCCGGTCATAATCAAGATAAGGATCCTGATCCCCACAGATGACAAGCGTCGGGACGGGAATCCTTCCAAGATCAATCAGGGACTGTGCGGTATCGACGCAAAGATCGCGCCTGCCGCCGTTCGGACTGGATTCCCGGTCATAGTGCCAGGAACCAGAACAGAGCAGTTCAATGACAACCGGGTCTGCGATCGAATAATCAAACGATCCATCTTCCCGTTTCTGAAAATCATCTGCGGCATGTTCCCAGGTATTATGGTGAAAAGGCTCCGTGACATCCGCCTTTCCAAGGCCGCTTAAAATCGGTGCATAAAGCACAAGATGACTGATATGCTCAGGATGGTCCACGGCAAACCGGGAAGTGGTCACGGTTCCCCAGCTCCATCCCAGCAGATCGATCTTTTCCTGTCCGGATATCTCACAGATCTTCTCTACAGCGGCATGAATGTCCTCTGCCGCATAGTCAGAATCAGGAAGATAGCCATCCTCCACTTCCCCTGACTGACCAAATCCGGCAATATCCAGACGCCAAACGGCATAGCCAGCCCGCGCAAGAAAACGGACAAGGCTGTAATCTTCATAAACCACATCAAACTCATGTGAAGAATAGGTGACGCCATGAATCAGAAGGATGTTCCTCTCCATGACGTTATCTCCGACCTTCATACAGTCAAGGTGGAGCGCAATGCCATTTCTCTCAAGAGGATGTTCGGCATACGTGTATGTAACCCCGTCACTGCCTTCCCTGTGCTGTTCTTCCGCAGATATACAGAACGTCAATGAGAGTATCAGGATAAAAGAGACAACAGATGCAATGACTTTCTTCATATTCATTCCTCCGCCCTGTGGGTTCCAATGTTGGTTTTTGATTGCTGCATTTGATCTGCTCAGATCAGCTGTCCCCGAAACGGGAACAGGAAATCCGGGCTGTATGGAAATAACGACCGTCAGTGCCAGTTTCGTTCCTTCCGGGGAAACCTTCCCTCCACTCCGTTGTTTTCCCGGGCTTAATTGCCTATCTTTCGCTCAGGTACTTCAGTTAGTCCATGCGGCGGATTGCTCCCATGGTAACCAGAACGCCGATTCCCAGATAAAGAGCAACCACAATCGCCGAGATACACAGGAGAAACGGAGGATTGATCAGCACGTATTCCTGCGAGGGAGCGCTCATCCCGAGCAGAATGAGCCTTGCACAGGCAACGGCAGGCGCTGCGCCAAGCAGAACCGTCAGGATGAACTGCAACAGCACTTCCGGTAACTCGACACTGAGAAATTCCCAGGCCGATATTCCCAGTATATAGAGATTGGATGTATCCTACATCTTTTCTGTTTGTACTGTCAATCATGCTTCCTGCATCTCTTTGCAGGAAAACACTCAGAAACGTACGGCGTTTCTGTTCCGCTGCTCTATGAAATCGACCAGTTTTCAAGGGATTCCTGCATGAATCGGGCAATATCCATGCCGTAAATGTCCTGAAGGAACGCCCGGTCTGCCACCTGATGGAACAGTCCCTGCCGGCATATCTGCCCCTCCTTCATAAACAGGACATTCTGGCTGAGGCGAAGAGCCAGATTCACATCATGCATGACCCCGATGACCGTCCGGTTTCCCTGCCGGCTCCACCGGCGCAGATGGTCTATCAGCTCCACCTGATACCGCACATCCAGATGATTGGTGGGCTCATCCAGTAGGATGATTTCCGGGTCCTGCACGAACGTTCTGGCCAGGAAGACCCGCTGACGCTGACCGCCGGACAGTGTATCGATCTGGCGGTCCCGCAATTCCTCCAGGCCGGTCATCCGGAGGGCCTGCTCAACGGCTTCCCTGTCCGTTACCGACGGAACGGAAAACAGGTGTCCCCGCATCTTTCTGTACCTGCCCAGCATGACCGTATCATAAACCGAGTAGGAAAAATACAGATCATTGAGCTGACTCATGAGGGCAATCCGGCCCGCAAGATCCAGACGCCGGATGTTCATCACATCCGTTCCGTTCAGGAGAATCCTGCCCTGATGCGGGATCAGGCCGGCCATTGCCCGCAGCAGCGTTGTTTTGCCGCATCCGTTGGGACCCAGAACACAGGTACAGCTGCCGGGTTCAAAGCGGCAGCTGATGTTTTCAAGTACCTTCCGGCCGCCATATCCGGCAGACACATTGATCAGTTCTAAAATGGCAGTTCCCTCCCGTTCACGGCAATTGCGTCAGCCCTGTCTGCGGCTGAAAAAGATGAAGGCAAAAAACGGAGCACCAATCAGCGCAGTGACCGCGCCAATGGCCAGTTCCCGCGGGGACACGATGGTTCTGGCGATCAGGTCGGCAAGCACCATAAAGGCACCGCCCAGGAGCGCACTCATGGGGATCACCAGCGCATGCCGGCTGCCAAAGATGCGCCGGACCACATGCGGGGCAATCAGGTCCACAAAGCCGATGACGCCGGCAAAGGATACGGATGCACCGGTGAGCAGGGCGGAAACGGCAATCAGAATGATCCGGGTTTTCCGCATGTCCACCCCGGCCGACAGCGCCTGCTCTTCCCCGAACGTCATCAGGTCCATCTCACTGCCGTAATGCATCAGGCAGAGCATGAGCACGGGTGTCATCAGGGCCATGACGGCACAGTTGCCCCAGCTTTGTCCGGAAAAGCTCCCCATCTGCCAGAAAACCACCTGCTGCAGATGTTCATGAGAGAAGGAGGTCACCAGTGTCAGCAGGGCGTTGACAAAAAGGGAAAGGACCATGCCGGTCAGAATCACGGTGGTGTTTCCAAAATTCCGGTCAAAGTGCTGCGCGATGGCCATGGCCAGGAAGACCGTCAGGAGACCGCCCAGAAATCCGCACAACACCACCGTGTTCTGTCCCAGAAACGGCAGCGACAATCCGGTCAGAATCGCCAGTGCCGCGCTGAGGGAGGCACCGGAGGAAACCCCCAGGGTAAAACTTGAGGCCAGCGGATTTCGCAGCACGCTCTGCATGACCGTGCCGCTCATGGAAAGTGCAGCGCCCACCAGAAAGGCCATCACCGCTCTGGGCATCCGCAGATTCCAGAGAATCGATGCGGTATTGCGCGAGATTCCCTCAGGCAGAGGGGCCTGCAGCAGATGGCTGCGGATGATGGACAGAATATCCCCCGGGGAAATGTTCACACTGCCGGACACCATTCCCAGAAACAGACAGAAAACAGCGGCAGAAACTGCCGCCGGTATTTTGAGATGATGGATGATTCGTTTGATTCCCATGTTTCTCCTTGTCCGCTCCCGGACTTTCACGTTAAAAGGTCCGGGAGCGAGGGACTCACTTCAGGTTCTCCAGGGTGAGATCGGCGTAAACCGTCGGATAAACGGCCTTGGCCAGTTCAATGAGCGCGTCAAGAATGTGATGGTTCGGCTGATTGGCCGCCTCCTCATTGAGGAGGTAAACATCTTTGTTCTGGATGGCGTTCATGCTCTCCCATCCTTTCCGCCCGAGAATCTCGGCAACCGGATCCGGCAGATAGCTGATGACCGTCACAAGCACATCCGGATTGGCGGCAACCGCTTCCTCTTCGGTCACGGATGCCCATGCCTCCCGGTTATGATACGCATTTTCCGCCCCGATGAGGGTGATCATTTCATCCAGGTAGGTTTCGCCGCCTGCGTAACAGAGGTACGGAAGTGCCGCTACCTCAATGGCTACGGTCTTTTTCGTTTCAATGGTTTCCCGGAGGGTTTTGATCCGGTCAAGCAGCGGCTGAAAGCCGGCGGTCAGCGGCGCGGCGTCGGCGCCGACACACTCCCCGATGAACGCCACATCCTGAAGGATGCCTTCAATGGAATTGCTGGTGGGAATCTCCACCACGGGAATCCCCATGTCCCGCAAGGCCTGATACGGATTGGTGCCGCCGGAAAGGCTCATTCCGGTAATGAAGATCAGGTCAGGATCAAGCGCCGCCAGCTTTTCCACGTCCGGGGTCATCATGTCAAACTGCGGAAGGTTCGACAGAGACGGCTGATAGCCGGCGGAATACGTGTCAATGGCGGCCAGCTTTTCCGTAAGGCCCAGATCGGTCAGCACCCGCGTGGTGGAGGGCGCCATGGAGACGATCCGTTCCGGATTATCCTTGAGGGCAATGGGATTCCCTGCGCGGTCTGTCTCCGGCAGCGCCAGTGCAGTTCCCAGGAAAGACATCAGGAGCATGAATACCAGAAATACACGTTTCATTTTCCTTCTCACTTTCTTCATCTGTCAAAGACTGAAATGGAACAGCCTGCCGCGCTGCGGCAGGCATGATCGTGAAACTTAAACGGCCTGACCGCGCAGGAGCTGTACCGCCTCGTCACAGTTGGCCAGAACCTCCGCCCTGAGCGCCTCCAGTGATTCGAACCGGCGCTCCGGCCGGATAAAATAGCGGAATTCCAAGGTCAGGTGTTCATCATAGAGCGAGTCGCCCGGATAATCCAGCAGAAACGCCTCGATCGTCGGCTTCCCGTCCGGGACAGTCGGATGTTTTCCGACATTGACCGCGGCCGGATAACTGGCCGTTCCGATGCGGGCCATGCAGGCATAGACGCCGTATCGGGGAATGATTTTCCCATCCGGAAAAGACAGGTTCGCGGTCGGGAATCCCAGGGTCCGTCCCAGGTGCTTTCCCCTTTCGACGACACCGGAAATCCGATACGGCCGTCCCAGCATGGTATTGGCCAGATCAATCTGGCCCTCGGCAAGCGCCGCGCGGATCCGGCTGGAGGAGACGGTATCCCCTGCCAGCTGCACCCGGTCCACAATGCAGGTGTCAATGCCGTATTTTTTGCCCAGCCGCTGCATATCCTCTGCCCTGCCGCATCCATGTGCACCGAAGGTGTAGTTGAAGCCGATGACAAAGAGCCGGGGATGAAGCGTTAAGGCAATCCGCTCAACAAACGCCTCCGCACTGAGACCGGCAAATTCCCGGTCAAATGGCCGCAGAAGGACGGCAGATACACCGCAGGATTCAAGATCGGCGATTTTTTCCTCCGTTGTATTGATCTGCAGCGGAATCTGTTCCGGGGTAATGATGCTCAGCGGATGATTGGAAAAGGTAAAAACCATTCCGGTCAGCCCGCGTTTCTCTGCTTCCCGGCAGTTTGTTTCAATCAGTTTGCGGTGTCCCAGATGAACACCGTCAAACATGCCGAAAGCAACTGCTGTCTCACCGCCGTCCCATTCCTCTTCCTGTGTATAAATCTTCAATATGTTTCACTCCAAGAGCATACAGTCAAAAGTCAGTTTATTTTCCTTGCGGCGGGCCATTCCGCAGAACTGCCCCTGCCAGTATAGACGTACGGGCTCATTTTCCGGAATGGATTCCCCGCAGGCAACGGGCATTCCCGCCCGCAGGTGCCGTTCGGAAATCTGTCCGGTCACATCCACCTGCGGAAAGCCCAACACCGGCAGATCCATGGGCAGAAGCGCTTTTTCAATCGTCGCCGCATCCAGGTGCTCAACCGGGATACAGTCGTCGATGGCAAACGGGCCAGCCTGCGTGCGGATCAGCATGCCCATACAGGCACAGCTCCCCAGTGCCCGGCCGATGTCATGACAGAGCGTCCGCATATAGGTTCCCCGCCCGCAGCGGATTTCAAGAAAAACGTGGTCGCCTTCGCTGTACAGGACACGAATCCCGTCAATCTGAACGTTCCTGGCCTCAAGTTCCAGCGACTCCCCTTTTCTGGCCAGCTCATACAGCCGCTGACCATCCCGCTTCAGCGCGGAGTACATGGGCGGAATCTGGGCAACCGTCCCGATAAACGAAGGCAATACAGCCTCAAGTTCCGTCTGCGAAAAAGTCGGTCCCCGGCGCAGGACGGTTCCGGTGGTATCCTGCGTATCCGTCTCGATCCCGGGAACCAGCTCGGCAATATACACTTTCGTTTTGTCCGTGGTATAGTCGAACAGGCGTGTTGCCCGCCCGATCATCACCGGCAGAACGCCGGCCGCTGCCGGGTCAAGGGTTCCTGCATGGCCCACCCGGGTACCTTTGGGCAGAGCATGCTTCACCTTCCCGACAACTGCCGCGGAGGTGATTCCGGGCGGTTTCAGAACGGCAAGAAATCCATTCATAGTTTGGCCTCAATCGCCTGAAGGACCTTTTCGGCCGCTTCATACAGGGAAAGTCCGCGAATGGTACAGCCAGCTGCCTGCGCATGCCCGCCGCCGCCGAATTGGGCTGCCACATCGTTAACCGTATCCGGTTCCATTGCCCGCAGAGATATCTTGATTCCTTTTTCCCCCTCGCTGGCCAGGAAGGCAAACCGGACACCGCTGATTTCAAGCGGTATATTGACCAGGCCATCCATGTCTTCCTTTGAGGCTCCGGTCTGCGCCACATCATCCATGGTTAATTCGACCATGCCGATCTGCTCATTGTCGGCAAAATGCATTTTTGAATAAACGAGTTTTGTCAGCCGGACTCTTGACATGCTCTGCGAACGGTAAAGATACCGGGTCAGCCGGCTGATATCCGCCCCGGCGTCGACCAGGGCGGCGGCGGTCTCCATTGTCAGGGCAGTCGTGCTGCTGTACTGAAAATGGCCGGTATCAGTGGAAAGCCCCAGCAGAAGGCATTCCGCCAGTTCCCGGTTCAGCGCAATCCCCAGTTCCCTGACAGCATCATAGATAATCTGACAGCAGGCTGATTCTCCCCGCCGGATCCAGTTAATGTCCCCGAAGGCGGGATTTGTCGCGTGATGATCAACGACCATCCTGCAACTGGCCTCCTCAAAGAGCGGACCTGAATTGCCCATCATCTCCGGTGCACTGACATCGACCGCAATGGCCGTATCATATCCCCCGTTGACCTCCTCCGGCTTCAGATAGTCATCAAGGCCCGGAAGAGGAGGAATGAAGGCGGGAATGACCCCGTCACAGACAATGCTGACCTTTTTCCCAAGGGACAGAAGGGCAAGACGAAGAGCCAGAACAGAGCCAATGGTATCCCCGTCCGGGCTTATATGGGAGATGAGAAGAAAAGACCTTCCATTTTTCAGCTGCTCAAGCCAGGCGTCACTGCTCTCTATTGACATCCTTTGTCTCCTTGTTCACCTGATTCAGAATTTCTGCAATGTGAACACCATATTCAATGGAGGTATCCAGATAGAAAATCAGTTCCGGTGTATAACGCATCTGAATCCTCTGTCCGACGGCGTGCCGGATGAAACCGGCGGCACTCTTGAGCGCCTTCATCATCGGCTGACGCTTGTCCTCTTCCAGCACGCTTACATAGATTTTCGCATAGCGCAGATCACGGGTCACCTCGGCATGGGTAATGGAAAACAGACAGTCCGTTCTGGGGTCACGCACCTCCTCACGGATAATTTTTTCCACCTCACGCATCATCTCCGATGCAATCCGGTCTGTCCGTTCAAACTGCTGTACTGACATACTGTTCCTTTCAAAGAAAGGCACGTCCGGTCTGTTTTCCAAACGTGCCAGTTTTCCTCTTTACCAGGGGGGCATTAACCCACCTTGACCTCTTCCATCAGGAAGCATTCCACCACGTCGCCGTTCTTGATGTCGGAATAGTTCTCAAGACCGACGCCGCACTCATAACCCTCCGAGACCTCACGGACGGAATCCTTGAAGCGCTGCAGGGAGGAAAGCTTGCCCTCAAAGATAACCACATTGTCACGAAGCAGACGGACCTGCGCGTTGCGCTGGATCTTTCCATCCGTGACATAGCAGCCAGCAACGGTGCCGACACCGGTGATTCTGAACACATTGCGGACCTCCGCGTGCCCCAGGAGATTCTCCTTGAACTCCGGTGAGAGCATGCCCTTCATGGCCTTCTCGATATCCTCGATGGCCTGATAGATAATCCGGTAATAACGAATATCAATGCCATCGCGCTGAGCCGCCTCGCGGGCTTTTCCGTCCGGACGGACATTGAATCCGATAATGATGGCCCCGTCAATGCCGGCCAGCATGACATCGTTCTCTGTCACGCCGCCCACACCGCTGTGAATGGTCTTCACATGGACCTTGTCATTGCTGAGTTTTTCAAGTGACTGCTTGACCGCTTCCACGGAGCCCTGAACATCGGCCTTGATGATGATGTTCAGATCCTTCACTTCGCCCTCGGCCAGCTTGCTGTAGAGCTCTTCCAGAGAAGAAGCCGAGCTGCTCTTGGCCATGGAGGCACGTGCCTTGGCGGAACGCTCCTGAACGACCTGACGTGCCAGCCGTTCATCCTCAACGGCAATGAGCTCCTCGCCGGCATCCGGCACCTCACCGAATCCGACAATCTCAACCGGTGTGGCGGGACCCGCCGACTTGACGCGTTCGCCGCGGCTGTTGGTCATGGCGCGCACACGGCCATAGGTGCTGCCGGAAACGACCATGTCGCCCACATTGAGTGTGCCGTTCTGCACGAGAACCGTGGCGACCGGGCCGCGGGAATGATCCAGCTTGGCCTCGATAATGACGCCGCGGGCCTTTCTGTCCGGATTGGCCTTCAGCTCCAGCATGTCCGCCAGCAGCAGGACATTCTCAAGCAGGTCATCCACCCCTTCGCCCGTCTTGGCGGAAACGGGAACCATGATGGTATCGCCGCCCCACTCCTCGGGGATCAGTTCATACTGGGTCAGGCCCTGCTTGACCTGCTCCGGATCGGCCCCCGGCTTGTCAATCTTATTGATGGCCACAATGACCGGGCACTTGGCCGCGCGGGCATGATGAATGGACTCAATGGTCTGCGGCATGACGCCGTCATCTGCCGCCACCACCAGGATGGCGATATCGGTAGCCTGTGTGCCGCGGGCACGCATGGCCGTGAACGCCTCGTGGCCGGGGGTATCCAGGAACGTGATCTGACGCCCGTTGACCTGCGCCACATAGGCGCCGATGTGCTGAGTAATGCCGCCGGCCTCGCCATCGGTTACCTTGGTCTTGCGGATATAGTCAAGCAGCGAGGTCTTGCCGTGGTCGACGTGACCCATCACCGTAATGACCGGCGGACGCGGCTGGAGATCCTCTTCCTTATCCTCAATGTTCTCCGCAGAGAGTGCATCCTCTGCCGTCTTATCCAGCTTCATTTCCAGCGTGACGCCGAATTCAGAGGCGACCAGAGAAGCAGTATCAAAATCCAGTTCCTGATTGATCGTGGCCATGATGCCAAGGAGCATCAGCTTCTTGATGATCTCGCCGGCCGGCTTGCCGATACGCTCTGTCAGATCGCGCACCGTGATGGTCTCCGCCGTCATGTAAGCGGTTTCAATCTTGATCGGCGCCATCTTCTGCTGCTTGTCCTGCTTGCTCTGCTTCTTCCTGCGGCCGCGTACCACTTCATCATCCATGTCGCTGTAACCGCTCTCACGGGCAAGCTGTTTGCGGTTCTTGGTGACCTGATGCTCAGGATCATGCTGCCGCTGACGCAGCTTCTTGTTGGGATCGTAGTTGGAAACGCGTTCCTTCTCGATGGACGGAATGATATCCGGCTCCGCCGCCTTGGGCTTCATCCTGGCCCCTGCCGGACGGTTCTGCGGTCCGTTTCCCGGCCTCATGCCGCCCTGCTGTCCCGGCTGTCCCTGACGGGCAAAACCCTGGCCCTGCTGACCCGGCCGGCCAAAGCCCTGACCCTGCTGGCCCTGACGCGGTGCAAAGCCCTGGCCCTGCTGTCCCTGACGCGGTGCAAAGCCCTGACCCTGCTGTCCCTGACGGCCGAAGCCCTGACCCTGCTGGCCCTGACGGGGCTGAGCCTGACCCTGCTGGCCCTGACGGGACTGAGCCTGACCCTGCTGACCCTGACGAGGCTGCGCCTGACCCTGCTGACCCTGACGGACAAAGCCCTGGCCCTGCTGTCCCTGACGGGGCTGCGCCTGACGCGACTGGCTCTGGGCTTGCTGACCCTGCTGTGCCGGACTCTGCTGCTCCTGGGCCGGACGGACATTCCCCTGAGGCTGTGCAGCTTTTACAGGCTGTTCCTTAACGGCAGGCTCTGAGGGCTGGTTTTCCTGTACCGGTTTCTCAGCCGCTGCCTTTGCTTCGAGCTGCACCTTCTCCGTTTTCTCGGCTTTTTCCTCGCGGGGCATATGCTCGGCCTTTTCATTCTTTGTCTCAGCCGCAGGCGTCTTCATCTCCCTGACCGGATCGGCCTTCTCAGGGGCTGCCACGGGTTCTGAGGACGCGGCCGGCTTCTCCTCAACGACATCATCCGGCATGGTCCACGCTTTGGTTGCCTGGATTGTCCGCATTTTCTGCTCGGCAATCGCCGCCTCTTCTTTCTGTGCAAAGCCTGTCTCGATCTTTTTCAGATCAGCCAGCAGCTTCTCGGCAGCACTCTTCGTTTTGGAGACATCCGCATAGAGTTGAACAGATTTCTGACTGAGTTCCTTGGTTAATTCTTGAATTTTCTTCGCCATTCAGCAATTGCACCCCACAATTCACATATTTGCCTGTGTTTGTCCGTCGTTGAGTTCGAATTGTATTTCATTGAATTTGTTTTCCACGACCTTTTTATAAAGCAGTTCACCAAGTCCGCCTTTTAGTACGCCGGCCACGATGCATGCCGGACGCCCGAGTGCCGTTCCCAGGCATCCCTGCGCCACAGTCACCGCGGGACAGCCGTAAAACCGGCATTTGTCAAGAACCGTTTTCTTTGTATTCGCTGAGGCTGCCGCGTCGATCAGGACCAGTGCGGCCTTCCCTCCGGACAAAAGCATCCGGGTCTTCGGCTCACCGATGACGACCTGACCGGAACGCATGGCAAGTCCCAGCGTACCGAAAAAAGCATTTGCTTTATTCATCCATTTCCTCTGCAAGACGATCAAAGATTTCCTCGCCGATCCGGGTTTCAAGAGCCCGTTCCAGCTGCCGCTGCTGCCGCGCTTTCATCAGACATTCCCTGCTGCGGCAGATGTAGGCACCGCGGCCGGAAGCTTTTCCGGTTTTATCAAAGGAGATTTCGCCCTCCGCATTTTTGACGATGCGCAGAAGGCTCTTTTTCTCTTTCATCTCTCGGCAACCGACACACATACGCATCGGAATTTTTCTTGCTTTCAAACTGATACCCCTTACTTCACATCATCCGGAATGTCCAGGTCATCCACCTTGAGATCATCCAGATCCAGTTCATCAATGGAAAGATCATCAAGGGTGTCCGAAGTGTCGGGCATTTCCGGTTCCTTTGCCTCAGCTGCGGACGGCGCTTCCTTTTCCTGCTCCGCCTCCGCTGCCTGGGTAGCACTCTTGATATCGATCTTCCAGCCGGTCAGGCGGGCCGCCAGACGGGCATTCTGTCCTTCCTTGCCGATGGCCAGGGACAGCTGATTGTCCGGCACCACCACATTGCAGATCTTTTCCTTCTCATTGATCGTGGCACTCAGCACATTTGCCGGGTTCAGGGCATTTGAGACGAACTCCGTGGGATCCTGAGACCATTTGATGATATCAATCTTCTCATTCTTGAGTTCCGTAACCACCCGGTCAACCCGCTGACCGCGGGGCCCGACGCAGGACCCCACCGGATCAATCATGGCATCCGTGGAATGAACCGCGATTTTCGTTCTGGAGCCGGCCTCGCGGGCGATGGACTTGATCTGAACCTCGCCTTTCTGAATTTCCGGAACCTCCATCTCAAACAGGCGCTTGACCAGACCCGGGTGGATTCTGGACACGTGTACCTGCGTGCCGCCTTTTCCGCCGCGGCCGCCGTCTACCTCAAGGACGTATACCTTGAGCCGCTCTCCCGGCGTGTAATTGTCCGTGGGCATCTGCTGACTGACCTCAAGAATGCCGGCCGTCTTGCCGATTTCCACATTGACATCATGGCTGATGGGGTCCACACTGTAAATGATGGCCGTCAGAATCTCGTTTTCCTTTTCGATGAAGGAATCGTAAGTCTTGCCACGCTCGGCCTCACGGATCTTCTGCACGATGACCTGCTTGGCGGTCTGTGCCGCCATGCGCCGGAAATTGGAGGGCGTCACCTCGGTCTCGACGATGTCATCCTCCTCATAGCTCGGCTGTATCTTCCTTGCCTCTTCAAGAGAAATCTCGGTCGCATCATCTTCCACTTCCAGAACAACTGTTTTGCGTGCGTAAAGATGAACTGCACCATTTTCCCGGTTCAATTCAACCCGAACATTGGTATTGACGGGAGCAGCGCCGTTCTGCTTGTTAAAGTTATTTTTATAGGCACTGCGGAGTGCTTCCTCGATGGCCGTAAAAAGGACTTCCTTGCTGATGCCCTTTTCCTTGGCCAGCGCCGCAACAGCCTCGATCATTTCCTTGTTCTGATTTTTATCCAGCATACCGTAAGATCCTCCATCTACTATTCTTCGGTTAAGTCCTCGGTGATCAGATTCACAATGTTTCCGTTCAGATCATCCTCTGTAATGACGACCACTGGCCTGCACAGGGAAACCTCTTTCAGTTCAAACGTTTCCGTATTGTCCCCTTCGGCGATGGTGAAGGCCGAACCCTCAAAACCGGTCAGCTCACCCTCGAACACCTTTTTGCCGCCGCGCGGCCGGTACAGATGCACCTCAACCCGGTCACCCATGTGCGCACGGAAATCCTTTTCCTTTTTAAGAGGACGATCAAGACCCGGCGAACATACCTCAAGAAAGTCATAATCGACCTGTTCCACCAACGGTATCACACGACGATGATAACTCTCACAGTCATTCAAGGTAATCCCACCGGGCTTGTCAATATATATACGGAAATAACGACTGGCGCCTTCCTTGACGATCTCTGCATCCACAAACTCAAAACCGAATTCACCGGCCAGAGCCTCCAGCTGAGGTTCCAGTGTCCTGTTCAGCTCACTTCGTGCCATTCGCACTCTCCTTTTAAACGCCTCTTCCCGCACGGCTGGCGGAAAGGGCCGAATTAGAACAGAAAGAGTGGGCATGCCCACTCTTTCCATAAAAATCAAACAGTCATCAACAAACGAAGGTATTATACAACCCTCTGCGAAAAAAAACAAGGTATAGCAAAAAAATCACATTATTTTACAAATTTGGATAAAAAGTCACTCGGATATAAATGCAAAGTGTACAATAAATTGCACTTTCCGGCCTGTTTCAGTCAAAGAGAAAGGCATTCAGTTCGGAGGGATGCTCAAAAAAATTTTTACACCGCTCCCGCATGTACCGGCGAATGGACTCGATCCGGTGAGCCCAGGCTGCACAGGCAAAGTCCACGCCGGCCGCCCCGGCCATGTCAAGTCCGGGTTTCAGGTCATCCACCACCAGACATTCTGCGGGCCGAAGATCAAACATTTCCCGGATCCGTTCCACCGGATAGGGGGCGGGTTTGCGCTGTTCCCTGGGCATCTCCCACCCAAAAACCGCATCCGGCTCCGGCAGATCATTGGCGGCATAGTCTCTCAGAATATTGGTTTTGACCGAATGTGATACCACGCAGACGAGTCCGCCTTCTGCCTTTTGCCGCCGGATGATGTCCGGGATTCCGGGGAAGCACCTGGGAATTCGCTCCCGGACATAGCTCTGCCAGATCCCGTATTCCGTGTCCAGTTCCTGACTGGTCATCTGCAGCACATTTTCGCAGTATTCAAGGAACCCCGGTTTGAAATTCAGCTTGAAATAGTCCTCCAGTGACACATAATGATATGGCCGCATCCTGGCCAGCGCCGCCAGAAAAGCCGGATAATGAATCTCCCTTGTACTGTCCATGACCGTATCATCATGGTCCAGAATCAGACATCTGTAACGCATTGTATTCCTTTCTGATTTCCTGTATTAAACGATGCCGGTGCGGGCACAGGATGACCGGAACTGAAAAATGACTGATTGTATCCGGTACACCGCTCATGATATAATCAGCCGCAGCATCCGATATGCTCCTGAAATTGATTCCGGAGCACAGTTCGTGCCAATTTCCGCAACGATGAACGGGAGGATCTCTTCATGCAGATTAAAAAACTGGATAAAGGATGGACATTGTCCGTCCTCGGCGAAAACGTTTACGGCATTCCCGAAGCGCCCGTTGAAACCAGTGTCCCTTCCAGTGTGTACAGCACATTGCTGGAACACAAACTGATTCCTGACCCATTTTACCGCGACAATGAACTTTTGGCAACGCGTCTCCTTGAAAATGATTTTGATTACGAGACGGTTTTCACCCTTTCCGCCGATGAAATCGCAGACCATGCGGTTCTGCTCCGTTTTAACGGCATCGACACGCTGGCTGAAATCTACCTGAATGATGTTCAGATTGGCTCAGCGGATAATATGCACCGCGTCTGGGAATACGAAATTACCGGATTCGTATCGCCGGATGTTCCCAACCGTCTGCGGGTGCACCTGCTTTCCCCCATCCGTTACATTCTCTCCGAGAATGCGCGCTGCCCGGTGGGCGCCTCCTCGGATGCCATGCCCGGTTTCCCGCATCTGCGCAAGGCAGCCTGCATGTTCGGATGGGACTGGGGTCCGCGCCTTCCGGATGCCGGCCTGTTCCGCCCGGTTGAGCTTTTGCTGGTCAGGACCGCGCGCCTTGAATCCGTGGGCATCCGTCAGGTGCATCACCGGCAGGACAGCACGGTCACCGGCGTAACCCTCCATCTGGATGCCCATGTCGAATTCACCAGCACGGATACCCTCGGTTTCTGTTCCGTGAGCACCGAGGTGACGGCGCCGGATGGCACCACGTTTTCCGCTGTCTGCGAATGCCCGGATCCGGAGCATTTTGCCACACTGAACGAGTCCCTGTACAGTCCCAGCGTCATCCGTCCCCAGATTCACACCTTCCTGACCGTTGAGGTAGACCATCCGCAGCTCTGGTGGCCCAACGGGTACGGCGCGCAGCCCCTGTACACCGTCACGACGGAGCTGCGGGATGAAAACGGCGAAATCCTCGATACGATTTGCAGCCGCATCGGCCTGCGCACCCTGACTGTCAATACGGATCCCATGCCCGGTGAGCAGTTTGATCCCCACATGACCGACCAGACGCCGGACCTGGATGATGGCACGAACCTGATCCTCTTTGCGGGTGAACGGAAGCAGCTCTCGCTTACCCGGGATGACAAACCGCTGGAAGGACGCAATTTCGCCTTTGAGGTCAACGGCCTGCAGATCTTTGCCATGGGCGCTGACTATATCCCGGAGGACAATCTCCTCACCCGGGTCACCCGTGAGCGGACCGACCTGCTCCTTTCCACCGCCCAGGAAAGCCACTTCAACTGCATCCGCATCTGGGGCGGCGGCTACTTCCCGGATGACTTTTTCTATGATCTCTGCGATGAAAAAGGCCTGCTGATCTGGCAGGACATGATGTTCACCTGTGCCTCCTATGAGCTCAGCCCGGACTTTATCCGGAATGTGGATGCCGAAATGCGTCAGAATATCCGCCGCCTGCGCAATCACGCGTGCCTTGGCCTGTGGTGCGGAAACAATGAGCTTGAGACACAGTATGAATTCAATTCCTGGCCGAAGAGCCGCAAACAGTTCTATGATTACATCCGTCTGTTTGAGGACCTGATTCCAAGGATCGTCTCCGAGGAAGCGCCGGATGCCTTCTACTGGCCCTCCTCCCCTTCCTCCGGCGGAAACTTTGAAAACAGCAGCGCTGAAAACTGCGGGGATACCCATTACTGGGGCGTCTGGCACAGCAATGAGCCCTTTACGGCCTACCGGAAGCATCACTATCGCTTCCTTTCCGAGTTCGGCTTCCAGTCCTTCCCGGCCCTGCCCACCATTCGCCGGTTTGCCGGTGAGAATGACCTCAACATCTTCTCCCGGGTCATGGAAATGCATCAGCGGAACGCCGCAGCCAACGGCAAGATCCTCAATTATCTTTCCGCCACGTTCCTCTATCCGAAGAACTTCAGTGAACTGGTCTACTGTTCCCAGCTCCTGCAGGCGGATGCCATCCGTTACGGCGTGGAACACTTCCGCCGTCACCGCGGCACCTGCATGGGAACGGTCGTCTGGCAGCTGAATGACTGCTGGCCGGTGGCCAGCTGGGCCAGCGTGGACTATTACGGCAACTGGAAAGCGCTGCAGTACGCCGAAAAGCGCATGTTCGCCCCGGTCCTCCTTTCCTGCGAGGAGCATGGTGAGATTGACCAGAAGCCCAATCCCAATACCCTCCCGGTGCCGGTGGATATCAGTGCGGATCTGCATGTGGCCAACGAAACCGGCTCGGTCGTATCAGGAAAGGTGCTCTGGCAGCTCCGTCTGCCGGATTCCTCCGTCATCCGCGAAGGCGAGTTCCCGGTAACGGTGCAGCCTTTCAGCGGCTGCTGGCTCCCGCATCTGGACTTTAACGACCAGGATCCCCTCCGGGTTCACCTGACCTACCAGCTGATCTCCGACGACTGCTGCCTCTCCAGCGGTTCCTCTCTGTTCTGCGCGCCCAAGCATTACGCGTTTTCCGATCCGAAGCTCACGCTGCGCCGCGAGGGAGATACCCTGATTGTCACCTCCGACTGCTTTGCCAGAGCGGTGGCCGTCGAGGCAGAATCGCAGGTGCTGCGGCTTGATGACAACTATATTGATCTGGAAAAGGGTGAGCACCGGTTTACGATTCTCCCCACCCGCGACTTTACCGCGGCCGGAACGGAACCGGAGACGGGAACGCTTCGAGTCCGCAGTCTCTATGATACCTATGACAGGTAATGCCTGACGATTCCGCGATAAATAGCTGTCCCTCATATCCTGAGCGGACAGCTTTTTCGTCCTTTTTGCCGGCTGTCCCGGCAAAGAGCGGTCATTCCTTCCTGTTTCTGCCCTCCGCGCCCATGTTTCCAGTCCGGCAAGGCACGGTTTTTCAATTTTCTACTTTTCATTTCAAGTGAAGTGTAGTATTATAGTATTCGCAAATATCTGAACAGAAACTGAATCTGTCTTCACAGCAAGGAGATAATTAGAGATGGATAATTCCACAACCAGACGTTTAGTGACTCGAAGCGATTTTGACGGCCTTGTCTGCGCCATGATCCTGAAAGAACTCAACCTGATTGATGAAATCAAGTTTGTTCACCCCAAGGATGTGCAGGACGGCAAAGTCGATATTCGCCCCACTGATATTACCACCAACCTGCCTTTTGATCCCCGTGTCGGGATTGCCTTTGACCATCATGAATCCGAGCTGACCCGTCTGACCGGCGTCGATTACAAGGATCGGTACATCATTGATCCGGATGCCCGCAGCGCGGCCCGCGTTGTCTTCGATTATTACGGCGGACATAAGAATCTGCCTCGTATTTCCGAGGAACTGATGGCCGCCGTTGACAAGGGTGACTCAGCGGATTTCACCCTGGATGAAATCCTCAATCCCACCGGCTGGGTTCTCATGAACTTCATCATGGATGCCCGTACCGGCCTCGGCCGCTTCCACGACTTCCGGATTTCCAACTATGACCTGATGATGGCCCTGATTGACTACTGCCTCGAGCACAGCATTGATGATGTCCTGGCGCTCCCGGATGTCAAGGAACGTGTGGACCTCTACTTCAAGCAGCAGGAACTGTTTAAGGAGCAGGTCGCCCGCATTGCCAGGGTTCACGGACGCGTCGTGGTGCTGGACCTGCGCAATGAGGAAACCATCTATGCCGGCAACCGCTTCATGATTTACGCCATGCATCCGGAATGCCAGATTTCCATTCATGTCGCCTGGGGCTTCAAGAAGCAGAACACAGCCGTCATGATCGGCAAATCCATTGTCAACAAGGACAGCAATGCGGATATCGGCGCACTGTGCCTCTCCTACGGCGGCGGCGGACACCGCAATGCCGGCACCTGCCAGCTGGACAATGACAAGGTGGACGAAGAGCTCCCCAAGATCATTGCCCGTCTCAACAGCGAGTGCACGCCTCTTTAATCGTTCCGGCAAAATCAAAGGCATCCCCCTCAGGGGGATGCCTTTGTTATTTTTCCCGGGACACTGTTCCCAGATCCATCCGGTAAACCGCATCCGCGTACTGCACGGCATCCGTTTCATGGGTAACGATGAAAACGTGCTTTCCCTGCTCATGCGCAAACGCGCGGAGCCTTGAAAAGACCAGTGCGGTGTTTTCATCATCCAGATCGCCGGTGGGTTCATCCGCAAACAGGATCTCCGGTGCCTGCACCAGCGCGCGGACAATGGCCATCCGGCGAAGTTCACCGCCGGAGAGCTCTGCGGGCCTTGCCTCCTGCAGATGCCGGATGCCAAAGCAGTCCATCTGCTCAAGCGCTGCCTCCACCGGGTAATCCCGGCCATACAGTTTTGCCGGAAGAACGATGTTCTCAAGGATGGTCAGTGTATCAACAGCACTGCGGCCCTGAGGGACTACCCCGATCTTTTCATTCCGGAGACGGGAAAGTGTCCGGTCATCCAGCTGATACAGGTCCGTCTCACCCAGGAAGACTTTTCCGTCGGATGGAGGCAAAAGGCCGGAAAGCATATTGAGCAGCGTGGTTTTTCCGCTGCCGCTTCGCCCGGTCAGCACCGTGACCTGGCCGGGCAGCAGTTCAAGGCTCAGCGGCTTTACCGCGTAGAAGAAATTGGCAGTGCCGGTTTTTCGAAAATACTGTCTGGAAAGATTTTCCGCCCGCAACATCTCAGTTCTCCCCCCTTAAAGCCGTTCCGGGATCTACCCGGCTCAGGCGACAGGCCGCAATCACACTGGAAAAGGCAGAAACGGCCATGGACAGCACCACGGTACCGGCTGCCAGCAGCAGGATGCGTCCCTTATCCGGCATCAGGTAAGGCAGTCCCAGCGATGTTTCAATGAGCTGGGCGAACGGGAAGAGCAGTGCCGCGGCGATGCCGGTTCCAAGGAGACCGCCCAGGAGTCCGCAGAGCATGGATTCCGTCAGCACCATGCGCGAGAGCATGCCCCTTGAGGCGCCAAGCAGACGCAGAACCGCAAATTCCCGGCTCCGCTCCCGGACGATCAGCAGGAAGGCCAGGAGAAGAATGATGAAGGCCAGCACCCACACGGCCACAATCAGCCCGGTAACGGCGCGGCTGATGCCCGCCAGACTGTTTGAGACACCGGTGATCATGCTGCGGGTCCGCACCGCCGTCACTTTCCGGATCCGGCCGTTCAGAAGGCTGTTCACCTCATCAATGCTGTACCCGTCCCGGACCTTTATATAAACGGCAGAGATGACCTGGTCACCGGTTTCGATTTTATGGCTGACGCCTTTTTCCTCCGCGGCCCTGAGCAGCGCGGCCATGGTGTCCATGTTGCAGTAGACCGCGGTATCCAGTCCGGTTCCGGTGGCTTCAAGCCGGGCCACCACCTTGCAGCGCTGATCATAAATCCGGAGGATTTCGCCCACATCCGCCTCCACCTTGCAGCCAACGGCCACATCCAGCTCCCCCAGTTCACGGGACAGACTGCGCGAGATCCAGGGCTGCACGGTAAAGTCCAGTGCCGGATCAATGCCGATCACCTGGATGCGAATGGAACAGCAATCGGCCTTGAGGGAGGCCAGAAATGTCTGCGGCGCCGCTTTTTCCACGCCGTCAACGGTCCGTGCCTGCTCAAGAACATCGGCATCCATGTAAAACGCGCCGGTGGTTCCCTGAAGGAACATGTTCTGAAAGCTCACTTTGCTCTGCGCCTCGGAGGGAACCAGAATAATGTCCGCCCCCAGCCGCGCCTCAAGGCTGTTCAGCCCGTTTCTCAGCGAGAGAACGACAATGGATCCGCCGAATACCGCCAGGGCCAGAAATGCCGTCAGCAGTGCCAGTCCGGCGGTGCGTCCGGGCTTACAAATCAGATTCCGGACAGATAAAGAAAAATGTTTCATGGTACCCTATCTTTCACTAAGGATTGCTCCCAGAATCGCCGACAGAAGCGCGGCAGAAAACAGGAGGATCATCGCCGGCTGCATCAGCATTCGGCAGCGCATGGTCGGCATATGGCAAAGGTCAATGAGGACGCCGGGCGTCACAATGCCCAGTACACAGACAGGACAGATGCTCAGAAACACCCCCCGGCCTTTCAGGAAGATGGCCAGAAGAGCCAAAACAGCCAGCGCGCAGCCAATGCCTGTTTCCATTCGTCCTGCCCAGTGGCAGGGACCGAAGGTTCCATCCTCATGGATACAGGGCGAGAGAAAGGTCTGACTGCCAAGGGCGATGACAACAGCCAGAACCAGGATAAGACATGCCGGTATCAGTGACTTTTTCACGGTTTTCCTCCCATTCGGAAAGGAGAATCTTTCCGGACGGAAAGATTCCCTCTCTGCTTACTTTCCAAAGTTCTCGTTGATCACCTCACGGGCAATCCGGCCGTGTTCAAGGACGATTGTCCGCTGTGCCGCCTCGGCCACCTCCGGGTCATGCGTGACGACGATGAGCGTAGTGCCTTCTTTGTGCAGCTGCGCAAACAGGTCGAGAACGATGTTTTCGTTTGCCTCATCCAGGTTGCCGGTAGGTTCATCCGCCAGAATCAGTTCCGGATGATTAATCAGTGCCCGGGCCACACAGACGCGCTGCTGTTCACCGCCGGAGAGCTGGCTGGGCAGATGTTTTGCCCGCTCCCGCAGGCCGACACGCCCCAGTGCCTCAAGGGCCTCGTTTTCATCCGGCATGGAATGATAGTACTGGGAAACCATCACGTTCTCAACGGCCGTCAGATAATTGACCATATGGAACTGCTGGAAAATGAGGCCGATCTTGTCCCGGCGAATATCGGTGAGGTGCTTGCTGCTTTCCTTTGAAATGTCGACGCCATCCAACAGCACCTCGCCCGTTGTGGGCTTGTCCATGCAGCCGATGATGTTCATCATGGTGCTTTTGCCGCTGCCGGAGGGGCCCATAATGGCGACCCATTCCCCCTGATCCACATGGAGACTGACGTTGTCCAGTGCTTTGAGTTCCCCGTAAATCTTTGATACATTCTTTAATTCCAACAGACTCATGGTTTATTCTCCTTTCAGGACGATGGCCGGATCAATGGCGACAGCACGTTTAATCGGCAGAAGACAGGATGCGGCGGCGATAATCATGGAAACAAGGACGGCGGCAGGGACCAGCAGGGGCTGGAACGTAATGGAGGAACCAAAGACATTGACGCTGACGACCTGGGCAAAGATAAATCCCAGAATCGCCCCCAGAATGCCACCCAGGAGACCGAGAAAGAGCCCTTCTCCCAGAAATTCCGCCCGGATGGATCCATCCGATGCCCCCAGCGCCTTGCGCAGACCGATTTCCCTGCGCCGTTCAGATACCACGGCCATCATGGTGGTGCTCACACAGATCAGGGTAAGCAGCAGCACCACCAGCGTTACCAGGAAGACCAGGGCGGTCAGCTTTTCAAGGACGGCCGCCTCCGAGCGGGCTACCCGCTTGACCAGTCTGGCCCGAACGCCGGTCTTTTCCGTAATCGCCGCGGTGTATTCCTCCAACTGCTCGGCACCGGCCGACACAGAGAGCTCTGCCACATCCAGATGATCTGTACCGGTCATGAGCTCCATATCCTCAAGGGACATGAAGATATACCCCTCTTCCTCGCCGCCGGTGGTCAGGATTCCCGTGACGGTAAAGTTGAGCGTCCTGGGCTGCGCCGGCGATGAGATGGCCGTTGCCTGATTGAGGGCAGCCACCACCGCATCCGAGGTCACTGTTGCGCCGGTAAACGTGTCCACCTCCCCGCCCGCGAGCGGCAGGGATTTCCCGATGAACTGATTCAGATACGCTTCCGCCTCAGGAATCTGTCCGCCGTATTCCGGCGTCTGGGTAGAAGCATCTACGGTGAGGGAGGCGATTTTGGCTGCATCATCCAGTACAGCCGTTACATACACCATTCCCCCGCTGAACCCCTCCGCTTTTCCGGACAGGGTCGCGCCGGCCACCCGGCTTTCCTCCGGCGTTTTCCCGTCGGAAACAACCGTCGGCTGATAGGTCAGTTCCATGGTGGATCCGTTATGGACGCCGATGGTCTCTGCGATTTCCTTTCCAACCAGCACCTGGCGCGTTTCACTGGGATAGGCCCCTTCCACGCTGAAATACGGACTGGTTTTGACAATCTGGGTAAAATCCGTGGCCGCCGCGGTAAAGGACTGCTGACGGGTGGTCATGTCCAGACGGACATAGCGGTACGGCGCGGCACCCACAAGGGAATCCCCGGGAATTTCTGCCAATGCCTCCTGGAGTTTTTCCCGGTTCAGTTCGCCTTCTTCCCCGGGCAGGAGCAGCATGTTGGCTCCGTAGGAGCGGAACTGGGCGCCCATCTGGCGCGGGACATCCACGTAGATGGTGACCAGGCCTGCCAGAATCGTTGCCCCGATGGCGATGGACAGCAGGGCAATCAGCATTCTTGAGCGGCGTCTCAGCAGAGAGGATGTAACCATCCGCAGGAACATTTTACGTTTTGTCATGGTTTGCTTTCCTCCCCTCAATGACCGCCGTGCAGCACTTCAGCCGGACGCAGCTTCAGAATCTGCCGGATGGCCGGCAGGCTGCCGGCAATGGTCACCAGCGCAATCAGGCAGGCCACAATGGGCGCCACCCGGGGATTCATGTCAATGGATGAGCCGAATACGCTGTGCCCGATCAGCTGTGCAAAGCCAAAGCCCAGCAGACTTCCGGCACCAAATCCCACCAGCGCGGTGATCAGGATTTCCGTCATGACGACGCCGGTGATGGAATGATCCCGGGCGCCGATGGCTTTCAGCAGGCCGATTTCCTGACTGCGCTCCATGACGGAGGCGGTGACCAGGTTGGAAATGCCCAGGGCAGATCCCACCAGACTCAGGGCGGTAATCAGGATCATCAGCAGTTTGGTCTTATCCAGAATGTTTCCCTCGCTCTCGGCCACCTTGCGCACTGCGCTGGCGACCGAACCGGTGATGACCTCCTGAATCTGATAACAGATGGCGCTGACATAGGCGGTGCAGTACCAGGTTTCATAGTCGCGGGCAGACAGTGCCGCGGGATTGCGTGCGGCCCGCCGGGCCAGCTCATTGTCCGGCGTGGTCAGGGCGGATACCTCAATGGAGGCGACCTTGTTTTCGCGGTCGGTCAGTTCCTGGACCAGGTCCAGTGTCCCGAAAAGCATCTCATCCTCATCCCCGCCGGCATCAAATATGCCGACCAGAGTGACATCCTTTTCGCCATGGGAAGCCGAAATATGAACGGTATCCCCCGCATGCCAGTTCATCCGGGATGCCAGAAGGGTGCCGGCCATGATTTCAGAGGAGGCATTTTCATCCTTTTCATCCAGCCAGCGGCCCTCTGTCACATCCCACCAGGAACGCATGCTCACGACGCCCGCATCCAGACTTTCCCCCGTGGGCAGATCCAGATGATGGTTGAACCAGGTTCCGGTCATTTTGGCCGTACTTCCGTCCGAAAGGATGGCCTGCGCATCCAGGAACGGCGTGAAATCCACAATGTTAAACGCCCAGAATATGGTTTTCAGCCGGCCGAGCTCATCCTCTTTCAGGTAGGCGGCGTTCAGTTCCGCCCCCTCGCCCACATCATAGATGTCCGACAGCAGTGAGGAATCCTTTGGCTTGACCGTAATATTGGCTCCGTAGTTTTTGAGTTCTTTGTTGACCTTCTCCTCGACCCCCAGGACCACGTTCAGCATTCCTGTGGCCAGGGATGCGCCCAGGGCGATGGTCAGTGCAATCAGCAGCATTTTGCCTTTCTGATGAAAGAGCACGCCGCGAATCATACGGAATAACATGGGTGCCCTCCTTATCTGAATTCTTTTTCTCCGGCGATGATATCGCTCAGCTTAAAGGCCAGCTGGCCGTCTTTCAGTTCATAGGCAAGCGGAATCGGATTGCATCCGCCCTTGAAGCCGATGGTATTGATGTTCATGACAACATCACAGCGTTTGCAGATAATCTGGCCGTTGCGCTCAAAGTATCCGGCATTTCCGCAGACCTCACAGGCATCCAGGCCGACGCCGAATACCGCGGAATTGGGTTTCTTGACCACGATCCAGCGGACATGGATGTTCTTGTCGGTTTTGTATTCAAACCGGTGCAGATGCCCGTCATTGACGTTTTCCATGGGGACAAGAATAACCCCTGCCGCCTCATCCACGGTAAAGGCCTCTGGTGCGGACAGTTCCACCTGCTGTGTGTCACTGGTCTTGACCACGGTCAGGATAAGAAGACACAGAGCAAGACAGATCAGGATGCCAATGGCAACCCGGCGCCAGTGCCGGTTCCGGGCTTTCAGCTTCCGCAGCTGTGCCGGGTTCTCGTACGGTTCACGGATGATGGTTCCCTGGCGGAACAGCAGGATGGCCAGAACAGCCACGATTGCCATGGGAATATAGATGAACAGCATGGAATGGTTGGCGGTAAACATCATCAGTGCGCCGATCCATCCGTGAGCCTGCTCGTTATACCGGAAGGGCCATTTCAGCCACTTGGCGCGGTTTACCCAGGGAACGAAATACCGTCCGAAGCAGTAAACGGCAAAGGAAAGAATCCCGGTATTCAGCATCACCGGAACGGTTCCGTAGGGCCTGATATACAGTGCGCAGCGTGAAAGAAGATGCGAATAGACAAGGAGCAGGAGGAAAGCTCCCAGCCATCCGGCCATACGCACCAGGTAATACGAGGAGAAATATCCCTGGCCCATGGTATTGAAGCTGAAGGGATACAGCAGAACACCCGGCAGAGAATAAAACACCAGTACGGCAGAGAGAAGGGCGGCTGTTATGCAAAGCGGCAGTCCCCGGATCCCGGACCTGTCACTGCCTGCCGTGCGGCGCTTCATCTGGTCTGTCGTGAACGGCAGACCATCCGGCACATCCTCTCCCTCCCTGCGGGCAAACAGCGCGGTAAACAGGAACAGGAGTGCCGTCAGGAGAAGGATGACCGCATAGAGATAGTGATTCCAGTGACTGGAAATAATAAGCCGGGTATTGAATTTCACTGCAGCCATAATGACCGAGGCAATCACCCCAGCACACAGGCCGATCCGGCTGATGGTTTTTCCCGGTTTCCCGAATACGCGGATCAGCAGAGCCTGCAGGAGGGTAATAAAGGTAACGGTCAGGAACAGATCCTGCGTCACCATCCACAGATATTTGAACACGGAAATACCCCCGAATGATCATTTTTCATAAACGCGCACAATGCTGGCGTACTCTCCCCCGCGGAGAATACGCCAGCATATAAGTATTTTTAAGGAGCCGGAATCAGATTACCATTCCTTGACGAACTTCCAGCCGGTCCAGGTGGCCGTCAGCGGCTCGGTCCAGAATTCCTTGGCCTCAACGCCGGTCTCGGCATCGACATGGAGCAGATAGCCGTTCTCAGCAGGGCTCTTGATGGTCAGGGTAACGGTATACTCGCCCTCGGCCAGCGGGATGTTGTTGCCATAGTGCGGGCCATCGCTGGCGGCCATAGGCATCATGGAACCGGAATAGACTTCCTTTCCCTGCAGGTCCTTGATGACGAAGTCAATGCTCAGATAGGGAACCCAGCCATCTACCGGGAAGCCATAGGGGTTGGTGTTGGCGGTGAGGTCCACTTCGATGTGCAGGTCGGAACCTTCCTTCGGGGTGGCATTCTCGGCTGGAGCCATATCAACGGGCTGGAAATAAACCATGGACATGGTCATGAAGCCGACTTCCTGTTCGCCTTCAACACCCAGTTCATACTCATCAAATCCTGCTTCCTCTTCGGCAAGGCCGAGGACGGAGAGGCCCATCAACATCATCGCTGCCATCAGCAGGGCAAGAAACTTTTTCATGGTAAATCCTCCTAATTGTTTAATCTATATCCATCGCGGGCTGCGCGGGGCAGCCACGCGGGGGTATCTTATTTGGTTTTCTTTCCTTTCTGTCCTTCCAGTTTCTCTCTGAACTGCGCTTTCAGCAAATCGATTTTGCCGCGATAATGTGCCATCATGAAAGTCACCAGAAGAATGATGGAAAGAATCAGCTGCGGGACAAGGGTCTCAAGCCACGGATAGATGCCGAAAATCTGAATGACATCATTTTCCGGAATACCGGGCACCCTCAGGGACAGGTCGAAGACATTTCCTTCCGCCAGTTCCTTGATGCCGCTGCCCAGGAAGGAGACGCACATCACGGCCATCAGGATGGAGGTGGCAGTGAAGAACACCTTAATCGGCAGTCGGATGGACAGCTTCGTGATGGCCAGGTAGACAAATACCAGCAGGACACATCCGACGGCAAATCCCGCCCAGACCATTCCGGGATTTCCTTCCGAGAGCATCGGCTGATAGAATAGCACGACCTCAGCTCCCTCACGGAACACGGACAGGAATGCGGTAAAGGCCAGCGTAAAGGAACTTCCATGCTCCAGGGAGGACTGCACCTTACCGTCAATGTAACGGCTCCAGGAAGCGGCCTCAGCCTTGGAGATCATCCAGTTGCTGACATAGAACAGGACACAGGTGGCAATCAGTGCCGTGATTCCCTCAATGATCTCCTGCGCCATGCCCGCGCTCACAAATGCACGCTTTGCCCAGGCAAGGACACCTGCCGCAATAAAGCTGGCAACAATGCCGCCCGCGGCACCGAGATAGACGTTTTTAAGACTGTTGCTGTTTCCGCTCTTGGTCAGGTACGCGATGATTGCCGCGATGACCAGAATGGCCTCCAGTCCTTCACGGACGATGATGCCGAAGGCACCCAGGAACGTCAGGAGTCTCGGATCAGCAGGCTTTTCCTCCACCTGCGTTTCAGCAGCGGTCTGGGCCGATTCAGCCGCCTCTGCTGCCTTTTCTGCCGCTTCCTTTTCATCCATCTCCTTGGCATATTTGAGGATCAGGTTTTTCGCGCCGTCCGTTGTGGTCCGATACTTGTTTTTCTGATACTTCTCATCTGCCGAACTGACCAGGCTCTGCAGATTGGTAAAATACCCGTCCATTTTCCGGCGGTCCTTTAGACCGACGTCCGTATAAATCTGGTGGCTCAGGCCGGATTCCTCGTAGACGGAATAGAAGGCCGTTTCCAGATTGTCCGAGGCTGCCGTAAAGTCCTTATCCAGGTAGCCCATATAGGCCGTATCCAGCAGTTCCTTTACCAGCGTGGCGGCTTCGGTCCAGTCGGCATATTTCTTTTCCGCGTTGGGATCCGCCGAATATTCCGGATAAGGATCCGTGCTGACGAGTTCTCCCCGTTTATAGAACTTCGTCTCGCTCTGAACGCCGCCCTGCATCTCGGCCAGTTTGTTGCCGTCCTCACGGATCATCCGTTTCAGCTTGTCCAGCGCGCTGCGAACGGAAACGATGGTTTCCTGATCCGTATTCGGTTTTTTCACGGCGGATTTACAGGCAGAAAACTGCATTTCAACGGCATTCTTGCGGTTGCCGGAAACATAGCTCATGGTCTGCCGTTCAAATCCGGTGGTTTCATATACACGAAAATAGGCATTGCTGACATTGTCATAAGCCGCTTTTGCATCTCCGTCCAGATAGGACTCAAACGCCGCATCCAGAAACTTGTCGATCTCATCCGATGCATCTGCCCAGCGGGTATCTGCACCGCTCTCTGCAAAAGCCGCGGCAAAGAGCAACATCAGGCCGCACAGCAGGAGTGCAGTGAGCCTCATTTTTTTCATAAAGAACATTCCTTCCTTCTCTTTTCTGCTCCGAAAAAATCTGACACAGAGTTAGAGCTTCCTAACGCGGGTGCAATCATAACACAATTCACAATGGTCTGCTATCCTGATATTGACTTGTTTGCCTTAACTAATTGCCTGTTATTGACTAATTTTCAAAAGTCTGTGACAAACTTGTTATATAATGCTAATATATGGATACAGTTAGTCTTGCCTAATAGACAGGCAGCCGCCTGAAAGAGAGGAAGATCCATATTGAAAGAGAAACAGGACAGCGGCAATGCGTTATCCAAAACGGTCCAGGCGTATATTGAAGCGCACTGTACGGAACACTTTTCCCTGCAGGAAATGGCAGGTGCACTCTATATGAACGGCAGTTACCTGCTGCGCACGTTCAGGCAGCAGACAGGGATGACGCCCCTCACCTATCATCATCTGATGCGCTGTGAAAAAGCCAAGGAACTGCTTTGTGATCCCCGGCTGAGTATTTCTCAGGCAGGTGAATCTGCCGGTTTTGTTTCCTCTTCCCACTTTTCTCACATTTTCAGGAAAATCGTCGGATGCACCCCCAGCGAGTACAGAAAACAGCACATGAACGATCCGGAAAGGACAGACAAATGACAAAGACACTGGATCGTTACCTGTACACCGTTCAGATTCTGAAAGGACAATATCACTGCGTGCGGGCCATTGATCTGGTCCATTACCTGGGCTTTTCCAAACCCACGGTCAGTTCTGCCATCCGCCAGATGCGGGAACAGAACCTGATCGAGGTTGAACCCGACGGGAATCTCCTGTTTACCCCGGAGGGAGAGAAACGCGTACATTTGCTCAGCCAGCGGATCTGCTTTTTCCAGCAGAAACTGACAGACGCCGGTGTCGATCCTGAGACAGCACTGAAGGACGCCGTCTCCTTCAGCTGGGAGATGAGTGAAACCTCCTTTAACGCGTTTCAGGGAATGCTCAGTCCGTGATCTGCTCCTGAACGGATCGGCATCCGGAAACGGACGCAATCACTACCCGTCTTCAAATGATTCAATATGAACAAGCAGCCAAATGCCACTGGAAACAGAAGAAGAGCCGACATCCATGATGTCGGCTCTTCTTTCCTAAAATGAATCATTACGTTTGTCCAGTTCGGGCATCCATCCAAACAATCTTCTTTTTCTCTCTGAATCCCGCCAAATTCCCTAATGATATAGGCGTATTCACACGAATTTGCAAGTCTGAATGCTAGTCATTGTCGATTTCATGGCACGAACTGATCCAGTTCTTCAAATCTTCCTGACTATAAGGGCGATCTTCATCGAAATAATCTGAATGCTCGTAACATTCTGCCTTGATCCCTGCTTTTGCCAGTTCTTTGCAGACAGTCAATGCAAGTTCAACTTCATCGGAATCCACAAAGCTGCCAAGGTACAGGTATTCTCCTTCTTTAATCCGCCTTCCGATTTCAGCGATCTGAAGAGGCAGATGCTTCCTTAATGCGGATACACATTTTGCAACGGGAGTTGTCTTTTGAACCTTGATGCCGATGCAATCCATGCCTGTCTTTCCCCCTAAGAAATCTTGTCGTACTGTTGATGGTTATTTCTGGGTCTTTTCCAGCTGTACCCCTGTCTGTTTCAGGAATTCCTCTTTCAGAGAATCCGGGATTTCAGGCTCCGCGATGCTGATCTGTACCGCGTTGCGCGCCTGCTGATAGGACGGGTTTTTCAGAAGACGCAGACCGGATGCACTGCACATTCTCTGGGCCATGGCAAAAATCATGTTCTGGTTGACGTTTGGTGCAATCCGGATCCGGTATCCGGTCTGACGGCAAATGGACCGAATGTCCTCCTCCGCTCTTCTGCCCAGCGCCGGCGAGAGAAAGGATAGTTCCATGTAACGTCCCCGCTGGTCATTCCGAAAGCTCGTTTTATAAGGGGCGATCGGATTTCCTTCAAACTGAAGGGAAACAAGCCGGGCCGCCAGGTTCTGCTCAACCTGCTTTGTTCCATTTTCGGGCAGATATTCCCCTTCTGCCGCCTCTGATGTTCCGGCCGCCAGATCCGCACGTATTTCCTGAACCGCGTCGTTTATAAGCAGATGCCATCCGGTTTTTTCCCTGAACAGGGCGGCTCTCGGGTCATCCGGTGAGACATTGCCCGGCACATAAACCCGGTATGCGCGTTTCTCGGTGTAATAGGAATATTTCAGGATGCCTTCCGGGAACAGTTCAGAAAGGAGATTGTACGTCGCCTGATGGTTCATCGTGTTCCGGAGGGTAAAGCGCCATCCGGTCCGTTCGATGAGCTGCTCCTCGCAGAGGCTGCGCTTTTCCGCATCAAAGGCATCCGGGAAATCCACAGTCAGTTCGGCACGTTTTTCCTCCACGAAGAAGCTGAATTTGCGAATTTCCACATCCTGCAGGATTTCCCGGAGCACCTGCTCCACGTCCTGAGCGTTGCTTTCCCCTTTTCTCTGCCATTCCCGCATCTCCGCTTCATTGGTCGGGCGGATCAGGAACATGCGTTTGGCGTCCCGGATGAAAAACTCGCTGTCAAGCATGATATCCTGGAGCATCTGTATCCGCTGCGATTCCTCTCTGTCCGTCTCATCCAGGACCCTTACGCCAAACCAGATATAGTAATAATCCTCAATGGTGAAGGAACGCATGGGATAGTGCGCCAGAACCTCTTCACGGAGTTTCCGCAGACCGTCCGGTTCCGGCATTTTCCTCTGATTCAGGGTAAACTCCGGAAGGGTTTCTTTCTGCTTGCGCCTGACGCGGATTTCAACATCGACGACCTCCCCGGCGACGGGCTCGAAGACCCTTCGGCCATAGTCCTTTGAGAACTCTTCCCCGAGAGAATCAATCGCCTCCTGATCACCGTGGACAAGGAACAGATTCCGCGGACTCGTCTTTTCGACAATGCCCATCAGCTCGGTCTTGTCCGCGTGTGCGGAGAGACCTACCTGCTCAACCCGGCATTTGACCGGCACCGTCACCCCGTCCAGGGTCAGCCGTTTTTCCTCCCCATCCTGCTGTTCCAGCAGATTGAGGAGCATTCGGCCCGGTGATTCCTCGTCCTGATAGCCGGTAATGACAATGGCCGCGTCCTCCCGCTGGGCAAGCGACCGGGCATACAGCATGCTGGGACCACCGGTCAGCATGCCGGAGGAGGAAACAAAGATGGCCGGACCTTTTGCCGACAGAAGTTCATTTCTGTCCTGCAGACGGTCGACTGCCACGATCTCATCCGAATAGAACGGTTCATTTCCATGCATAATCCGTCTGGCCAGACTGGCATGCAGATAGGTGGGATACTGTTTATAGGCCCGGTTGATGTCCCGCACCATTCCATCCACATAGACCGGTACTTTCGGCAGCTCTTTTTTCTGCATGGCGGAGCGGAGGATCAGCAGAACTTCCTGGGAGCGCCCCAGTGCAAACGCCGGGATCAGGACTTTCTTTCCCTCCTGAATAAAGTCTCCCAGCATATGGATCAGCCGGATTTCCTCTGCCTGTCGGTTGGCATGCAGCCGGTTTCCGTATGTCGACTCCATGATCATCACATCCGGCCGGAGTTTGGGAATCCGGAGTCCTTCAATGCTGCGCTGCAGCTGAACCGATACATCCCCGGTATAAAGGATGGTTCCCTCCGGCGTTTCCAGGTTGATGCATGCCGCACCGGCGATATGTCCTGCCGGATACAGGGTCATCTGCATCTCCTCCAGCACTTTAAACGGCACCATGTAATGAACCGGGACAATTCTGGCCAGCATCTCGGATACATCATCCGCGTTGTAGTACGGAATTTCATCCTCCCGCCGGTCCATGATTTTAAGGCTGTCCGCCAGGAGGATCCGGGTGAGCATTTCAGTCATGGGCGTCATGTAAATCGGTGCATTCGGAAATGCCTTTGAGATGACCGGCAGCGAGCCTGTATGGTCCATGTGCGCATGACTGACCAGAATCGCATCGATGCCGCCCATCAGCTGGATGTTTCTGAAATCCGGCAGCGGGTCACGGCCGCTGCCCTGCCGGATTCCGGAATCAAACAGGATTCCCCTGTCGCCGATTCTCACATAGACACAGCTGCCGCCAACTTCCATGGCGCCGCCTGCAAAATAAAACTTCACCCAATCCCTCCATAACGCGCAAATGCTGTTTCTGTTTTCCTGTGAGCAGGTCCTTATTTAAGCCCTGCCGGCAGGTCAAGGGATGACCGGATCCGGCCTTCCTTAAATTCCTGCATCATCTCATTGGTCAGGCTGTAAGGCTGAGGCTGCAGCTCAATCTCCTCCCGCTGAACCCACTGCGCATACCGCAGTTCATTCTGATCCATCCGGATCCGGTCATCTCCGTCCACCTCGCAGTAGTAGCCGGCCAGAATATCAGCTGCAATCCCCCAGGGCTGTGACTTGTAGTAACGGATATTCCGGACACGAAGACCGGTTTCCTCCATGACCTCCCGGCGGACTGTCTCCTCGAACGTCTCCCCGATCTCCGTAAATCCGGCGACCAGTGCGTTCATGCCATTTCCGTTTCTGTAACGCGTCAGCAGCAGGGAATCCCCGTTGATCACGCCGATGATCACGGCGGGATTGATTCTGGGATAGACCTTTCTGCGGCAAGCCGGGCAGAACATGGCGCGCTCGGTCTTGTCCGGTTCCATTTTGCCGCCGCATCTGCCGCAATAATGGTTGTCCATGTACCACTCCATCAGGTGATAGGCTGTGTACAGAGCAAACATGTGCATTTTCGGGCCGGTTCCGCTGCGCCGCATTCCGGCAAAAGGCACCCATTCCAGTCCCTGCTCAAAGCACAGACGGTCAAGATTGTCAGGCAGCCGGGCCGGTGTAAACCAGGCGTGCCCGTCCATTTCAAACAGATAAACCGCGTGCTCAAGGGCCTCCGAAAATGCGGATGCCCGGGGAAAATCCATGGTCTGCCGGTCCTCTGACAGGTGAAGGGCAAAAGCCCCGTCCCTGTACAGAATCAGGCGATCATCCCCCTTTGGCGCCGCATCCGGATGGAACTCATTGTGAAAGACATGGGGTGCGATATCCTGAATCATGTTTACTCCTTGTGATTTTCAGCACCGATTCTTTTGCCGGTGCTCATCCCTGACAGCCTGCCGCACAGTGGCAGGCTATCTTCTTGTAATTCGTTTTTGATCTTACGGCACCGCTTTTTTGCCGGTACTCATGCTTACTGAACTGCCGCTGTGCGGCAGGCCATTTTCTAATTATTTTTCATCCAGTGTGATGGAGATGCTGAGATGCTCATCGGTTTTCTTATCCGTCAGAGCGGTTGCTTTTCCTATCCGGGTCAGAGCCGGTTCCTTTGCCGCTTTCGATTTGGAATAGCCGCGGACCGTCTTCTCTGTCAGGTCTTTCTCCCCGGCCAGAACCTCCCGGTTAAGCCTGTACAGGGCCAGTTCGTAGGTCATCTCTTTTTTTCCGACCTTTGACATGGCACTTTCAATGATGACCACCAGATCATCGCCCTCCGCAAGTTCATCCCTGACCCATTCGGTCATTTCCGTATTGCGGGTAAGCCGTTCCTCAGCCGTATAGCTGGCGCTGAAGGAAGTGGTATTATAGGTATAGATGGCATAGTAGGCGGTCAGGGCAATGCTGAAGGCCAGAAGAACGCCCATGATGATGCCGGACTTTTTCGTAAAATGAAGCTTTTCCGTTCCGCTCAGGCAATACCCCATTTTTCGCGTCGGCGGGATGACCAGACGGAAAAAGATGATGAGAAGCAGGGATTCGATCGGGAACATGGCCAGATTCTTGATAATCCGAAGCAGGTCAAACAGCGGATAGTTGCGCCCCATGACCATGGTGTAATAAAGCGCCATGATGGGGGCATTCATGATCACGTTGACAAAAAGATCGATACAGAAACGGCAGAGAATAATCCGGGTTGTACTGATCTCTGCCCGGTACAGAAACAGCGCGAAAATTACGGATCCTGCAATCTCTGTAAATATGAACGGGAAAAAATAGACCCCGGTGGGATGCACCAGAAAGCCCAGTGTATCCGTAATGGCCGCGACAAGGACGGCCACTGCCGGGCCGAATACCATTGCTCCATACGCATTGACAAAGAAACCGACATTGATTCGGAGGTCTGCTGCGAGTGGAATGCCAATGGGCTTAAGCACAAGACGCAGAGCGATCATCAGCGCTGCGAAAACGAGAATCCGCAGATTTTTATAATCTGCCAGCGCCTGACGCCAGTATTCCTTTGAAAATGGCGTTGAAAACATCGTATTATTTTTCAAGGGGGGTTCCTTTCTCCCTGGAGCACGAGCCCCTGGGGCCATTTCAGGCGGGTATTTTATCTGCGTCCGAACAAACCGCGTTTTCTGGGCTGCCTGCCAGCCCTCCGGTAAAGTTCGTCCAGCAGTTTCAGATGCACAGGCATCCGCTGCGTTTTGGGAATTCGGATCTCATATGCCTCCGCCTGTCTGCCTGCCGCCTCGGGCGACAGATATTTGACCAGCGGGATCGCCATGCCATGAATGGCGATGAGGGTAAAGAATACAAAGTCCTGACGGCGCTGCTGGGCAGTAAAGACGACGTCCATGACACGCTCTGTCTCCTCCGATGAGGGCTCCGACAGGGCAAACTGTTCAAACCAGGTCTGCATCCCTGTAAGAAAACGGTCATTGCACGGATCGTTTTTGGGGCTGATGCCGATGCCAAAGAGACCTGCGCCGGGTTTTGCGTTTGCAATGACCTGATCGATTTCCGTGAGGTATGCCTCAATGCGCTCCTGGACTTCTTCTGCTGCGTTCATTTTCGACTCCTCAATGTACATATTTTGTGTGACTGTCTGTGTTCCCCACTGGACAAATCCGGTGATTATGCTATACTGACTCACCGACAGGGAGGTTGCACAATGAAACAGATTGATTTTTCCAGTACCCGAACGGCGCACAATGTTGCGGCGTCAGCATTGCCCATGCTGGTCGCCCAGCTACTGAACCTGCTGTACAGCATTGTAGACCGCATTTACATTGGCCGGATTCCCGGTGAGGGAACCCTGGGCCTTGGGGGCATCGGGCTGTGTTTCCCCATCATTATGATCATTACCGCTTTTACCAACCTTTTCGGTGTCGGCGGTGCCCCGCTGTGCGCCATCGCCCGGGGACGGCGGGACAGGGAGAAAGCGGAAACCATCATGAATACGGCGTTTACGCTGATTCTCTGTACATCCGTCATTCTCATGGCTTTTTTTGAACTGTTCAGCGCGCCTGCTCTGCGTCTGTTTGGCGCATCCGAGCAGATGCTCCCCCATGCCACGCTGTATCTGACGGTGTATCTGATCGGCACACCGGCCACCATGATCGCCGCCGGCATGACGCCGTTCATCAACGCACAGGGCTATGCCAGTGCGGGAATGCTGGCCATTTTCATCGGCGCCGTGTCCAACCTGATCCTTGATCCGGTGCTGATCTTTCTCTTTCACATGGGGATTCGCGGCGCGGCCCTGGCCACGGTCCTCTCCCAGTTTCTCTCCGCCGGCTTTGTCATCCGTTTCCTGATGCGCCCCGCCTGTGAGCTCCATCTCCGGTTCATTCCGCCGGCCCGGCTCATTCTCAAAAACGTGACGGACATCATCACCATCGGCATTACCAGTTTTATCATGCAGTTTACCAACAGTCTGGTCGCTCTTGTCTGCAATGCCATGCTCGCCCGCTACGGCGGAGATCTCTACATTTCCATCTATACCATCATTGCCTCGGTCCGCTCGCTCCTGGATGTGCCCGTTCAGTCCATTTCGGATGGCGCGTCCCCGGTGCTCTCCTACAATTACGGTGCGCGCCGGCCGGAGGAAATGCGGAAAACCGTCCGCCTCTTTACCCTCTGGAACGTCGTCTATACCGCCATTGTCTGGGTGCTGATTCTCCTTTTTCCCGGATTTTTCATCCGAATTTTCACCAGCGATCCGGTCCTGCTTGAACCGGCGGCGGGCGTTCTCAAGCTTTACTTCTTTGCCTTCATCTTCCAGGCCTTCCAGTACTGCGGCCAGACGGTATTCAAATCCCTTGGCCGGACACGTCAGGCGGTCTTTTTCTCCCTGCTGCGAAAAGTCGTCATCGTCGTGCCGCTGACCCTGCTGTTCCCTGTTCTGGGATTCGGCGCAAACGGGGTGTTTCTGGCAGAACCCGTTTCAAACGTACTGGGCGGCACGGCCTGCTTTGTGACCATGTACCTGACGGAATACCGGCGGTGGGATCGCCTGGTGTGATTTCCCCGGCGGACCATGAGCGGTCCGCCTTTTTTCGTGTCAGGGGAAAACCGGAATTAGAAAACGAGAGTTTCATTATCACGGGGACAATGAAACTCCCAAAGAATTTCCCTATGTGTTTATCTCAATGAATCGGAGTCCTTGCCCAGTCATAATTCTTGAGATGCATGTTGAGGTGACGCGGCAGACCATCTACCATCATGGGGTTGTACTGACCCTGGATCAGCGGACGGACATAATCGAGGAACTCCTCGGTCACATAGTCGCCGTCCTCATTGATCCACTTTCTCGGGACCAGCTTCTCACCGTTGGCAATCCGATGGACATCGTATACGCCGGTCGCGCTCTGATACGGATCATCCGATACACGGTCAATAACGACCATGACGCCGGAGGAACCTTCATCCGCGGCCTTCACAGTTGCACCGCCTACGTTGAACGCCTCATCCACGTCAATCTTGCTGGCCAGATGAGCCGCGGCACGCTGCAGGGTAGAGAGTTCTACCGCGCGGGCCTTGCAGCCGAGTTCCTTATGGACCAGGTCTGCCAGATAGGCAGCCGTTCCGGTCATCTGGATGTGACCGAACGCATCCTTGGTTTCGGAACCGGAGGTAAACTCACAGATGTACTTGCCCTCTGCTGTGCGGATTCCCTCAGAGACAACGGCAACGACGGTGTCCTTGACGGAAAGGATGTCACGGAGCTTGTCGAGGAAGGTCTCCGGGTTGAAAGCGACCTCGGGCAGATAGATGAGGTCCGGGCCGTCACAGTCCTCACCCTTGCAAAGGGCGGAGGCACCGGTCAGCCAGCCGGCATTGCGTCCCATGATCTCAAGAATGGTGACATTCTTCTTCTTGTAGGAGAAGCCGTTGGCGTCGTAAATGACCTCTTTGGTGGAGGTGGCAATGTATTTGGCCGCGCTGCCAAAGCCAGGCGTATGGTCGGTAATGGCCAGATCGTTGTCAATGGTCTTCGGGCAGCCCACAAATTTCTGACGGGCACCGGTCAGAAGAGAATAGTCAAACAGCTTGCGGATCGTATCCATGGAATCGTTGCCGCCAATATACACGAATACTTCGATATCCAGCTTGTCCAGCAGTTCGAAAATCCGCTCATACACCGCACGGTCTTCGTGGATTTCCGGCAGCTTGTAGCGGCAGGTTCCAAGAAATGCGGAAGGCGTGCGCTTGAGCAGCTCCAGATCCATTTCGTTCTTAATATAATCAGACAGACAAATGTACTGCTCATCCAGGAAGCCCTGGATGCCGTAACGCATGCCGTACACCTGATTGTATCCGCGCTCCATAGCAGTCTTGAATACACCTGCCAGGCTTGAGTTGATGACTGCGGTAGGTCCGCCGGACTGTCCGACAAGAATATTTCCCTTCATGTGTCTTAAATTCCTCTCTATTAATTTGGTCCTATGTTCAGATTAGACAAGCACCCGAACATCCCGGCTATTATAACGTGAAACCCTGCCTTTGTATACAGCTTTTTTCCTGTTTTTTTAAAAAACTCGGGCAATTTCCGCTTTTCGGAGGCAGAATATTCGTCTTTTCCGGTCAAAGACCCTGTTTTACTGAATAATGCTCAGGGCGTTGAAAGAGGTCAGATACTGACGAACCGTATCCTCAGAGACCGGCCGCCCGTCCATGGTATACACCGTCACGGCGTCCTGCCAGGTAATGGTCAGGTTCTGCACGGGAATCAAGGCATATCCGTTCTTCAGGTAATAGGTATAGATGGATTCGGAGGCAGAATTTGAGCCGCCGGCCAGGATGCCGATGCCGTAGGACGGGAAATAGACCTCTCCGCCGCCGCCAATGCCGTTGGTATTCCTATCACTTCCCGCGACCGTGGTGGACGTGCCGGGGGTATCCGCCAGATTCAGCGGAATCACATATCCGTTCTTATACGTATACAGATACACCGAAGGGCGGGCGCCGTCATTTGCCCAGACGAACAGTTCCGGAACGCCGTCCCCGTCAATATCCCGGATCAGGGTCCGGTCAGCAGCAGGTCCGCCAACCCAGACACTGCGGATATAGGCGTTGTAAATGGAATTATAATCCACGTTGTTTCCATACGACGGAACGGCGGTCGGGGCCGGCGTGGCCGTCGGCGAGGGGGTCGCATAGTAGTAATAAGGAATCGGAGTCGTGTAGTTGTAGTAATAGGGCACCGGCGTACTGGTGGGCGCATAGTAGTTATTCGGATAGGTCGGCTGACCGTATCCCGTGATATTCACCAGGTCTGAACGAATATAGCCGCGCAGGTCATTGCCGTAACTGACGTAATACCAGAGGACACCCTGACTGTCGCGGGTGTCGCTGAGAACGGCGACGACGGTTCCCCGTCTCAGGCGTCCGCTGACCGTTCCGTTCGCGCTCTGGCGCACATTGGTGCTGTCGTGGAGCAGTTCACCCATAACGGCGCCGTTGGGAATGTACGTGGGCATTCCCGGATTTGCTCCGATGCCGCCATGGCTCGGAATGCCTTCATCCGCATAGGGGGTGGTGCTGGTGCCGGTGTAGGAAATCAGGTCCTGACGGACAAATCCGGTGCGGCCATTTGTCAGAATACGATAGAACCACATGCCATCCGTGGACATGTATCCGCCCAGGATCACCACATCGGTGCCTCTGTTCACCGTGAACAGGGAGCGCTTGTTGGAGCCCGGCAGTTCGCGGACATTGACGCCGGAGGAATCCACCGTGCCCTCCGGATAGGTGCCGTCGAAATTGTTCGCCCGGTAATCGTTGGAATTGCACGGGCACTCCACATAGTCGGCATCCACCCAGCCCTCAAGGCCTACCCAGGAATCCGGGCTGGTGGGTGCGGAATAGGTGCAGCGGATGTGTGCCCAGTTTCCGCTGAGCTCAATCAGTTCAATGGTATCCGCCTGTTCCACATGCCCCAACACATTGGCGCCGCCGGGCGAGGTCCTGACTTTCAGGTAGTTGGCCGAAATCCGGCAGTCGATGAGTCCGGTGTGCTTCTCCAGATGGACGACGTGATACCTGGAATCACCGTTCAGATAGCGGGCCTTCTCAGCGGAAACCGTTCCTGCCAGACAAAGAAGGACCAACAGAATCAATCCAATTCGCTTCATGAGATAATTCCTCCTCTTAAACTTTCTATTCAGCACATGAAAACGGACGGTCACTTGGCCGGTTCTGCCCTCTTCATGGCTTCTTTCCTCTTCTGATATTCCTCAAACCAACGCAGATCCGGACGAACCGGCCGGCAGACGGGACAGTCCAGTTTCGGGCAGGTCCGGTCTGCCACATTGACCTGAATGAAAGCCATCTCGCAGTCCAGCGTATGAATTTCCTCGCCGTCTGCATCCACACAGAAACTGTACAACCGCCCCCAGCGTGGCTCAGAGAAATTGGTGGCCACCTCACCCGTGCCGGGCATCATAGGAGGCTTCGCACATTCCCGTTCATAGGCCTCCCGCTCCCACGGAAGCCCGTCGCGGCCGATGACGGTTCCCTCCGGAATAACGGCCTCCGGTGACAGATCCGCCGGCTGTGCATTGACATCCGGAATTTCTGTGTTCGGATTTACTGCCGCAGTAGCCTCCTTCGGCGGCGTAGTCTCCATGGACGGATCCCTGACCGGATTGACGGTCTCGGCAGCCGGTTCCGGACTCGGCGGTGCTGACACCGCATCCGCCCTGTTCACGGGAACAAACGCCTTTTTGTTCTTCTGTCTTGCACGGTTTGCGGCAAACGCACCGCCCAGCAAGGCAGCGCCGCCGGCGGCCGCCGCAAGCGGCAGTGCCGCGGATGAACCGCTCTTTCGTTTGGTCGTTTTCTTCCAGTCTTCATTTTCCGGTGTCTGATCATCGATTGCCGCACGATCATCCCCGGCATGCTTTTGCTGTTCCCATTCAAGGAGCGTCGGCGGACGTTCCGGAACCGCCAGTTCCCAGACCTCCTCTGTATACGGGCAGATGCCGCCCGGATGCTGATGGGCCGGATAGCCGTGATGATAGTG
>JAGAHV010000198.1:0-12241 GCA_017626895.1 Clostridia bacterium | reverse complement strand
CTGATCTGCACGCTGAGTTCCGGAACATGTTGCCGGAGCCCTGCCTTGAAGCAGTTAACGGACGAGCAGATTATAGGGGATGATACGGCTGCGGATCTGGCATGGATCGTTATCCAGCCTTTTGTTCTTCCAGAAGTTTTTTCACAGTTGCGGCAATGATTGGCCTGCTGTCTATGTCAATGTCCAAATACTCCATTGCTTCTTCACAGGTCGAGTTATTTTTTCTCATTATGGAGGTAACGGCTTTTGCCAGTCCGATTTGCTGACCGATTTGCTGACCGAGTTTTTGACCGATTTCCTCGCCGTATTTTTGAACGGCCATTCCAAAACTGCTCATCTCCTGTATATCCTCCTTAATTTCTCTTGTCATGGGAATGTGGTATTCATTTTCCAGTATTTCCTTGCGCCTTTCAACCGATTCAGTCGTAGACAGCAGCGTACTCAGAAAACGGATAATATCTGGCTGACCATCTGTTTCTTCCTTCCCAAGGTTAATGATGAGTCCCGTCATTTTGTCGTAATTCTTTCGGGGCTCGTTGACGTTTCCGAATACCTTCCTTTGTGTAAACCCGTATTCAGCCATTGAATTTCGGTTTTTCTCGCCGGGGTTCGGGCAAATCCAGATCGAGTAAACTTTACGGATTTTTCCATAATCAGATTTGGTAAAAATGGGTCCTTTCTGTCTGGAAATCAATCGGGCTAAATAATAAATGGCCCGGCAGACTAACGGATTATCTGGATCCAGCTTCGCCTGGATTTCCAGGTTGATAATCACCCCGATAAGCTCACCTGTTTTAGGAACAAAGGCATCAAACACGATATCAAACCGCACGAGTCCTTCGTTATGTGAAGTGTCCTCGGTATCGGCGCTAACAATGGTGGAATCCGCATCCACATTTTCAACATCCTGGTCAACAGGAACCTGATTTAGCAGAATTTCGCCTGTGATGCATTTGTTTTCTATGGTTGCGATATCATAGTCTTTGAATTCTTCAACGCATTCCTTCAGAATGAATGCCAGGATGATTTTGTGTTTAAGGAGCCTCTTTGCAATTTCATCCAGCTGGGCTTTGTCAGTTGAAGCGTCAATATGATTGGCAAGACTGGTCTGTTCCACAGGCATTTTCATCACATCCTTCTGATTTAATTATGGAAAACGTTTATTCTGATTATATTGTATACGTTATCTTCTGACGTGTCAAGCAATGCGCCGGTCAGAAATTCAGCACATTCGCTGCGTTCCGTGAGCACCGTGCCATAGGACGGGAGGAACGCGGTCACGGAACGATGCGGTCAGGCGAGGGAAAGCACCGGAGGGAAGCATCTGCCAATTCAGGGGGGAGATGATGCTTCATTCAAAGCGATCAATGGCTATTTACGGAAGAATGAAATAATGCTATGATTGGTTAGGCAAGTCTCGAGAAAAAGACAAACAGGACATGCACATGTTGACCATGTCGGATAAAAAACCTTGGTTGATGAAATCAACCATTGAAATTGCGCGGTGATGTTTATGAACAATCCAGTCTGGGACGCTTTTCACCAGATGCCGCCGGGACGTGAATTTGAGGCTTACCATCATGTCTCAGATTGTCCGCAGGCGGTGGTTTATCACAGCCATCCTTATTTCGAGATCTATTTCTTCCTTTCCGGGCATAACCGGGTTGTGGTGGAAGGACTGGATGTGGAGCTCAGAAGAGGGGATGTGCTGATCTATCCGCCCGGCGTAATGCATCGCAACATTCATCTGGATGCGACGGTTCCCTATGAACGCTTTTTTTTGTATGCGACGAAAGAATTCCTGTACTCGGTCAGTACACCGGACTGCGATATTCCGGGGACCCTGAAAAAGATGACGGAGGGGGACCGTTTCTGCTTCCACGTTGAAGAGGAAATGCTGATAAAAATGATCGCCTTTGTGGATCAGATCATTGCCCGGTCCAATCTTCAGTCCCCGACGGAAATGCTGATTAACCGTTACGAATTCAGCACGCTGCTGATCCGCACAATGAACATGATGACCAGTGTGGACATGATTCCGCAGAGCGATTACAGCAAAGGAATGGGCCGGCTGATCCGGTATATCAACCAGCACGTGACCGAACCGCTGTCGCTGGATGATCTGGCACGGGAATTTCATTTCAGCAAGTTCTATCTGCTGAGAGAGTTTAAAAAGTATACCGGAATAACCGTCCATCAGTACCTGATCATGCGGCGGATTTCGGTGTCGCAGCAGCTGATCCTTCAGGGGGCAAAACCCAGGGAGGCCTGTCTTCGCTGCGGATTTAAAGACTATGCCAGCTATTACCGGGCATTCAGGGCAAGGGTGGGCATGTCGCCGGAACAATACCGGAAAAGTGTGTCAGATGCCCGTTGAACTTTTTCCCGCGGTTCGGAGCATGAATGTGACAAAGCGAATGAAGATGGAGGACAGAATGGAAGAGGTACAGGAAAAGATATTCAGTCAGGCAGACATTTTTCCGACAAACCGTATCGGAACGCTGGAGTACCGTGTGGGACACGTGTTTCCCTTTGGTGCGACCCTGCTTAATGGCGGTGTGAATTTCAGCATTTTTTCAAGAGATGCAACGGGATGTACGCTTCTTTTATATCATCATGGAATGCCGGAGCCTTATGTGGAGATTCCGTTTCCGGAGAGTTTCCGGGTGGGCGGTGTCTATACCATGCTGGTATATGGCATCAATGAGGAAACGACGGAATATGGCTATCGGTTCGACGGCCCCTATGATCCCTCTAAGGGACTTTGGTTTAATCCGCAGAAAGTGCTGCTGGACCCGTATGCCAAATCGGTTTCGGGACGCAGCGTCTGGGGACAGATGCCGGACTGGAACAATCCGTTCCAGCAGCGCGGGCAGATCATCCGGGAGGATTATGACTGGGAGGGAGACAAGCAGCTGGAACTGCCCCAGAAGGACCTGATCATTTATGAAATGCATGTGCGTTCCTTTACCCGGCATTCCTCAAGCGGGGTCAGGTATAATGGCACTTACTCGGGTCTGGTGGAAAAAATCCCGTATCTGAAAGAACTGGGGATTAACTGTGTGGAGCTGATGCCGATCTTTGAGTTCGATGAATTCGACGGCTCCAGGGAAGTGAACGGCAAGCGGCTGTACAATTACTGGGGATACTCCACCGTGAACTTTTTCTCGCCCAAGGCGGGGTATTCCGTCTCCGCGCCGTTTGGCATGGAATCGGAAGAAGTGAAGCGGATGGTCCGGATGCTGCACGAGAACGGGATTGAGGTGATCCTGGATGTGGTCTTTAACCATACCGCCGAAGGAAATGAAAACGGCCGGTACATCTCGTTCCGGGGCATCGACAACCGGACCTATTATATGCTTACGCCGGAGGGATATTATTACAATTTCAGCGGCTGCGGCAATACGCTGAACTGCAACAATTCCGTGGTGCGCAGCTTTATTCTGGACTGCCTGCGTTACTGGGTGTCCACGTATCATGTGGATGGTTTCCGGTTTGACCTGGCCAGCATCCTGTCCCGGAATGAACGGGGGGAGCCGATGGAGGATGCGCCGCTGCTGGAAAGCCTGGCACACGATCCGGTGCTGGGACGCACCAAGCTGATTGCAGAGGCCTGGGATGCAGGCGGGCTGTATCAGGTGGGCGATTTTTCAGAGAGTACCCACTGGGCAGAGTGGAACGGAAAATACAGGGACTGCCTGCGGCGGTTCCTCAAGGGCGAAGCGTCATGCGCGCCGGAACTGTACAACCGGATTGCCGGGTCGGAGGATCTTTACAGCGAACGCACACCGGAGGCCTCCATTAATTTTGTAACCTGTCATGACGGATTTACGCTCAATGACCTGTTCTCGTACAATACCAAACACAATGAGGCAAACGGTGAGGACAACCGGGACGGGTCGAATGATAATGCCAGCTGGAACTGCGGCGTCGAGGGTGAAACAGAGGATCCGGAAATTCTGAAACTGCGGCAGCGTCAGATGAAAAACGCCTTTGCGCTTCTACTCACCAGCCGCGGGGTTCCCATGCTGTTATCCGGGGATGAGTTCGCCAATACGCAGTTCGGAAACAACAATGCCTATTGCCAGGATAATGAGATCTCCTATCTGGACTGGAGCGGGCTTGAGAAACAAAAGGAACTGTTTGCCTTTGTCAAAAACATGATCCGTTTCCGCAAGGCGCATCCTGTCTTCCGGCTGGATCAGTACTGGCATGGAAAAAACAAAACCGGCTATCCGGAACTGTCCTTCCACGCACTGAAGCCCTGGAAGCTTAACTGGAATGAACCGACCCTGACCTTTGCCTATCTGTATGCGGAGGAGGGTGAGAAAACAAAAACCGGTGTGAATCGCTTTATTTACGTGATGGTCAATTCACACTGGGAGGCGCATTCCTACGAACTGCCCGTTATCCCTGCGGGACCGCGCTGGCACACGGTGGCTGATACGTATCAGGGTGTCGCCTATGCACCCGGGGAGGAAGTACTGCTGGAGGAAGATGGAAAGGTGGAAATTAAGCCCAGGTCTGTTGTCATCCTGATTACTGCCTGAAAAACGCCCGCATTTGCGGGCGTTTTCCCGTGGATTCCGGCAAACATGCCTGCTGAGATCCGCCGCGATTCCTGGGGCGCTGTCATTTTCCCGGAAACGGGAACGGGCCATACGTTGTTTGAGCGCCTCAAAACAGAGAGCTCATCAACCGGCAGTTCCACGGCACGGTCCAGGAATGCCGAGAGATGCATGGCATTGCTGAGCATCAGGCCGCGGATGCCCTCACGGCCGTCTGCCACCAGCGGCTCCCCCCGCAGGATCGCGCCGCCCCAGGCGTTGATGATCCCGTTATGCTGCGGATTCTGTCCGTCGGTTTCCACAACAGTTTTCGTTGAGAGCATGCTGGCAAATGGCTCTCTGTTCACGGCACTCCACTCCGGTTCTGGTAAAACGGCTGAAAGAAATGAACTTCGATACAAGAAAGTTCACAAACGGAACACTGCTTGCAACAAAACGTATGCTGAAGGATTGCCGGGATGACAATCCGGATCCGGTTCCGCTGCTCTATCAGACAGGATATCTGACGATTGCGGATGTCGATGATGAAAAGGGCGCATACATCCTGAGTTTTCCAAACGAAGAGGTAAAATATGGATTTATCGAAAGTCTGCTGCCGATGTATGTCGGAAATGTCGGCGCAGGTTCAGGAAAAGATATTCTGACGTTATCGAAATACGTCGAATCAGGAGAACTGGATAGTATTCGCAGCATGTTCGAAGCATTGTTTGCCGGAATTCCCTATCCGACAAATGAGACTCCGTTTGAACACGATTTTCAGTCAGTCTTAACCATCACCTTTACTTTGCTGGGACAATATGTGCGGTGCGAAACCCAACCAAACACGGGCAGAATAGATTGCCTCATCGAAACAAAAAGGTTTTTGTATATTTTTGAGTTTAAGCGGGATGACAGCGCGGAGGCGGCACTCAGACAGATTGAGGAGATGCACGATGCATTGACTTACGCAGCAGATAAAAGAATACTCTATAAAATAGGTGTCAGCTTTGACTCTAAGACCCGCCGGCTGGCTGACTGGAAGGTAAAGAAAGATTGAAATCGGCATCATGGGCGGTGCATTTTCGGTAAAGTTCTGCCGTCTGAACGATGCTGTTCCGGCGTGAAAAGGACAAAAAACAATACTTTAAAAATCGCGCGGTTTGGTGTATACTGCCCCCGCGACAAATTTTGGAGGTTATCTGAATGAAGAATAAGCTTCTGTGCCTTTTCGTTCTCTCGCTGGCGCTTGTCTGTTTCCTCAGCACGTTTGTCCTGGCTGAGAAAACAGAAAATCCGTTCAGTGAATGGAACGAAAACGCCGAATCACTCAAAACGCTGGTCAGTTATGTTGAATCCGTGACGGATCCCAAATCAGCGGACTTTATTCCGGAGGCGGACCGGGTTGCCACGTTTGACATGGACGGGACACTGTGTGCGGAACTGAATCCCACGTATCTTGAATACTATCTGCTGGCCCGCCGCATCCTGACGGATGAGACCTACCAGCCGGATGCGGAGATGCTGGAGTTCGGGCGCATGCTGCGTGACCATGCGCTTGACCGCTCCTTCCCGGAGGGCATGGACATGCTGCATGCCACGCATGCGGCCAAAGCCTACGCAGGCATGACCCTGGCGGAATTCACGGATTTTGTGACCCGGCAGATTGCCCGTGATGCAGACGGCTTCGAGGGGATGAGCTACGCCGGCGCGTTTTATCTCCCGATGGTCGAGGTAATTGACTATCTCCAGGACAACGGGTTCAGCTGCTATATCTGCTCCGGAACAGACCGGTTCATCTGCCGTGTCTATGCGGAGGGGATGCTGGATATTCCCTATGAGAACATTATCGGCATGGATGTTCAGCTCAAGGCAACGAATCAGGGCGATGCGGACGGCCTCAAGTATGACTTTGGCGCCAGCGACACCCTGGAGCGTACCGACCGGCTGCTGATCAAGAACCTCAAAACCAACAAGGTTCTCCAGATCGCACAGCACATCGGGAAACAGCCGGTTCTCTCTTTCGGCAACTCCGGCGGCGATGCGGCCATGCACAAGTACACCATCTGCAACAACAAGTACAAGAGCGCGGCGTTCATGCTGGTGGCGGATGATGAGGTGCGGGATTACGGAAATGCCGCAAAAGCCGCGGACCTGCGGAAGAAGTGGGAAAGCAGCGGGTATAACGTCATTTCCATGGCCAATGACTGGAAGACCATTTACGGCGAGGACGTCAGGAAGACGGGGGAATTCCACTGGCTTGAGGATCTGGCCGAGTCGCGTGTGCCGGCAGAGACGGCACCCGAGGCAGCAGCTGAGGCAGACGGGGAAGTGCAGTATGTGATGTATCTGGGCACGAACTCTCAGGCAAACAACAAGCCCGTGTTCACAGAGGACGAGTCAATTGAACGGGCCAAAGAGATTCTTATCCGGCACTTCGGCGGTTATACCCTGCAGGAAGCGCACGGCGGATGGGTGGATAACGGCACCGAATACCAGGAATATACGCTGGTGATTTACATCAGCGACACGACCCTGGACGCGGTCCATGCAGCGGCGGATGAGCTGATTAAGACGTTTGATCAGAGCTCGGTGCTGATTCAGGCCAATCCCACGAAAACGGAGTTCTATTCAGGAAAATAATTCGTTTCTGCCTGGCCGGCCATGCCTGATCGGTCGGGCAAAGCTCAAAACTGGTCCGAATGAATCATCAAAGGCGTTCATTACACGGAGTAATGAACGCCTTTTCGGTATGTTTTCTTTCGGCAAGCGGAAAAAGAATCTTGACACTTCGGACAGAACCTCTGTAAAATAGAAGCAGTTCAGGAAAGGACGGTTTTACACACTGATGAAAATTCGCAACTGACATTCGGCCGCAGAACCTCTCTGGTTTATCCCGGGAGGAAGTTTTTGTGATGCCGTTTGGAGGTTGCAGGTGCGCCAGCCAAACGTTTTTGCTGTGCTCCTTTGCAGGCCTCACAGTTATCATTTGCCGGATCAACATTGTATGAGGCCTGGATTTGACTTCACTGTCGCTTCGCGACAGGGCAACTCCTTTGTGCCTCCGCGGCATGAAAGGAGTTTTTTTGATGTCAAAAATCATGCTGGATGCGGCGGAAATCCGCATGTCCTACGGGGAGCGGTGCCTGCTGAAAATCGATCAGCTGCGAATTTACGATACGGACCGGATCGGCCTGATCGGCGAAAACGGTGCCGGAAAAACCACCCTTCTCCGGATCCTGGCCGGAGAAACGCCGCCTGAATCGGGAACCGTCAGGCGTTTTGTTCCCACGGCCGTGATTCATCAGGAAGGAACCGGAAATCCGGGGGAGGATCCGGGAGTGCGTGCCAGGTTCCGTGCACAGGCGGACAGCGGGAGTCTGTCCGGCGGAGAAATGACCCGGAACCGGATCTCCGGGGCATTATCGAGCCATCCGGGGGTGCTGATGGCGGATGAACCGACAACGGATCTGGATCAGGAAGGACTGATGCTGCTTCGGAAAGCCCTGACAGAATTTCAGGGGGCGATCCTGCTGATTTCGCACGATCGGGCGCTTCTGAGAACCCTGTGCAATCGGATCTGGTATCTGCGGGATGGAGAGATTCTTGACTTTCCGGGCGGTTATGATGATTTCATGATCGAGCGGGACCGCCGGATGGAGCGGGAAACCTTTGAATATGAGAAATACAGGGCGGAACAGAAACGGCTGAAGGAATCCGCGCAGCGGATGGCGGAAAAGGCGTCTCAGGTAAAAAAGGCACCGGACAGAATGGGGAACAGTGAAGCCCGGCTGCATAAGCGGGAATGGACGGATTCCGTCCTTCAGCTGAGCCATGCCGGGCGAACCATCCGGAATCGGATGGAGCATCTTGAGGCAAAGGAAAAGCCGAAAGCATTGCCGGAGATCCGGATGAAGCTGGGCGTTGCGCATCCGGTAGAGGCAAAGACGGTGCTGGAATGCACCTGCGGCCTGCTGCGGGCCGGAACCTCTGAACTGCTTCGCGATACGGGATTCGTTCTGCCCACGGGGAGCAGAACCGCGCTGATCGGACCGAACGGCTGCGGAAAAACCACGCTGCTGCGCGGACTCCTGGATCAAAGCGGGGCCGGAATTCAGTTCAAGGGAAAGGTGAGATGGAACCCGGCCGTTCGGATCGGCTGGTTTGATCAGCATCACGAGCGGACGATGAATCCGGAAAAATCGATTCTGGAAAACATGATGGAAACCTCCGTTTATCCGGAGCATTTCGCCAGAACGGTCATGGCACGACTTGGGCTGCAGGGAGACGCAGTGTTTAAGCCGCTGGGGCTGCTGTCCGGCGGAGAAAAGGCCAAAACGGCCCTGGGCCGGCTCCTGCTGATGGACTGCAATACCCTTCTGCTGGATGAACCGACCAACCATCTGGATCTCTTTACCATGGAGGAACTGGAGAAGCTTCTGGCAACCTACGGCGGAACGCTCCTGTTTGTGAGTCATGATGAAGAATTTGTCAGGAAAATTGCCACGCGGATCATCCGCTTCGACGGAGGAAAACTGGTGACGACAGAGGGCGGCTGGGATGAAATGAAAAAGCCTGCGCAAACAAAAGGACCTGCTGCAGACAGAGCCCTGGAAATCTCCCGGCTGGAGATGTGCATGGCCGTGCTTTCTGCCAGAATGGCCCGTCCGGCAAAAGGAGACCGTCCGGAACAGCTCCAGCAGGAGTATCTTGAGCTGGCCCGGAGCATCCGGGCCCTGAAAGCAGAAAAGTAAGTATTGCCATGTGTGAACACTGGAAACGGAGACGGGAAAATGAGATTCGCTGAATCAGCTGTCTGATTTGAGTCAGCCCTTCGCGGGAGGCTCCGCGGTGTTTTTTGCAGTTCTTTGGCAAAATGGCTTATCTTTGATGGACGAGATACTCGTGATCCGAATTCGTATTGGCAATATTGCTGAGTATGTTGATTTGTTTCCGTATGCCTGCGGCTATCTTTGGATCCGAAGAATACGAACTTTGAGAAAGGTAGAAGGATTGCTTTTCACCGCAGGTTGAGCAGAAACTGTCAGCAATCAAATTCTGTAACTTCTGCTCGATCTTATTAAGGTATCCAACTGATACAGGGAAAGTACGTCTTCAAATGTGGTGGGAATTTCGTATTTTCGAGTCATAGGATTTGTAAAGACGCTTTTATAACCACCAATCAATGAGAAATATTCGATGTCTGTCAAAATCTGCTTGGCATATTCTTCATCCCGAATGATGAGTCCTTTTGTATCGGCAAGAAGTCTGATCTGCTGATCGGTGGTGAGATAGGGTTTGGTCATACGAATCCTCCTAAAAGTGAAAGGAGGGCCCGTAGGTCCTCCCCAGGTCCCAGGCTTCACAAGTTTCTGGAACTCGATCACTGTCTACATTTTAGCTGACAGAAGCGAGTGTGTCAATGAGATCAAAATAACGGGTAAATCCCCCGCTCCTCGGAGGATCCAGATCTTTCGACCAGCCCCAGTCAGCTTTCTGACCTTAATACAAGCATCCTTAACAGATCTGTCTTTCTTTGCACGAAACAACGCAATGGATGCAGATGAATAAAGCTGCGGCTTTGTGCCGTTTATCAAAAGCAGGGATCCACGTGTGTGAATCCCTGCTTTTGTGTAACTCTCATAGGCTTACTGGTGAAAACTCCGGACTGTCCAGGCGACGGAAGAATGAAAAAACGAAGACAGATTTCGCGAAGAGGTGTGAGAAAGAGGAAACGCTGCCGGATGAATCGTTTTTGAAACGGCGGTTTCATGTCTGAAAGCGGGGGACGGGGAAGACCGTTTTCCGGGGATGGAGATGGGATCGGACCCGGATGGATGGTATTTCCCCTCCGGAAAAGCTGAATTCAGCTGAGGACGAAATTTCCCGCGTCTGAATGGCAGACAGGGCATTGATCCGGAGGCGTTTCACCCTCGCTGATAAACCCGCAAACCGAGCAGACCCATTTCTTTGAGGAAGCATCGAACACATACTGTTCGTGCTCTCCGTCTTTTCCAAATACCAGGTCCATGTCATGAACAATGGTGCCGTCGATCTTTCCTTCCCTGACCATGCTGTCCATCATTGCCATTGTTTTCGCGTGGCTCATCCCTGCCTTATACGGCCGGTCTTCCGTCAGTGCCTGGTAAATATCAATACAGGCCATGAGTCTTTCCTCAAAGGAAAGCACGGAGGCATTAAGGCCCTGAGAATAGCCTGTTCCATCCAGCTTTTCATGATGGTCGGCCGCCCATTTGGTGAGATCCTCAAACCCATGAATGGAACGGAGAATATTCAGGGAAGCTCTGGCATGGTCTTTCATGACGGAATATTCCCATTCATTCAGTTTTCCGGGCTTCTCCAGAATTTCATTTCCGACGACAACTTTTCCGATATCATGCAGCGCACCGGCAAGATAGAAACGGATCGTCTTCTCGGGATCAAAGCCGTAGTGCTGTGCCATGATCCGTGCCTTTTCGGCGACACCGAGGGAATGTTTGGTCGTAAAGGGGGATTTGTAATCAACAATTCTGGCAAAGAATTCGGCGATGGACTTTATCTCCGCATCCGAATAGTCATGCCAGACGGCAGGCAAGCGTTCTTTCAGCAGTGCCTCAGGCCCTTTTTCCTGCATGCATCGAATATCCGTAAAAGAAAGCGTTTCCAGGAAACGGGCAGCTGACTGGTCTGAAAACAGGCGGCCGGATTCCTGCCGGATAAATTCTGAGATATGGTCAAAGTCATCTGAGGAAATCGCTTTCAGATTGAACAGAAGATCAACTGTATCTGCCAGGTGGAGAATCTCCGAACGCATATTCGTCTGATTCTGTGTGAGACCGAAAGCCCCTGACCCGTCAGCATTTTCATGATGCCACAGGATGATATTCTTCACATCCGTACGGAACGGGAGCAGTTCTGCATTTCGTTCACCCAGATAGGCATGGCGGGCAAACTGAGTGAAATCGAACGTCTGGATGTTTTCTGACTGACCGAGGAAGTTCTGTACAGTGTTCTTTTCATTCAGATATTCCGCGACGGCATTATCGTGAAGAAGGGCACAGGCAACAAAGTCGACCAGCTGTTCCTCGGAAAAGCCGAGACCTTCTGCCATCTTCATGGAAAGCCATGCGACTCTTTTTCCATGTTCCAGGGTCGCGCCGTTGTATTCATGTTCAACGGCATCAAGGGCGAAGGACATTGCGTAAAGAAAATCGGTAAAATCAAGCTGCATTATTTTTCCTCCATCTGGATACTCAGGTCATGTATGGAGACAAAGCTGGGCAACTCTGACGGATCCCCAATGGAATCCTCTCTGTTCCCTGAACCGGGAAACCTGACCGGGGGATCTGGCGTGTATTTGCCTGTTTGTCTTGATAACAGTTTGTCAGAAGATGAAACGACCGTCTCTATCATAGCGTCATGTTGTCTCTGTGTAAAGGGCTCCGGGCTCCCATTTTTGTTCAGCGGGGGAATAATTGAGCGTTAACCTAAAATCGACTGCAATGTGGTCATACACAGTATCGGAGTTCTCTGATTTTTAGACGAAAAAACAAAGAATTCCTGCTATTGACAGACAGCAAAGAAATGCTTATAACAGGACCAGATTATATTCTGAGGAAGAGGTGTCAAAATGATCAGCGCAGCAAATCCAATGAACGCGGGCTCCCGTTTTCCGGCACGGAAATTCAGCCGTCCCT
>JAGAHV010000197.1:0-6347 GCA_017626895.1 Clostridia bacterium | reverse complement strand
TTTGCCTCTTGGCAATTATGATAACCTGAAGGCCGTTGCGGAGGACGTCACTGTTTATGGCTACGAACAAACTGCCTATGAAAGCTCACAAAGTCCGGATGGAAAGTTCACCTTTAAATTTGTAAACACCCGCCGGGAGTTTACAGTGACATTTGATTTAGGTGACGGAACAGTAATATCCCAGCAAACTGTAGCGGGAGGGAAAGTTGCTTCTAAACCGGAAGATCCGGTGCGCACAGGATACAAGTTTGTGCAGTGGATGAACGGCCAGGAGCCATATGACTTTTCGACTCCGGTTACAGGAGATCTTACCCTGACTGCCCAGTGGAAAGAAGCAGGCGAATATTTCGTTGCGGAAGGACAGGATAGTATCTGGCAGAAAGAAGACAGTCAGCTGCTCCTTTTCCATATTCGAAACACGGTCAATGACGAGAAAACGTATGGAAAATTCACGTACATTGAGGTAGACGGGCAAAAAGTGGAAGCGGATACCCGGGAAGCTCAGATGGGCGGCATTATCATCGAACTGAAACCGGGTTTTCTGGAAACGCTGAGTCTCGGCAGGCATATCCTTCGGGTATATTTCAGTGACGGAGCTGTGGATGTGATATTTCATGTCGTTCAGACAGAGGCGATAAATGAAACGCTGCCGGATACGGGAGACAATAGTAATCTGCTTTACTGGATTGGACGGGCATTCATTGGGGCGGTTGGAATCATCGTCCTGCTAAAGAGACGGAAAAGGAATTCATAATCTGTGCGGCGTATAACAAATGGACGGAATGGTTTTTGTTTTGAGCCGCGGCAGGATGAGGAATCCGGAAACGACTGAGCGGGGGAATAGAAAGACTCAGTGACACGCTGATGAGATCGCTTGAGAAGGATAGACACGGAACAAACCCGTGCAGTTGTCCTTTTTCAGGGAATGCTCAGACTTGACAGATTCATAAACAGAAACAGGCGCTGCCCGTGTGGACAGCGCCTGATTTTGTATGGGATTACTTGTTGTCAGCGTCAATGGACTGAGCTGCAGTGCGGCCGGAAACAAAGATTTCAACGATCGCGTTGCCGCCGAGACGGTTGCCGCCGTGGATGCCGCCGGTGACCTCACCTGCAGCATAGAGGCCGGGGATAACCTTGCCTTCGGCATCAAGGACGTGACGGTCGGTGTCGACGACGATGCCGCCCATGGTGTGATGGGTGGAGGGAGCCATCAGACGGACGATCAGGTCGGTTCCTTCGAGATCATAGGTGTCAGCGACGTACTTGCCGTTTTCATCCTTCTCGCAGTTGCCGATGGTCCGGGAGACGATGCCCTTGCTGACATCCGGGAACTCGCCGCCGGTGATGATGGCGTTGTCATAAGCCTTGATGGTCTCAATGACGGTGGCGGGATCGGCCGTGACGCCTGCGAACTCAGGATCCGCAAACAGCTTGGCCACATCCTCCACGGTTCCCTTGATGTGATAGTAACGGCCTGCAAAGTCTTCCGCCTTCAGCTGTGCCGTGGGCGGTCCGGGGATCTTCTGCTCGGCGTTGTAGAACTCAATGAACACGCCGGGGGTATTGTTCTTGACCATGCCGTTGCGGAACTCGGCCAGAGAGAGAACGTCGCGCTCGGAACCTTCGTCCACGAAACGCTTGCCGGTGGTCGGGTTGATCCAGCAGGCATAGTTGCCGCCGCCGAAGGCCAGGTTGCCGTTGTCAACCCAGGAGATCGGCATCAGCTGCGTGAAGCCCATTCCGGTGGTTGCCGCGCCGACTGCGCTGGCCATGGTGATGCCGTCGCCCTGCAGAGAGCTGCGGTTTGTGGTCTTGGTGGAGGTGGTCAGATACGCGGTATCCCAGTAAACGTTGTTCTCAAGAACCATGTTGATGTTTGCCGCAAAGCCGCCGGTAGCCAGGACGACGCCCTTGGTTGCCTTGGTGGTCACTTCGGTTCCATCATACATGACGGCCTTGACGCCCGTTACACGGCCGCCGTCCACGATCAGTTCCTGTGCAGTGGTGCGAAGCATGATCTTGTTGGCCGGATTGGCATTGGTAATGGTGGCAACCGGTCCGACGAAATAGGTGCCCCAGTTTCCGTCCTGCGGCAGATATTCGTTTTCACGATACCACAGAGCACCGATCAGGGTCGGCTGGGTATCCTCGATGAAGTGGGCACCCTGGTCCTCCAGCCACTCCTTGAGGCCCTGGCCGTCGGCGATAAACTGCTTGACCAGGTCGATGTCGCCATAGATCCACTGGCTCTTGTCAGCGCTCTGACGCAGGCCGCCGTAGTAGGTCTGGAAGATGTGCAGGTTGAGGGTTGAGAACAGGGTCAGCTGGCTCTCATCCTTGCCGGCTGCCAGCTGCGGCTCTGCCCAGTCAAGATACGCCTGGATTTCCTTCTTCAGGTCCTGCAGAACCGGGAGATACTCGGCATGCACGCCGTGCTTGCTCAGTTCGACCGCGTCGCCGGCGACGAACTCATGATCCTTGTAATAGGCCTCATCGAAGGGCTCCTCGCTCCAGTTCAGGATGACCTTGAGCTCCTTGATGCAGCCGTTGGCGGACTTGACCTTGTTGTAGGTCTTGCCGTCATAGGCATAGACACCGGTCTCGGCATCCGGATCGGCCGGATCCCAGACGAGGTAGGGCATAACCGACTGATACTGACCGCCGGAAACGAGGGTGTTGCCGCCGACTTCCGCGTTTTTCTCAATGACCAGTACGGTATTGCCGTTCTGTGCAGCCTGTGCAGCGGCAGCAATGCCGGCACCGCCGGCGCCTACCACGACGACATCATAGGTCTCCTCAATGGGGGCCTGTGCAGCGTGCTCAACCTTTGCAGCCTTGAAGGCATCCAGATTGGTGCAGGCAGCCTGCTCGGCAGCATCGTTCACGGCCGCGCGCAGGGCACGGGTGGTGAAGGTGGCACCGGAGACACCGTCGACGCCGGAACCATTGGCAGCAATCATATCCGGAATCATGATGTCATAGGCAATGTCGCCCACGTGAGCGGTTTCGCTGGAGGCAACCACATCAACGGCGGTGAGGGCATCCGCGGAGAAGGTTACGGAAACGGTTACGGGACCGTTGTAACCCTCGGCAGTGGCCTCATAGGTGCCGGCAGTGAATGCCACGGCAGCCGTGTTTTCGGTTGCTTCGCCGCGGGCAGCGGCAAGTGCCTTTTCAACGGCTTCCTTGACGCCGTTGGAGGACATCGTTGCACCCGCCACGACGTCGAAATCAGCAGAATCCTTGCCGATCAGGCCCTCGACCATCTTGGGGAAGGCCGGAACGCCGAAGGGCTGCTCACCCTCACCCTCGATTTCGACAGCGGTGATGGCGTTCTCATCAACGGTAACCTTTACCGTGATGGCACCCGGTTCCGTGATGTACCCCGGTGCAGATGCTTCGTAAGTGCCGGGAGTGAACTTTCCGTCCGCGCCGGCCATTGCCGCAAGGGCAAAGACGAGGCAAAAGCTCAGAAGCAGAGAAACGACTTTCTTCATTTCACTTTCCTCCTGTAGATTTTTTTGTGCGATAATCAGCTCTGGGCTGCTTTTCGCACAGTACATCTGTAGTATATCATTGAAAGCAGCTTTCAAAACAAGAGATTTTTGAAAAAGTCCTTCTTTTTTTTCGATTTTGTCTGCATGCGGCAGTTTTCGTGAACGGTGATTCGTTTAAATCGAAAAAGGCAGCGGGATTTGGCGGATTCAGGAGTAGCCCGGGAACGCAGCGACAGTAAATCGGGCCCGGGACATGGACAAAGCATCGCATGCAAGGGACCGGAGGCCTGCAAAAAAGTGAGCCGCACATTCAGGTCAGCACTGAAACGCGGGAATTGACGCTGCACGATGGCGGTGCTATACTCTTGAAAAACGAGGCAAAGAACTGCTGAACCGGACGATTCAAAGACCGGTTTCCTGCGTAAACAGGGGCGAGAAAGCGGAGTGGTTTTCCCGGAGCGGGCTGGTCTTTGCTGCATGGAAAGAAGAGAAAAGCAGGATGGAAAACAAAGAAAATGTCACCCGGAACGATCTGAGTTACGAGGAAATCATGGATAAGCTGAAGGAATCCTATCCTTTTGAGCGCCTGATGTCCCGCTATCGCTGTGCCATGATGGAAATTGAAACCAAATTCAATGTCCTGAATGAGGAATACTCGCTTCTGTTTGACCGCCAGCCGATCAGCAGCATCAAGGCCCGGCTGAAAGCGCCGGAGAGCATTATTGAAAAAATGAGGAAGCTGGGCAAGCCGTTTACCCTGAAAAGCATGGAGGAAAACCTGCATGATATTGCCGGGATCCGTGTGGTCTGTTCCTTTGTTTCGGATGTGTATACGCTGGCAGAAGCCCTGCTGAAGCAGGATGATATTACTCTGATTCAGCGCAAAGACTATATTGCCGGCCCGAAGGAAAACGGTTATCGCAGTCTCCACCTGATCGTTGAGGTTCCCATCTTCCTTGAACGGGAAAAGCGCATCATGAAAGCGGAGGTTCAGCTGAGAACGATTGCCATGGATTCCTGGGCAAGCCTTGAGCATCAGCTGCGGTACAAGAAGGAAAACCTGTTCGACGAGCAGATGATGCAGGAACTCCGTACCTGTGCAGATCTGAGCGCCGAACTGGATGCAAAGATGAACCATCTGAAAAGCCAGGTGGACCATCAGTCGCCCCAAAAGCAGTGACGGACCTGGAACGCGGAGGAGGTCATTGACCGGCCTGGCGGCAAAAGTCCGGCAAATGACCATCGCTGCGTACAGAGAACCAAAACTGTCACGGACGGTGACGGATCAGGGAACGGTAGGCCGCTTCCATTGTTTCAGCCAGGAAACAGTGGAAGCGGCCTTTTTTTCGGACATATCTGTTTTTCTGCGGGACAGACGGCACAACTAAAAGATACATTTTGTCACGGGACTGAGCCGGTGAAAGTTTAGCAAAAATGCACAATATGTTTGACAGATAACAATCGTTATTATATAATCGATGTCATAAGAATTGTTTAAACAGCTGTGAATATGGCAAAATAGATGATCGCTTTTTGAAACTTGGACATTGAATGAGGCAGATGAACCCATACATTCTGTGTTGGGCATCTGAATGGACGGCAAATGGAAAGAATGTTTCAGACGCACCGCTTTCGTAAAAGCTGTGCATTGGCACCGACATGGACGCTGAGAACGATGGATGCAGGCGGTCTTGACAGACCTGAAAAGGTGCTGGTTCCCGGTGTATGGGAATCACATCCGGCACTGCGGTGCTACCGGGGCCGCGGAATCTATGAGCAGGAGATTGAGTGCGGCGGAAATCTGCGCTTCTGGTTTGGCGGCGTAAGTTTCAGAGCCCGCATTACCCTGGATAATCTGCCATTGGGTGAGCACTATGGCGCGTATACGGGGTTTGAGGCCCTGGCCCTGAACATCAGGCGGGGAAAGCATGTCCTGCGCGTGGAAGTGGATAACCGCTTTGATGAGGATTCTGCCCTGCATGTACCCAATGATTATTACGCGTACGGCGGCATTCACCGCCCGGTGATTGTGGAAGAGCTGGGCAAGGCCTATATTTCCGAATGCGGCTTTAATCCGGTGCTGACGGAAAACGGATGGGAACTGCAGGCGGAAATCTCGGTTGTCAACCTGACGGATAATCCTTTCCTGGGTACGGTCCGTGTCGAATGTACAGGAGAGCGTGAAACGGCGGAGATCCGTTTGGGCGGGATGGGAACCGGCACCTGTGCCATTTCCCTCAAGTGCGGACAGGTTAATCCCTGGACACCGGAGGAACCGTTCCTCTATGAGGTAAAGGTGGTGCTTTTCGCAGGAAGACGAACGGTGGATGACTGGCTGGACCGCGTTGGATTCCGGCAGATCCGCGTGGAAGGCGGACAGATTCTGCTGAACGGGACCCCGCTTCAGCTGCGGGGCTTCAACCGGCATGAGGAATATGGCAGTTTCGGCCTGGCTGTGCCGGTACATGGCATGATTCAGGATCTCCAGATGATGCGGGAGATGGGGGCCAACTGCGTGCGTACCTGCCATTATCCCAATGATCCCCGTTTTCTGGATCTCTGTGATGAGATGGGGATGCTGGTCTGGGAGGAATCCCATGCCCGCGGATTTTCGGAGGAGCAGATGCGCCATCCCCGGTTTATGGACCAGCTCCTCCAGTCGACCTATGAGATGGTCAGTCAGCACAGAAACCATCCGTCCATCTTTATATGGGGCTGTCTGAATGAGTGCGCAGATGATACGGAATACGGAGCGGGCATTTATGCGGACATGCTTGGCGTGCTGCGCCAAATGGACGGCAGCCGTCCGGTGACCGCGGCGCTGCTGGAGAGGCCCGGGGGACGGGT
>JAGAHV010000196.1:0-4551 GCA_017626895.1 Clostridia bacterium | reverse complement strand
GGTCAGTATTCCGGCAAACACCGCCCCCGGACCCCGGTTCATGATCCCCTGCACAGAGGCCAGCATGACCGGAATCCCGTATTTTAAGGCCCTTCTTTTTTCGCTGAACGCCCTCACCAGATACGCATCATAAAACAAGGACGCCGCGGCAGGCTTCATCACGGTGGCCAGGAGAAAGGCTGGGAAAAACGTCCCCGATTCCCATCCGGCATTTCCCGCCTGTTCGATTCCCAGCCGGTGAAACAGCATTCGGATGAGATTGTTCATCAGTGTTTCCGGAAACAGCAGAAATATTCCCAGCAGAAACAGATAGACCATTTTCCCATGTTCCAGTCTGTTCACCCGGATCTGCTCCGGCCGGAGCTGCATCACCTGAAGCAAACCGAGAAAAGCCGGAATAAGCAGCGCGGCAATCGTTTCCAGTATCGCCAGCAGGAGCAGTTCCGATTTAGTCAGTGGAAGACTCTGCCTCAGCAGTAGGCAGGCGATACTGACCAGCATGGACAGCCCTATGAGCAAAAAGGCCCCGCGACTGGGCGTCAACCGCGGTGCCTGATGATGATTACTTTTCATGCTTTGTTAAACACAAAATCTCTCTGGATCACAAAACTGATCACAAACAAAATGATGTCCACGGGGATTTTAATCACTGCCGCCGAAACAGGGAGAACCGTCGGCAGGAACTGGACCAGCAATGCCCCGACCACTCCCTGAACAATGGCAAGCGCATAATACTTCACCATGGCATATTTCCCGCCCCGGCCCCCGAAAACGGTATAGCGGTTCAGGCGGTAATTCACCTGGGAGGAAACCAGCCGCGCCAGCGCATAGGCCAGTACAGGCGCGAGGGAAAGACTGAGCAGCAGCCAGTAGAGCACATAGTCAACGACAAAAGAGGCAATGGATGAAAAGAGATAACGGAAAATGACCTTATAGATCCGGATCGCATCCTTCACAGGATTAAAATGACTTCCGGCATTGTCATTGATATAGATCGTCTCGATCGGTACCTCATACACTCCCAGGTTCATATCACGAAGCCGGAGGAGGACATTCATCTCATATTCATACCGTTCACCCTCAATCGCGATCATCTGTTCAAGGGAACTGAGCGGAAGCGCTCGAAGACCGGTCTGTGTATCCCGGACATCAATTCCGCTGGCCAGACGGTAGACAAATCGGGTAATCCGGTTGCCCCAGCGGCTCTTAAAGGGGACCTCCCCCGTAAACTCCCGGGAGCCGAGAATCAGCGTGTCGGGATGCTGAAGCGCCGCCTCCCCCACACGGATGATATCCTCAACCGTATGCTGTCCGTCGGAGTCCGCCGTGATGATGCAGTTCAGATCTTTATACAGAAGCAGTGCCTGATTGATGCCAGTTTTAAGCGCCCGGCCTTTTCCCTGATTAACCGCATGGACGGCCACCTCTGCCCCCAGTTTACGGCAGGCCTCAAAGATTCCGGCATATTTTTCCTTTCCGCCGTCATCCACCAGCAGAACACGGAATCCTTCCTCTACGAGTTTCCTGGTCAGCTCAATCAGCCGTTCATCCGGCTGGTACGCCGGTATCAGAACCACCGCTTTTTTCAGTTCGTCTAACAAGTTACCTAACTTCCTATCTTTATGGTTGTGTGACAGTCGCGATTATATGTCATCTGCGTATACTTGTCAATAAAACTCCTGTAATCCCTGCGGCTCTATCGCCGCAGGGAGGCCTTTTTATGCCTGACAGACCGGTGCCGGAACGTCAGACCGTCCCATAAACAGCCTTGTTCTTTTATCACTGTTATGGTAAACTACGAAATCATCCAGGCACCGACAGCTTGTCATTTGTCATGCACGCAAGCCGCTCAGGCAAATGACAGAAATGAGATCTGAGGAAGTGGCCCTGTCGTCAAATCCAGGCCTCAGATAAAGCAAATCCGGCAAAAACCAACATTGAGGCCTGAGGAGAAGGACAGCGCTGTCCATCTTCCCTTATCTGTTCAGAGGAGGTATTTATGAATCAGCAAAACCAGTCCGTCAATGGCACACCCGATAAAAAACTGCGCATTCTTTCCGGCATTCAGCCATCCGGCACACCAACCCTTGGCAACTATATCGGAGCGATGCGGAACTGGAAGCTTCTTTCCAATGATTATGACTGTCTTTACATGATTGCCGATCTCCACTCCATTACCGTCCGTCAGGAACCGGCAAAGCTCCGTCAGCAGTCCACTCAGCTGCTTGCCCTTCTGCTGGCCATCGGCCTTGATCCGGAGCAGAATATTCTCTTTTTCCAGAGCCATGTTTCTCAGCACACCCAGCTTTCCTGGGTATTGAACTGCTTTACATACATGGGCGAAATGAGCCGCATGACCCAGTTTAAGGATAAATCCGCCAAGCACAGTGACAATATCAACTGCGGCCTGTTTACCTATCCCGTCCTGATGGCCAGCGATATCCTCCTCTATCAGGCAAATCTGGTTCCTGTGGGCGCCGACCAGACACAGCACCTTGAAATCTGCCGGGATATTGCCAATCGGTTCAACGGGATCTACGGCAACGTCTTCACCATCCCTGAGGGATATTTCCCGAAGTTTGGCGCCAAAGTCATGAGCCTGCAGGATCCTGTCCGCAAGATGTCCAAGTCCGACCCGGATGACTGCTTTATCAGCATGCTGGATAACCCGGACAATGTCCGCCGGAAGATCAAGCGTGCAGTGACTGATTCCGATGCGGCCATCGCCTATGATCCCGAAAACAAACCCGGTGTCTCCAATCTGCTGACCATCCAGTCCTCTCTGACAGGTGAGGCAATGGATGCACTGGTCGATTCCTATGCAGGAAAAGGTTATGGCGTTCTGAAAAGCACCCTGACCGATGTGATCATCGAGACGCTTTCCCCCATCCAGGACAAATTCAACCAGTATATGAATGACAAATCCTATCTGGAAACCGTATGGCGTTCCGGTGCCGAGCATGCCTCCCGCCTTGCTGAACGCACGCTCAGCAAGGTTATGAAAAAAGTCGGATTTGTTTCAAAGTAGGAATCCGATTCGTTTTAACCTGTCGATCTATGAGCCATCAACAGAACCGTCCACAGACTGTGGACGGTTCTATGTGTACCTCCTCCTCCTGCTTTTACCCAGAAAACACCTTCTGAGGATGGTGATTAAACGATGCCCTCAAAAAAATGGAAGCAGCTTCTGCCCGTCGCTATTGTGTGGATTGTGGTTCTATCTCTTTGTTCTACTCATTATACCAACAAAACCCGACTATGGGCAAACCTGCTCACAGATGAAATCGTCCATACCGATGATAAAACTTCATTGGATCTCTCAAGCGGCGACAGTTACACACAGCTGAAATTTTCCTCTCAATTGATTCTTCCAGCCGGTACATATCGTTTTCAATGGAATCTTGACTGCGACGGGATCAATACTCTTCGTTTTTTTACCGACAATGACGCACTGATTACGCCTCAGTCTTTTGAGATATACCCGCCGCCACACGAAAATAACGTTTATTTTACTTTGAAAACAGATGCCGAATTTCTTGGATTTACCATTGATTTCAAGGATGGAACCTTTTTAAATCTTCGTAATTTCCGTTTATATTCGCCTGTCTACAACGATACTCGCATCACATTGCTTTTTATTGCAGCACTGTTTAGTTTTTTCTGGCTCTGTGCCTGCAATGGCAGAAAAATCCATCCATCCATGCTTTTGCTTGCCGGAGCCATCATTTACGCAAGTATTCCTTCTTTCAGGGATAATATTGGCAATTATCACGATACACGATTCCACGTTTCCAGGCTGTGGAATCTAGCATATGGACTGCGTTCCGGGCAGTTTCCCGTCCGCTGTGCGGGCTACAGTTATAATGGATACGGAGCGGTCACATCTGTCTTCTATCCTGATCTGTTTCTGTATCCATTCGCCGTTCTCCTCCTGATTGGCGCATCAACCAATTATGTCATGCAATGCATCTTCATCTGTCTGAATATTCTTTCATGCCTGTTCATGTATGACTGTGCAAAAAGCATCCTCAAAGACCGATGGTATGCAGTTGTTTCCTCCATTCTTTACACATTAGCGATTTATCGCCTCACCGATATCTATGTCCGATGTGCGTTAGGTGAGGCAATCGCTTTTGCCTTTCTCCCCTTACTTATTCGCGGTATCTGGTCTGTCTGGTTTGAAGATAAAAACGCATGGCCATATCTGACACTTGGTGCATGCGCCATTTTTTTCAGTCATATGCTGACAGTTCTGATGTTTTTCCTCGGTATGGTATTCATGTTTGCCTTCTATCTTCCAAGGCTTCTCAGGGAAAAAAGAATTTTTTCCTTATTTAAGGCAGGATGCTTCGCGTTTCTCATCTGTTTAACCCAGATTATCCCAATGATTGATTATCTCAAAACCGGAGTCGGGCCTACAGGTTTAAATGAGATCGTTTCCAGAACTGTTCTCTCCCCCGCCCAACTCTTTCTCTGGGGAAATGGTGAAATGCCTGCTCCCCCAGGCGATCCCACATTATCCAAATTTCCTGCCGAAATTGGTTTACCTCT
>JAGAHV010000195.1:0-7008 GCA_017626895.1 Clostridia bacterium | reverse complement strand
GTGCTGTGCTACCCAGATTCCCTCGGGTGAATCCGCAATGGCCTCCACCAGCCCTTTTCCCAGGGTCGACTCGCCCTCAAAATCCATGGCCAGTCCGGTCTGGTGTTCCGAATAACCCGGCTTTGCGACGCTGGAAATCCCGTATTCCGGCCGTTCCTTCCGATTGTAAATTGCTTTCTGGGTGGCATAGCTGCGAAAACCGCTGAGCGCATAAAGCATGATCCCGTCCTGTTTTGCCGCCTCAAACATCTGTTCAAGTGCCGCGGCGGCATCCGGGCGCATATAGATGTTTTCCGAGATCCGTTCCTCCACCGGCGGCACATTCGGTTTTACCAGCATAACCGGCAGAACGGGCGCTCTGTTCTGCTTATTGACCAGAATCAGCGTATCCATGGGATTCTGATGCGGCATCATGAATCCCCAGGACTGGAAGGCCACCGTGAATCCGAAAAGGACACCGGCCATCGATTCCAAAAACATTACTCTCTCTATCCCCTTTCCAGATCTTCTCAGGTTCAGGACCTGTTCATAGCCCGGGCATTAACTGTTTTCAATCACGGAAATACAGTCCCTGTCAAACTGATGGTAAAGTGTTCCCAGCAGGACATCATCCGCCTCCACGAGAAGGTCATACCCGGTATCCGTGTACTGTTCCTTAAGAATATGACAGTTCCTGTGAACCCAGGCCTCCCCCTGTGCCTGTGTATACGGCAGGGTGATCCTGACCTGTCTGGTGGTATCGCAGAGCTTTTCCCGAATCTCGGCGAACAGATGATCCATTCCCTCTCCGGTCAGCGCGCTGACGCGCACCGCCTCCGGGAAAGCGGTTTCATCCGGACCTGCTTCAAGGTCGGTCTTATTGAGCACATGCAGAATCGGCTTTTCGTCTGCTTCAAGGGAATGTAGAACCTCCATGACGACCTTGTACTGTTCGTGCATCTGCGGTGAGGAACCGTCTGATACCACCAGCAGAAGGTCGGCCGTAACGGTTTCCTCCAGTGTGGAACGGAACGCATCCACCAGGGCATGCGGCAGCTTGCTGATAAAGCCGACAGTGTCAATCAGCAGGAAGCTGCCGTTTCCATCCGGATAATGAACGGTTCTGACCAGCGGATCCAGCGTGGCAAACAGCATGTTTTCCGCAAAGGAGCTTTCGCCGCTGAGCCGGTTCAGAAGGGTCGTCTTTCCGGCGTTGGTATACCCGACCAGGGCCACCGTCTTCATCTGATTCCGTTCCCGCTTTCCGCGGCGCAGGCGCCGCTGGTCCCCGAGCCGGTTGATTTCGCTCTGCAGGGCGGTCAAGCGTTTGCGAATGCGCCGCCGGTCCATCTCCAGCTGTGTCTCACCGGGGCCGCGGGTGCCAATGCCGCCGCCAAGACGCGAAAGTGCAATGCCGTGGCCGGTCAGCCGCGGAAGCTGGTAGACAAGCTGTGCCATCTCGACCTGCAGTTTGCCTTCAAGAGACCGGGCCCGCTGGGCAAAGATATCCAGAATCAGGGCGGTCCGGTCCAGAACCCGGGTGCCGGCGAGAATCTGCTCAAGATTTCGCTGCTGAACGCCGCTGAGTTCATCATCAAAGATCACCAGGTCGGCTTCTTTTGCCTGCGCAAACAGGGAAAGCTCATCCGCCTTGCCGTGCCCGATGAACGTGGCTGTATCCGGGCGGGACTTTTTCTGAATGACCTTGCCCACCACCAGCGCACCGGCCGTTTCGGCCAGCGCGGCTAGTTCCTCAATGGACTGTTCATCCTCAATGCTTACCAGGACGGCCTGTTCCCGTTCATCCTGGGTGCTGGCGTTCCGGGACGGAAGCAGCGAACCCCGGTCCGTTTCCTCAATGCGTTCCATCCAGGCCCGCTGAGGAATGGCATGTGCCTGCACGACTTTGGTAAGAACCGCGCCCAGTTCGCCGCTGTCCGTCAGGGTCAGAAAAGAGGCCTGAACACCGGTTATCTGTCCCCCCTGAACGCCGACGGCCGCCATGCTGTCAAAGTACATGCTTTTGAGGGAGCTGATGTCCACCTCAGAGAGATGCGCATCTCCGTTTGGGTGCGTGTGAATACAGCGCACCTTGCTCAGACGGTTGGCATTGCGTCTCAGCCGGATGTTTCGGAGTCCGACGCTGTTCTGATTGCCTACCGACACATCCAGTACCTCGCCGGAACGCGCGATATAGACCGAGAGCTCCCGTCCGATCATGCCTGTAAATTCAGCCATCACCTCCAGCAGTTCCCGGGGGGCAAAACAGTCCGGCTCAACTTCAAAATCGTACAGACTTTCCAGTCTGGCCAGTTCCGAATCCCGGATTCCTTCTGTGTTTCCGTAGATCATCTGTTATCCTTTCCGCTTTTCAAGAATCCGTTTCAGGCACTGAAACACCTCTGCGAGTTCATCCTCCGTGTTTTCAAGGCCCAGGGTCAGCCGAAGGCTTGCTGCCTCCGTATCTCCGTCAATGGCGGAGATGACATGCGAGGGCTCAAGGCTTCCGGCTGTACAGGCGCTCCCGGCGGAGGCGGCAACGCCCGCCAGATCCAGCTGCATCAGCAGGCTGTCGGCATGAATGCCGGGAATGGAAAAGTGCATGTTCCCCGGGAGCCGGTGCAAAAGGCTTCCGTTGAGGGTCACATCCGGAAACGCCTCCGTGAGCATTATCACAAAGCGGTCACGCCTTTGGCGCATGACCTCAAAATCCCCTTTCCGGTATTCCTCCAGTGCCAGGGCCATCAGGGAGGCGCCCACCGCATTTTCCGTGCCGGAACGCATCCCCTTTTCCTGCCCGCCGCCCCGTTCAAAGGGCTCAATCCGTGTGCCGGATCGCAGGTACAGTGCCCCGATGCCTTTGGGCGCGCCGAACTTGTGCCCCGAGAAGGACAGCATGTCCACCGGCAATGCTGCGAGGTTTACCGGGATCTGCCCCACCGCCTGAACGGCGTCCGTATGCAGAGGAATGCCGTTTTCCCGGGCCACCTGGCCGATGGCCTCAATCGGTTCAATCGTCCCGATTTCATTGTTTGCCATCTGGATGCTGATCAGGCAGGTACTGGGCCGGATCGCCTCCCGGACCTGCTCCGGGGAAACGATGCCAACCCGGTCCGGTTTCAGCCATGTCACCTGCCAGCCCTGGCTCTCCAGCCACCGGCAGGGATTGAGGACCGCGTGATGCTCAATCTGTGTTGTAATGATATGACGCCGCTGGGGAAAGGCCTGTGCCGTCCCCATAATGGCCCAGTTATCGGACTCGGTCCCGCCGGATGTGAAATAGATTTCCCCCGGCTGTGCACCCAGAATCCGGGCCAGCTTTTCCCGGGCCTCATCCAGTGCCCGCCGGGCCCGGCGCCCTGCCTGATAGATGCCGCCCGGATTCCCCCATACTTCCTCTGAAAGTGCCTGCTGCGCCTCAAGAACGCGCCGCGGCATCGGGGAGGTGGCCGCGTGATCCAGATAAATCATGTTGTTTTCTTTCTTTTCGTTCAATGCCTTTTGCCGCCTGCTCAGATCCGGGCGGCCTCGCGGATGGGATATCCGTTCAGAGAAAGAAGCCTGGCTGCTTTTCAGGCAGGGCCTCCCTGACCAGAATGGTTTCCGTTTGTCCATAGACAGGTCCGCTCCATACTGTTAGCCTTTTTAAAACCTGCGGCGCCTATTGTACACCATAACCGCAAATTCCACAATGGGAACTGTTTTCGCGGCCCGGGACAAAATGAAAGAAGGAAGCCAGACGGGCTGGTTTCCTTCTTTGTGATGTCTCGATCAGGCTTTGTCAGCCGCAGGGGCTGCCGGGGCGGGCTTGACCGGGGCAGCTGCCGGCTTTTTCGCCTTATCCTGACGATTTCTGGGGGCACGACGCTCCCTCATGGTAATGGCTTTCTTCGGGCACTTCTGCGCGCAGATGCCGCAGCCGGTGCAGGCGCCGAGGACGCGGTGCGTTTTCTTCAGTTCGCCCTCAATGGCATCAAACTTACAGTTCTTTGCGCAGATGGTGCAGCCAATGCACTTGTCCGGATCGATATAGGCCTCTTTCCGCTGATCAAACTCAGCCGTCATGGCACCGGTCGGGCAGACATCGGCACAGGCCATACAACCAATGCACTTGCTGTAGTCGATTTTCGGCAGATCGCCGACCATCTCAATGGCACCGAAGTTACAGGCCTTCGCGCAGGCAGAGCAGCCGATACAGGCATTGTCGCACTTTGCGCGCAGGGCCTGTCCCTTCTCGGGATTGTGGCAGTACAGCGCAACGACATGCTTCTCGGGCTGCATGGTCAGTACATGCTGCGGGCAGATGTCGATGCAGCGCTTGCAGCTCTGACACTTATCCTTGTCCACCACCGCGATGTGCTTTTCAGGATCAATATGAATTGCGTCAAACGGACAGACACTGACGCAGCTTCCCAGTCCGAGACAGGAATAGGCGCAGGTTTTGGAACCGTTGTTTACCAGCTGAGCGGCGATACAGTCCTGAATGCCCTCATAGCTGGCTTTGTAAGTGCAGTGATCGCCATAGCCCTGGCAGGCCACGGTTGAGACATACTTGGCATCCAGCGTGGCCTCGACGCCCATGATGGCGCCCATTTTCTGGGCAACCGCCATGCCGCCCGGAGCGCAGGCGCCAACCTTTGCCTCGCCTTTGGCCACAGCGGTTGCATAACCGTCGCAGCCGGGGAATCCGCACGCGCCGCAGTTTGCACCCGGAAGACAGGCACGGAGTGCATCAAAGGTCGGATCTGTTTCTACCTTGAAAATCTTATCCGTTACGCCAAGGAGTGCACCGAATGCCAGACCCAGCAGACTCATGACAAGCGCGGCAATACCAATTGCAGTGATACTCACGTCATCTCCTCCTCGCTTTCATCAGATCAGACCGCTGAAGCCGTTGAAGGCAACAGCCATCAGGCCGGCGGCAATCATGGCACCCGGGAAGCCTTCCATCCACTTGGGCAGATTTCCGACTTCAAGGCGTTCACGGATTCCTGCGAACAGGCAGATTGCCAGTGTATAGCCGACTGCAGAGGCGACGCCGTTCAGAACGGAGAGCACAAGGTTGTATCCCTCGGTGACGTTCAGCTGCGTGACACCCAGAACGGCGCAGTTGGTGGTAATCAGCGGGAGGTAGACACCCAGTGCCTGATACAGGGACGGCGACATTTTCTTGATTGCCATCTCAACAATACCCACCAGAACGGCAATCACGAGAATGAAGGCAATGACCTGCAGATACTCAAGATCAAAGGGAATCAGCAGGTACGTATTGACCAGATAGGATGCAAAAGAGGCAAGCGCCATAACAAAGGTAACTGCCATGCCCATGCCGAAAGCCGTTTCAAGCTTTTTCGACACGCCCAGGAAAGGACAGATTCCATAGAAACGCGACATGGCGAAATTGTTAACGAAGATCGATCCGATCAGAATCGTAAGAACAGCATTCATCGCATTTCCTCCTTACGCCTTCTTAGGCAGCAGTTTATTCATCAGAGCCAGAAGCAGACCGAGGACGATGAAGCCGCCGGCAGGACGGATCAGAATGTTCATCGGCAGATAGCTCTCAGGCATCACCTGAACGCCGAACCAGGTACCCACACCCAGAATCTCACGGACAGAGGAAATCAGCGTGATCGCAATGGTAAAACCGATTCCCATGCCGAAGCCGTCAATGGCGGCATCCAGCGGCGGATTCTTGAATGCAAATGCCTCTGCACGTCCGAAAATGATACAGTTAACCACGATCAGCGGAATAAACACGCCAAGAGATTCATCCAGAGCAGGAAGGAATGCCTTGATGATCAGCTGAACAATGGTAACGAAAGTAGCGATAACCACGATAAACGCAGGAATACGAATCTGATCCGGAATCGCTTTGCGAAGAAGGGAAATAACCAGATTTGAGAATATCAGAACAAATGTAACAGCGAGTCCCATGCCGATGCCATTGCTTGCAAGTGTGGTAATTGCAAGCGTCGGACACATACCCAAAACCATACGGAATGTCGGGTTTTCATCGACAATGCCGTTCATGAAGATTTTAACGTATTTCTTCATTTGCCAACCTCCTCAGCAGCATGCTTCAGCGCATCGTTAATGGCATTGCTGGTCAGGGTTGCGCCGCTTTTGACATCAATCTGCGCATTTGCAAGTTCCTGTCCGATCAGTGCCTCAAAGACGGCTTTGTCCTCAATCAGGTCAGCGCCGAATCCAGGTGTTTCCTCATGTTTGGGAATCTCTACACGAAGGATCTTCCCCTCACCATCTACCGTAATATCGACGGTGAATGCCTGAAAACCGGTCACCTCTTCATGGACGGTTTTCTCGGCAGGAACGGTATTCTGTGCCTCAGATGCAGTCGCAGTGGCTTCATCTGCAGTGGCAGTGGTCTCATCCGCAGCAACAAAGCCATTCTCCGCCGCAGCCTTTTTAAGCGCTTCGTTGATGGCGTTGCTGGTCAGGGTTGCACCGCTCCGGACATCAATCTGAGCCGTGGCGATATCCTTGCCAACCAGTGCCTCAAAGACGGCCGTGTCAGCGATCAGGTCCGCACCGAATCCCGGTGTTTCATCATGCTTGGGAATCACTACGCTGGTGATCTTCCCTGCCTCATCCAGACCGATTTCAACGGTGAAAGCTTGGAAACCGGTTACATCGACGCTGGTTACCTTCCCGGCCTTGTCGGTAGTTTCGGTCTTTGTTTCCTCGGTCTTGGCAGAGCCGGAGGAGAAGGAGGCACTGACAGATGCTGCCGCCTTGGGGGCTTCCTCTGTCTTTTCGGCAGCAAAGCCATTCTCCGCCGCAGCTTTTGCCAGGGCTTCGTTGATGGCGTTGCTGGTCAGGGTCGCACCACTCTTCACATCGATCTGAGCCGTGGCGATATCCTGGCCGACCAGAGCCTCAAAGACGGCGGTGTCGGCGATCAGGTCTGCACCGAATCCCGGTGTCTCATCATGCTTGGGAATGACCACGCTGGTGATCTTCCCTGCCTCATCCAGACCGATTTCAACGGTGAATGCCTGGAAACCG
>JAGAHV010000194.1:0-4422 GCA_017626895.1 Clostridia bacterium | reverse complement strand
CTTCCTGCTCAATGGAAACCACGGTTCCGCCGTTGCTGCAGGCTTTTTGGACCCGATAGGCGGCATGGACATCGAAAAGAACGATTTTCTCGTTTTCCATTCGTCCGGAGGACAGGGTGGCCAGCATGGAACCGCCGGGGCTGATGAGCGTGGCAAAGCCGGAATCCATGGTATTGGAATCATCCCGGGTTCCCTGACCGGAAACAGCGGTGACAGAGGTGGTAAACAGGAGACCGTTGCAGGTTCCATCCGCCTGTGTTCCGGGAAGACGGGAAACCCGTATCGGCCGGGTATCCCCCTCTCCGTTGTCAATCACCAGGTTCTGACTGTCTTTCAGTTTGTGATTGAAGTAGGGCGTGATGGCGTAGGACTGTGCTCCCTCAAGGATGGCAAATCCTTCCGCCCAGCGGAAATCATTCCCTCTCTCATTCAATCCCCAGTCGGCACCGGAGGCAACCGAGGAGGCCATGCTGGCTTTATCCAGATCCTCAACGGAAAACATGAGATACCCAAATGGCTGCCGCCCGTCCCGGTCCTGAATGCTGTAATTAAATTCATACCGGGCACCGATTCGCACCCCTTCGGGATCATCCGCCATGCCCTTCACGGTATAGGACGTTCCGTCCCACAGCGTCGGGGATACCCGGAGGGCATTTTCCTCCATGACCGGAAGATCGCCCTGAACATCCGCGTCTGCGACGAAGGTAATCTGTGTAAACATCAGGACAAGGTCGTAGAACTTGCCGTTCCGGTCGGTGACCGCATCCTTGTACCGGACAGAAAACAGGCGGCTGTTTCCATGGGCATCCTCGTTGCGCACCACCGTTTCCCTGGGGTTTCCCTGATCATCCGAATCCGTTTTGGAAATGCCGCCGGTATAGACCACGCCCCGCCAGTCGATGGCGTTATCTGGGTCAATATGGCCGGGATGAAGCGGATCCGGGATCAGCTGCCGGTAGGAGGAAATGACCGTGTTCACGCCCTGAATGGAAATACTGCCCGGGTCAATCCGGGTTGTGCTGTTGAAGTGAAACTGATTGGAATAGAACGTGTATTCAATCATCCCGTTGCGGTACGTCAGGCGGTTCGGGTTGATATAGATGTCGGTCGATGGGAAAATCCCATTAAAGTCATTTCTGTCCTGGTCTTCCTGAAGACCGTCGTGACCGGATGCGGCATTTCCACCAATCAGAAGACCGGAATCCTCTGTTCCGGCGCCGGACTGGTTCACATCGCTGTAAACCTGTCCGTGCTGATAGGACATCATCTGATCCTCCAGCATCTGATGCCGGGCCGGATCATCCTCTGAAATCGGAAGGGAGCGGAGAAACTGAGGCATCTGTTCCTCCTCCATCGTGACACTGCCGTTTTCCGCAGCACCTGACAGGAAAATCAGCAGGAAACACAGGAAAAGAACAGGGACTGGCTTAGAACGTAAAAGACGCATGCTTTTTCCTCTCCTGTCCTCAGAACCAGATTTCAATACCGAAACTGAATGCGGCCAGAAAGATCATGAAAGAGATGACAAGCAGCCGCATTCCAATCTGATAGCGGGTCATTTTTTGCCTTTTTTTACGAGAATTGGTGTAAGAGCCCATTTTTTCTCAGCCTCCTGATTCCATCATAAAAAACCTGAAGGTATTTGTCATTGTGTGTGAAACGGTAAAGACGGTTTTCATCCACATTCACATTGAAGAAGACAACGGCGATTAATTCCGGATTTGACTCAAGTCCGTCGTAAATGCTTTCCAGATAGGCGGCTTTCTCATCAGTATCACCGCTCTCAGCGTAACCGGCTTCGCAGATGATGACCTCTTTCTTCAGAGAGAGAAGTGATTCTCTCTGTCCCTCGAGCTCGTAAAAGTCCTGGAATTTTTTGTACCGGGTATGATGTGTCAGCTCCAGGTCCATGGTAATGCCCACGTAATCGACCCATTCATCGCCGGGATAGTATGGAAGCGAGTACTGGTCACAGCGGTTCGGGGACCATACCCACTTGATATTGGAACTGACTTTCCTTGAAAGTTCCACCATGTGCCGCCAGGCCTTAATAAAGAGTTCAGGACCTGCAGACTGCCAGGAATACCACTTAAAACGATAATTGGGACGCAGCTCCATTTCGTGCGCAAAACGGATCAGGACATCCATGTCCTCGCAGGTTTCCGCTTTTCGTTTCAGGTAATCGGTAACGTATTTGTCATACTTTCCGGCGACAATATCTTCAAACTCGATATTATTCGGCATCCAGGTAATCAGCGGAAAAGCATCATGCTTGATTCCGCATACGGCTAGCTTTTCCTGAGATTCCTCCCCAAGCCAGTATTCAAACCACTCGATAATCTGAGGGCGTTCCTCAAGACTGTAAAATTCGCCCAGTTCCTCTACATACAGCCCGACATTTTTGTTTCCGCTCTTTATTTCCTCATAATTATCAAACGTTTTCCGATTCACGTAGACATAGGCTGCAATAGAAAGCACCCCAATGAGCAGGATCAAAAGGATTATCCATGGAATCCACTTTTTAATTGACATCAACGCGAGTCCTTTCCTAATTCTTGTTTGTTTCCGTTTCCGGCTCCGCGACTTCCGTGGTTCGTGTTCCCCATCCGAGACTGTCTGCACATTTCATCAGTCCGATAATCCGGATCGGTGCCATAAAGACACTGAGCACAACCACCATGATCGGCAGAAACAGAATATGATCCGGGGATACATGGGAGAAGATCTTGATGTTTCGTGTCCCGAGGCTGACGGTTGCCCCGACGAAGATCAGAACAATAATGGTCCGGATCGGGTCGGTATAGACCATGGTATCCAGGTGATACCCCATCGCCCGGAAGATTCCGCACAGGATCATGTTGGTATACACACTGAACAGCACAGAAGCGGCAAAAGCATATCGCACCAGTAGATGTAACACATCAGTTTGGCGTGTTTAAGCATCCATGGAGTCATCCGGATGTTGTTATACTGCGATCCTTCCGCCCAGCGCAGCTGCTGCCGGGCAAACTTCTTCCACGTCAGCGGTGCATCCGTATACACGACGGAGGTATCCTGCATGACCGTCTTATACCCCATCTTCAGGGTGATGTTGGTCAGGCTGCGGTCATCGGACACCTCTTTATGAAAGCCCATAAAGGTTTCCGTCATAAACTGAGGCATTGCCTCCCGCAAAATGGCGGTTCGAAAAGCGATGGTTCTGCCTGGCAGACACCCCACCTTCCCTGTCACGCTCATCGCCTTCATGGTGCCCTCTGCCCGGATTTCCTCCAGCACGCTGGCGACCATGGTGACAAAGCGGCGGTCCGGTTCATAGATCTTCTGCCGGGTCGTGACGCCGCCGATTTTTTCATCCGTGGCGAACGGTTTCAGCAGATTGCGCAGGGTATCTTTTACCCAGATAGCATCGCTGTCCACCAGAACGGTAATCTCACTGTCCGGGTTTGAATGCTCAACCCCGATGCGGATGGCATTTCGTTTTCCGGGAACATCGGTATAGTACAGCTTTACCTCAATCCCGGCGTATTCCGGGTTGTTCTGCCAGCTGACACGCAGGTTTTCCACCAGTCCCAGCAACTGCGGATTTTCAGGACCGTTGACCACCACGATGATTTCATTGGGCAGTTGCTTGACCATTTCGCCCAGCACCCGCGCAAACATTTCAAGAGGTTCATCGACAACGGGGATGATGACGGTGGTGAAAAAATCCCGGTCCTCACATTCATAGGGCCGGTAACGGAGCGAGGTAAAAAAGACGATTGCCCACCTAATCATAATGAAGATGAAAAAGACCATGAACCAGTGAATGTTCCGGCTTTTTATGTAATCGGAGAGCATGATCAGGAATGAATACATTTACTCCTCCAGAACCCTGGCGATGGTTGCCAGCATTTTGTTCACATCAAGCGGCTTGTCAATATGGTCCTGCATACCGGCCTTCTGTTCGGCAAGAATATCCTCGCGGAAGACATTGGCGGTCATGGCGATAATGGGAATATTGCGAAGCTTTTCATCTGAAAGTGCTCGAATAGCCTCGGTGGCCTCATAGCCGTCCATTTCCGGCATCTGGATATCCATCAGGACGGCGCTGTAGTAGCCGGGCACGGAACCGGCAACCATTTCAAATCCGATCCGGCCGTTTTCCGCCGTTTCCACGTCAAAGCCGGCATGACGCAGGAGTTCACTGGCAATTTCACGGTTGATTTCCCCGTCCTCAACAATGAGAAGCCGTTTTCCCCTGAAATTGTACTGGATGTCGTTCCTGTCTTCCTCCGCGCTGTCCGGTTCCTCCACGATCGGGAAGTGAAGGGTGATCACAAATTCCGTTCCTTTTCCCTGCTCGGTCCGGACTTCAATTTTGCCGCCCTTGGCATCCACGATTCGTTTGGTAATGGCCATATCCAGGGCGGTATCCTGATCCAT
>JAGAHV010000193.1:0-13286 GCA_017626895.1 Clostridia bacterium | reverse complement strand
ATTTTATTCTATAGCTCATATTTTCATCCCCCATATACCATTCTTTCGTATATTACGATTATTTATCGTTCCACGACTGAATCAGCCGTAAGCGTTTTCCCATCAAAGGAATAGGTCGTATATCTATCAAAGCTGCTTAATATCGCAGTTCTGTCCATACGAATGGTAGCCCTTCTGCGAACTTGCTGTCGCACTTGTTTTCGCTTTACGCAGATAAAAACGTGTTTCCTTGCAAATCCTCCGCGTATGCTAAAGGGATGACTCCGTAACTCGGCAGCGTATGCATAAGATTCCAAATAGATCGGTATTTGAAGCCGCACGTTTTCCAAAAATCCGACATCTCTTTATTGAATGGATGTCTCATAACCATGACACCTTGTATTTGCAGATATGATTAACAGCCCATTTGACATTCACACTGAAGCAACATGTAAAGGAAACACCTTGATGTCCAATGTCATTCTGTTTCCGGAACGACTCGACCTTAGCCTTGTTTTGACAAATTAATCCCTTCACGACAAGAACCTTTTCTTTACGGGCCGCAGTCTGTTCCTTTGACAAAGATGCCTCATCGGTGGTCATATGCTGATCTTGAAGAGTCGAAATGTCAGTCCTGACCTTTTCTGTCAAATTCTCCATCCATTGACGATTGCTTTTCAGGATTCTCATCCGCTATTTCCCCGTGAATTGCTATTCCATCTCTTTTATGCTTTTTGTTCCGGTAGCAGACCCTTTCGGATCAGCACAGCACTGCATCAGGTCAGAACAGTCATATACAACGCCAGATAAAGTGCCGGAAATAAACCGATCCAGACAACATACAACAGGTGTCTCCAGTTTCTTTTTCTCCGAAACATGGACAGGAGAACAGAAAGAGTCACAACGACGAACACCATTCCCATCCCCCACAGCGAAAGCCCTGTGGCTGCATGAGAGAAAAGCATCAGGAGCAGTCCGACTTTCCAGTCATATTGTTCCGTCATTTTCTTCTTCATAAGAATCAGAAGAAGAGGAGTTAATACGGTTGTCGCTATGGCTTTGCCCTCAGCACTGGGTCCCAAAAGCCTGAATGTGGCGGAATAATGTGAGTAGTAACCAAAAAGATATAAAAAAGAAAGGATCAGCAGAAATACATATCGGTTATCCCGGGATGAAAACAGGTCCTCCGCCATATAAGCATAGACCATAAAGGCGAGAATAAACACATACACTGCCTGGACCGTCCGCATCACCATCGAAATGGGAATACCCGTCATTCTGGTAATCCATGCATTGTAAATCAGCGCAGTCATGAACGCCTGACGTCCGGATAACGGTGCAAACGTTCCCGTCATGACCTCAGTCTGAAACAGCAGATCTGTCGTCAGCGCATTACTTCCGTACGTGGTATAGGTTGCATTATCATACCCCATGTAGGTAATGTCCATGCGGATGATCTGAACAATCTGGAAAGCGAAAATCGACAGGAAACCGGCCAGGTAGATGAGCTCTGGCACCGTATGGGATTTCAGCCATTTCCAGGGATTCACGCGTTCAAGGCAGATGTTCTTTCTTCCAAGAAACGCACAGAGTATGGAAAACAGCAAAAGAGACGGCGTAAAGAGATGACAGACCATTGAAAACCGGCATCTTAGAAGCACCATCGGAAAACAGATCAGGTGAAACAGGGCCAGACGAATCACATATCCCGTCACATAGACGAAGAAAAAGGAAGCTCCCCGTCCCTTCGCCCCGCCGATCTTTCTCCATGGCAGGCCCAGGCAATAAGGCGTGATCAGAATCAGGATCGTCCATATCATCGTTTATTCCACCTCATTGCCTTCCGCATCATACTTGGTTTCCTTGACCAGGGTATAACCGTCATATTCCCGGATCCTTGAGATCCCTGCAGGGTTTCCCTCTGCATCATAGAAGCGTTCGGAGAGCATCTGCCGTCGCTCATCCCATGTCCGTTCGATTCTGGCGTAACCCTCGTTTCTGTTTATCAGATTCCCGTTTTCGTCATGGGTAGTCTCCGAGAGGATATTTCCCACCTCATCGTATTCTCTGCGAAGCAGAGCAAATCCTGCATTGGAACGGATCTTCTGCCCCTCAAGATTATAATAACTTTCCTCAAGGAGCCAGCGGTGTTCATCCCATTTCCGTTTAAACGAAGCGTATCCAGCTCCGCAATTGCTCGGGCTTTCATCCGCATCCAGATACCGCTCCTCGACCACGTTGTTCCAGTTGTCATACGTACGGGTAAGGACGGCATATTCCTCGGTTTTCAGCTGCCCGTCCTCCATCCGGTATTCCTCCCGGATGAGCCGGCGGCGGGCATCATAGTCTCTTCGTAAAATCGCATAACCGGCACCTCTTGGTACCATTTCCCCGTCCAGCGCCCGTCGGAATTCTTTTGTCAGATCACCGGCGGGTGTGTACTCCCGATACACCTCGACATACCCCTCGCCTACGGGGACATCGTACCGCTCACGGATGTTCTGCGAACGCATGTTGTACTGATACGTGATCTGGCTGACCTGGATCCCCGAGGTTTTGACTACTGGCCTGAACTGATCATCCAGATAAGTCTCCTTTGTAACACAGCCTTTCCGGTCATATTCCCGTTCAAAGGCCGCATACCCGGAGCCCAGCATCAGCGGCTTCTGCTCTGCATCCAGATACGTTTCCCGGATCTGGCGGTACGCATCATTATATTCCCTCATAATGCCAAAGTACCCGCTGGTACTGCTGACAGGATTTCCTTCCGTATCCTCATACCGTTCATCAACGACCTGTCTTTTGGCGTTATAGGTACGAACAATTCTGGCATATCCGGTATTCCGGATGACCGGTTTCCCGTCCGTTCCAAGATACACCTCTTCAAGGATGTTTCCATAATGATCCGGTTTTCTTGTCAGACCCGCATAGCCTGCGGCCAGCATGACCGGCGCACCGTCTTTGTCCAGGTATTCCTCCCGGATCACCTGGCGCAGCACATTGTATTCTCTCCGGACAGCCGCATATCCGCCGTTTCGGAGAACCGGCTCATGATTGGTATCGAAATACGATTCCCGGATCACATTGTTCCTGTCATCATATTCCCGCGTATACCCGGCATACATGGTATCCGGACGACGGACCGGTTTTCCCTCTCTCAGATACGCTTCCTCCACGATCAGCTTCCGCTCATTATAGTTCCGGATATACGTATCATAACCGTTGGTACAGACCTGCAGTTGTCCATCATGATAATAGGACTCCTTCACCATATTCCCCATGAGGTCATATTCTCTGGTCCATTTTGAATATCCTGAGGACAGGCGGATGGGATTTCCTTCGGCATCCAGATATTCCTCTGCGATCTGCTGCTTCTTTTCATTATATTCTCTGCGGATCGTGGCATATCCTGCCGTACGAACACAGGATTTGCCCTCTTTATCTAAATAATGATCTGCGATGCGGTTCCCATTTTTGTCATACTCCAGGGAATACGACTGATATCCGTCGCCCAGCGTAAAGGGGGTATCAAAGGCGTAGTAGCTCTCCCGGACCAGTCGTTTACTGGCATCATAGGTTCGGGCAATCCGGCTGTATCCCTGCCGCCGGAGTACCTCTTTTCCCTCTTTATCAACGTACCACTCTCTGGCAACCAGTCCGGTCTCATTGTATTCCCGCCGGAGCCCGTAATAGCCATCCGGCATCAGCACCGGCTGCCCGGATACATCCAGATACCGCTCATAGACCATCTGCCGGAATTCGTTGTAGTCCCTGACAACTTCCGCATAGCCGGATGTATTGGTCGTTCTTTCGCCATTCACATCCAGACAGGCCTCGGAAATCAGATTTCCGGCGCTGTCATAGCTGTGTTCCAACATCGCATAACCGGAACCCAGCAGCATGGGTTTTCCTGCGCTGTTCAGATAGGTTCTTCGCTTCAGTCGGTTCTTTTCATCCAGAATATCATCATATCCGGCGTAACCGGAGGATGAAATGACCAGCTTTCCATTGAGGTCCTCAAACCGTTCCCCGATACGAATGCCATCTGAATTGTACAGCAGGCGCCGCGTGGCATAGAACGTATCCGTTCTTGTCATCGGCTCCCCGTTTTCATCCAGGTAGGTCTGCGCAGACAGCCGTTTGTTTTCATATTCACTGAGAGCGGTTGCATAGCCGAGGCAAATAGGTTTCAGTTCTGTATCCAGGTAGGTCTCCGACCGGGTCCTCCCGTCGATGTTATAGGTCCAGGCTCTTCCGGCATACCCGGCTGGATAGGTAAAGGGGACTCCTTCTGCATCCAAGTAAACTTCCTGGATCTTTCGTCCCTCATTATCATATTCGTATTCGATCACAGCCCACCCGGCGGAATTCAGAACGGTATTTCCCTCTTCATCCACACTGCGCTGGGCGGCAATCTGCCTTTTCTCGTTCAGGGTTCGAACGGTCCGGGCATTTTTCCGAATATCATACACGTCATAGCCATTGGTGTTATAGATCCGGTCATACCCCTTCTTGTCCCAGGCCTCCCGGATCATGTCCCAGTCCCGGACGACGACATAGTCACAGTCCGCGTTTCCGGCATCCACCAGAACGGCATCCACATCCGCCGTCTCAAGTTTTCTGCTGAACGACGAATTCCCCCAGATTCGCCCGTAGGGGGTGACAAATGTCGCATCATACTGCCGTGCATAAGCGGAAAGGCTCTCCGGAAAGACAATCTTTATAACGTCCCCTTTATCGAACTCATGCATGAACTGGCTGATGCGAATGACCGCCGTTGGAACCTTTGCCAGATTCTGCGCCGGCTGCATCCACGGTTCCCGGTACACATACTGTCCCTGGAACGCGATGAACCCACATAAGGCCCCTACGCCAATCAGCTTTACCGGCTTCGGAAATTTATCCAGCAGCAGTACCGCCCCAAAGGCAATACAGTACAGAATCGGTGCCAGTGAATATAACCGCGTATAGTACTGCCAGGCGCCAGAAAACAGAATTTTTCCCAGCCGATAGGCCAACGGATTAAAGATTCCAATAAAAAAGAACAACGGATAATAGAAAAATGAAATTTTCGCTTCTTTGTTCTTGGCGAAAAGGAATATGAGGACCAGGGACAGATAAAAAGCAAACTGGAAAAAAGACTTTCCCCAGTAGATGTTATTTACATCGGTAAAGTATTTAATCAAGTCCTGCATTTTCTATCTCCATCGCCTGATCAATCCAGTCCCCGTTTCCTGTCTCCAGAACCAAAGACACTCGTTTTTCCCTCCGGTCCTTTTCAACAACGTTCATATACGCTTCCGGGTTCCCCGGCAACTGTATAGGCCGTCATCAGAACGAATAAACGGCAGGTACTCAGTCAAGCAGAAGTGTCGTGGGGGCCTGCCGGTAATCGTACGTCCGGATGCCGTGCTCCTGGCACCAGGCCAGTGTCTCTTTCGCATTGTAGTTCTTGCCGGTCATCAGCCATTCCGGCCCGTCCAGGAAAAGAACTGAGGGATTCACTGCCTCATAGAATTCAAAGGACTGCGTGTTGTTTCCATGATGCGCGGCCTGCACATAATCCGCATGCAGTTCCTCTGCACCGAAACGCTCCAGCAGCGTCATCCCATATGCCTTGTTGTGCGTATCACCCAGGAAAAGGGCGGACTTGTGTTTTGAGCTGATCTTGAACATCAGCGAACAGTTGTTCGGAATGTCCCCCAGGGGCGGAATCTCCTCATCAAAGGCGCTGTACACCTTCATCTTCAGCCCGCAGATTTCCAGTTCATCCCCCCGGTAAAGCCGCTTCACATTTTCAGCCTCTTTCGTCTGTTCCAGAAAGGTAGCCATTGTTTCCGGAGAGTCCCAGTCCTGAAACACATCTTTCACATCATCCCATTCAAGGGGCGTACAGTAAACCGTGTCAATCCTGTCCCGATACTCCGGCCACAGCACGTTAAAGGCGCCGCAGTGGTCATGGTGATAATGAGTCAGTATCCATGCCGTGACATGTCCGCCCCGCTCCTCAATAATTCGGCGAACATGATCCGCATTCTCTACCAGTCCGCCGTCAATCATGATCAGGGCTTTTTGCCGCTTATTGTACAGCGAATAACAAATGGCCTGACTTCCGGAATCATCCGAATGCTGTGTCAGTTCCCATGTTGAGCGGGCTTTCCGATCCCACAGCGTAAACAGAACAACTGCCGCAAAAACAAAAAGGATTCCGCAGATCATTCCGATCCGGAATCCGTTGGTCTTCTTTTCCAAAATCCTTTTTTTCCTTCCATCGCAGGGGTAGTTACATCCGTCCGTCGAGGAATTTGCCGGTTTCCTTGTGGTTGAACTCGGGAATCATCTCATTGAACAGGTCAATCAGTTCGGTTCTGGTCCAGATTCCACGGTCCCGAATGGCCTGAATCCGGCTGGTGAACCATTCAAGCTTGTCAAAATTCCGGTCAAGATCGTTCTTGATAATCCCGATACTCTCAAATTTGCCCATGTCCAGCGTTTCATTGCTGGTATAGAATTCCTCAAAGTCCTTCTCGCCGGTGGTATCCGACTTAAAGAAATACACGGGATACTGTTTCCGGGCTTTCAGTTCAGCCACGCGCGCCCTTGCCTCATCCTCCGTGCTGCACTGGACCGGCTCATATCCAAGATTTTCCAGATACTTTTCCGCAATGCTGCTAAAGGTGACCATGTTCAGTTCCTCATTCAGCTTGGGAAAATAGATATCCCGGTTTTCGCCAGTCAGACAGGAAAGGACACACAAAATGCCCGCCTCTTTGGGCGTCACAAAGTATCTCCGCACATCATTGGGCGCGGACAACGGTTGGTTCTTTTCAAGCCGCCGGTTAAATCCGTAGAGCAGGCTCCCGTCTGAAAAAGCCACATTGGCGAACCTGGCGGTGGATACCGGAATGCTCTGGCTGCGCCGGTTCAGGTACATTTCCATGATCCGTTTGGACGCCCCCATCATGTTGACGGGATTGGCCGCTTTGTCCGTGGAAACACAGAAGTATTTCTGTGCACCCATCTCCGCCGCCTGGCTCATGGTCTTGTCCGTATTGAAAATATTGGTGTCAATCATCCGCATCAGGGTATACGGATCCTTTTCCGAGCGGACGTGCTTGAGGGCAGAGGTATTAAAGATGTAATCATATCCGCCGATCCGTTCCCGCTGGGCATGGATAAAGCTGTCAAAAATGGGTGAGCCGCAGTCAAGTGCAAAGGTGGCAAATTCACCGGTTCCATACCCGGTTGAGGACCGTATGTCGCGGACCACCTCCACCAGATTGTTTTCACTGATATCCACCACATGCAAAACCCGGGGATCCCGCAAAAAGAGCTCTCTGCAGATGGCAGAGCCGATGGTGCCGGCCCCGCCAATCACCAGAAAACGTGAGGAATGAATGATTTCGGTGAGCTTATCACCCCATACCTTCATATCCTCCACAAACAGCGGTGCGGTTCTTCCAATCAGCGGCAAAATATGATCCATAGTTTCTGTCCTTTCGATTTTCTCTGGCATATACGGGTGGCCTTACAGATAAGCCTTCAGTTCATCCGGAACCGGCGGCAGATCCGAAAAGGCTTTCTGCCAGAGCTTTGAATCCGGATGGATGACCGCTTCGACCGTCATCAGGATCAGTTTAAAATAGAGGCCAAGGGACCGGTGATCCACATACCAGCACTCAAGCGCTCCCTTGTACGGCATGATGACCGCGTCATGGAACTGCTTTTTGTCCTCCACTTTCTGCAGAATTTCCTCTTCGTTGCGAAAGACGATGGATCCGATTCCGGAGAGACCCGGAGCAAGATCCGCCAGCTTCCGCTTCACATCATCCGAATACAATTCAAACTGTGAGGGGACAATCGGCCGGTAGCCGATCACGCTCATCTGGCCGATGAGGATATTGAGCAGCTGCGGCAGCTCATTGATCTTCGTTTTTCTCAGAAACTTGCCCATGGGCAGCATTCTGGGATCATTCTTCTCCGTGAACAGCCCTCCGGGCAGGTTCGGACTGTTCCTCAGCATGGTAGCAAATTTAAGGAGTTTAAACGGCCTGTTGCCTTTCCCGATTCGAACCTGTCCGTAAAAGATGTCGTGCTCCCCCGTCAGTTTCAGCCCGATCATAATCGGGATCATAAAAGGCAGCAGGACCAGTATTGCCGCAAGACTGAACAGAATATCAAATAAACGTGTCATCTTTGCCCCCTGCATCCCCTTTCCCTTTCCACAGGAACATTCCGGGATGCCTTATCGGTTTTCGCGTTGTTCCGCATGTGTTTCGGCATCATGCATCTTTTTGATCTGTTTCTCATCAAATCCTTCCGTACTCTCCTTCTGGAAAAGGATTTTAACCGTTTCAAAGAGAATCTGAATATCAAGCAGCAGGCTGTAACTGGTAATATAGATCAGGTCCAGCTTCAGCTTGTCCAACGCAGAGGTATTGTACTTTCCATAGACCTGCGCATAGCCCGTCAGGCCGCCTTTCACCTTTGAGCGAAGGGAAAACTCCGGAATTTCCTCTGTGTACTTTTCCACATGCTCGACCCGCTCCGGCCGCGGACCGACAATGCTCATATCCCCTTTCAGGATGTTGAACAGCTGAGGCAGTTCATCCACCCGGATTGACCGGATGATTCGTCCTACCTTTGTGATTCGGTCGTCCTTTTCCCCCGCCGGATGCGGTCTTCCGTCTTTTTCCGCATCCACGATCATGGACCGGAATTTGAGGATCATAAACCGCTTTCCATCCTTGGTGACGCGTTCCTGACGGAAAAAGACCGGTCCGCCGTCCTCCCGTTTGATGGCGATGGCGGTAATCAACAGAATCGGGCTGGTAATCACCAGCGCGATGAGACTCAGCAGAATATCAAAAAAGCGCTTGATTGACCCCTGGATCACCCCGATGCCGATATTCCGGCAGAGGAAAAGAGGGGTATCAATCAGGTTCAGCTGTTCCGAGGACCGGACGATGACATCCGAGATCTTCGGCACCAGATAGGCCCGTTTGTTCATATCCAGACAGAGTTTCAGAATCTGGTTTTTCTCGTGGGACGGAATATCATTGATCAGGACGGCATCATACGCCCGGATCTTTTCCCGTAGATTTGGTTCCTGATAATACGTTCTTCCCTCAATGTGATACTTGTAATTCAGGAAATCGATCTTCTTCTGCAGCACATCCGAATCAACCCGGTAGATTTCAAGAACCCGCAGCGGGTGAAACAGCTTCCGGTAAAGATCCACCATCAAAAGAGCAAGAACGCAAATGATCACCGTCTGCGCGACAGACAAAAGCGCATAGCGCCATACCATCGCACTTACCCACCGTGGCATGCCCAGGATACCAACGGAAATCATCGTTTCCATCACGTTGGTCGTCACAATGGTCAGCACAATGGACCCCAGCAGGTTGGTCTTTCGCTCAACACCAATTTTGAATGCCCTGAGTCCATGCCCGATCAGCACAAAAAGCATGATATAAATGACCGTGACAACCGTGATGTTTCCTGTTCCCAAAAGACGTCCTGTCGTGTTGTTGTCATTTACGAAGCCGATCCATACGTAGAGAAACATGAATGTGTTGATTGCCGTCATGATGACTGCACATATTCCTCTGAACACGTACTTGAATTCTGCTTTTCTCATGAAAGCTCCTTTGCAGGCCTCTCAGGTTGTCTTGCCGGAGCAGCATTGATGAGGCCTGGATTTGACTGACTGTCGCGTCATGACAGGGCCGCTTGCAGGCTTCATTCCTGTCATTTGCCTGAGGCACTTTATCTGTAAGCCTGAATGACCCTGTAGATGTGCGACAGGGTCATTCAGCCTTTATTCTTGTCATCTGTCTGAGTCGCTTTGTCTATGGTCCGGATTTAGCAATCTGTCACCGCGGCAGGGCCGCTATCGGTCAGCACTCTTTTCCTAATCCATCCGGTCAAAAGCATGCCTGGTCAGATATAAATTTCCGAACATCATCCTCTTTAGCCGGTTTATTTCCACAGGCAACAACAAATCCGCTCATTGTTCTCAAAAAACGTCTGAACTATCCACCGTTGTTCATTTCAGCAATGAACATTATCGTGCTGCCGGCTCCAAAAACTCATACATCTCAAAGACTGCTTTCTCCTTTTCGACGTAGAATTTCAGCACATTGAGTTTCATCTCAAAAACCGTTTTGCAGGCAGCCGCTCCATTTTCAAATTCCCATGTCTGGACCTCTGCGGTTTTCCGCAGGCTGGCTTCACTGTTTCCTGTGGTCCCATTAAAAATAATTTTCACGGGTGATGTGCATTTTTCAATGATCGGATTCAGCTTATACGTCATTGTGTTCTTTCCTCCGTCTGTCGGACTGCGTTCCGGCATTTGTTCTATCTGTACCATCCTCTGGTCATTTACGCGGCTTTTTGTGATGCACCTGTCTAACAAACCGATGCAGGCGTACCGGAACAATTCTTCTCTTCCTAATCCAGAACGGATACTGTTTCACCATGCTCCGGATTCAAATTTTCCTCATTCCCGGTCAAAAAAAGACAACGAAAGCCCGCCGTCCATTTGACGGCAGGCCTCAATCTCTGAACCTTCGGTCTCTAATGACCTTCTAACTGAAAACAGGCCTTTGAACGTTCAAATACACGGTAATTCCGACCTAAATTTTTAAGTCCGTTTTATATTATACTATATGCTTATTTTTGGGGCTTCATCGAAAAACCCGTTTTTTCACTTTTCAGACACAATTCTAAAAAAATGATCAACTTTTTTTCAGATTAATCCGTTTCATGAGATTCATGGTTCAAAAACATGTCCCGACTCGACTTTCCCATTTCAGCCAGTCATTCATATGTCACATATCCGAAAAAACAGATCTTCTGCAATAGACTGCAAAGTGTTTCCACATCTTCCAATTTGGCACGGCAAAGAATACCACAAGTCCTGTGCCTTGTCAATTTCAGCACCTTCCACAATAACGATTTTCTGCGGTAAAGCATCGGAAATTCAGTGTTTTTGCGAAATCAAAAACTGATCTCGGATAAATTCTGCCCTTTTGTCGGTTTTTCGCGTTTTCCGCGCCTTCATTTGCTGTGCCTGGTTATGGACACCGGTTCTTTTTTCGATTTTCCTTCGTTGACAAATCGCCGCTGTGTGTTGATCCTCCACGTTATGAACCGTCGTCTGGTCTATTCAAAGAACAGCTTGCCTCGGCCCTGCCTATAAAGTGGCAGGGCCGAGGCCTTGCATACATAAACGTATTCCATTTCAGGAAACTGCCGACCAATGGGCATCCTGGGATTCACAGCAAATCGACATTGCTCATTGTTCAGTCGTTTTCATCCGTTCCCGCAGGGCATCTATCCTTGCCTGGTAATCCGCCAGGCCCTCCTCACGCTCCCGGTTTGCGCTGCTTCTGGCATCTTTGGCTTCCATCTGCATTTTCAGTGCCTCCTTGAAACCGGTAAAGGTAAGCCGCCCCATTTTGACCGCATCCTCTGTTTCCTCAAGCAGGGTACTGAGTCCGCTGGAAACAAAGGGCTGTGCCTGATCCAGCACATCCACCACAATGACCACGTTCTTTCCTGTTTCGATCAGGCTGGTGCGCAGATTCCCCTGGCTTTCCGGCTTCCAGTGCACACAGCCCGCCCGCCAGAAATCCGCGTTGTCCGGATAGGCGATAATGGGCAGATCCAGTTCCCCATGATGAACAATGACCCTCATGCCATACACAATGGCCGTGCCCTGCACTGTCTCCGTCAGATTTCCGGGGGAAACATAGAGTGCTGTCGGCGTATCAAGGTTCTGCTCCGCAAAGACCTTTCTTGCCTGTTCAATGACAGCAGCCAGGTCACCGCCCTCAAAACCCAGACAAAGTTCCCAGCCATTGCTGACCATGTCTTTTACCTGACTCCAGGTAAGATTATCCCCCGTGCCGGGCAGGTCTGCCATGGACACAGTCAGAATGCCCCGGATACCGGCCCTGTTCATCTGCGGAAAGATTTCCCGATAGAGTCCCTGGGTGAGTTTCGGAAAAAGCAGTTCCGCCGTTGCCGTTCCAATCTCCTGATAAGGGTGCTCCCGGTCAAAACGATCCATTTCATTGCGAAGAGAGACCAGATCATTTTCAAGCTTCTGCGAATCCTCCCTGACTGGCACCGGCTCACCACCGTTTGAAATCTGCCGGAGCTGCCGGTCCAGCTCATCCATCTTTTTCTGATTGTCCGCCATTTCCGCTTTTATCGCATCCGTCCTTACCCAGCGATAGTTTTCCGCATCATTGGTAAACAGTTCCTTCAGTGTCGGGAAATCCGTTACCTCAATAATCTTGTTTTTCTGGTAGCTGACCACCGCGTAAAGAATATCCTGAAAACCATACGCTCCATAGGAACTGTAGTCCGGGCCAAAAGAAACATCAAACACCAGGTTGCCGCGTTTCTGAACGCATGCCTGCAGGTCAGATCTGGCCGTCTCCGGATCCCATACCTGACTTCCCAGCCGCCACAGGCTGTTCTCCTCTCCCGTCAGGTCGATGGGCAAATTCTCCTCCCCATGATGAATCACCATGCGTACCCCCTGCATCATCAGGGGCATATCCAGCTCCTTTGTATATTGGCCAGGTGCAAGATAGACCGTGTCCGGCATTTCAAGTTCGCTTTCCGGCATTTTCCACTGCACACCGGTAAACGCATCCCAGACTTTGGTGGTTCCATCCCATTTAAGACAGTACCCCCAGCCATCCCGTACCATTTCCTCAAACTGGCGGATCGAGATTTTCCCCGCTCCGCCCGGCACCTCGGTTTCGGATAGAGCCATGATTCCCTTAAACCCGTACTGCAGCATCATGGGGAATACTTCCAGATACAATTGCTCGTTCAGATCCGTAAAGAGGAACTGCACCGTCGCCGTTTCCTGCATCTTTCCGTCAAGCTGACGCTGCAGCTGTGCATTCTTGTCCTGCAGTTTTCGCTTTTCCTGCAGGAGTGGAATCATTTGCTGCTGCAGCGCATTCTGTTTCTCCGTCTCCGCCCGGTTAATTTGGTTCTGCCTGAGAATCACCAGACTCCCGCCCAGAATAAGCAAGACGACGAGCAGCACAAGAAGTATTTTCCTGATCATCTCCGGTATTCCCCCCTCATTCTAACTGAAAACCGCAGTTGGATCTTTCGACTCCGTTCCTTTTCAGATATTCACACCTGACAGTTCGGTGCAACGCGTCAGCCCGGGCAATGACCGCAGCCTTATCTGTCGACCCCTCTTTTTCAGACACGCACACCTGACAGGGCGACGTTTCCCGTCGGCCCGGGTATAGACCACGACCTTGGCT
>JAGAHV010000021.1:0-2756 GCA_017626895.1 Clostridia bacterium | reverse complement strand
GCCTGATCGTAGCCAGCGACGAGATCGGCATCGCCCTGTTACCGGCAGAGTTCTTCGAAAACAAGATGCGGGAATTCATGACGCTGCTCACAGGAAAGCCGCAGCCGGAAGACGAATGAACATCCGGATCACGACCATCATCTGAACTTGAGAGGAAACTGTACATGATTGAACGCATTGAAAACGCGGACACAAAGGTCGCCATCTCCAGAAAGGTTCTTGAGGCACTGCGTGACTGGTTTGAGGTCGATGAAAGCCGGGAAACGTATATTGCCGAAAGTGCCGGCCAGATCTTTGTCGCGGCCAGAGAAGGCAGTGACTATGTGGGCTTTCTCACCCTGAAAGAAACGGGACAGGACACGGTGGAACTGGAGTGATGGGGGTGCTTCCGGAATATCACCGCAGCGGGATCGGCCGACGTCTGTTTGAAGCGGCCAAAGTCATTGCGCAGGAAGAAGGGTATTCTTTCATGCAGGTCAAGACGGTGAAGATGGGTGTCTACAGGGATTATGATATCACCAACCTATTTTATCGTTCCTGCGGCTTCAGGGAGTTTGAGGTCATCCCGGAGTTATGGAGCGAGGAGAACCCCTGTCAGATCTACGTCATATATCTGGGATAGGGCATTTCATGTCCTCATGAGGTGAGCAACGTGAAAAAGTGGTATGATGAAGAATATGAATTCACGGTTGAGGTAACCGGTTTCCTGCATGGCGATCACACGGAGCGGTATTGCCGCAACGGGGAGGAAATCGGTGACCGGTATACCTGTACCTATGGCTGTCCCGTCAATCAGGAAGGGTACGGGATCTGTTCCAAGGCCATGATGATGCTGTTTCCGCTCATGGAAGCAGTGCGCAGCGGCGGCGATCTTCAAAATGTGGGCGGTGACGGAAAGTACACCAAAACGTTGGTTTGCCCGGACGGGTGTGTGATCTTTCGGCTGACGGCAACCCCGCTGGGGAACGAGAATTTTCACACCGGCCATTTCTGGGATTATCCCGATCGGACCTGATTGTGACCTGACCTGCCGGGCATTTAAAGGGTGGACAGAGGACCTGAACGATAAGCCGCAGAAGGATCAGCGGGTATAACCTGCGGAGAAAGGATTCAGCAAAAGGGAAAGAAGCATGACGATCAGAAGATTTCAGCCAGAGGATGCACAGGCGGTATCCAATTTGATTCAAACCACCATGCGAATCTCGAATAAACAGGACTATCCGGCGGAACAGATCGAATCATTTGCAGCAGAGCAAACCCCGGAGCATGTTCTTAAGCGGGCAGAGTGGACGCATTTTTATGTGGCAGAGGAAGATGGTCAGATCATCGGCTGCGGTGCCATCGGCCCGTACTGGGGAAGTGAAAATGAGAGCAGTCTGTTTACCATCTTCGTGCATCCGGCACAGCAGGGGAATGGGATCGGGAGAGCGATTGTTCTGACACTGGAACAGGATGAATTCGCCCGGCGGGCCAGACGCATCGAGATTCCGGCCTCTGTCACCGGCCTGCCGTTTTATCAGAAAATGGGATATACCTTCAAAAACGGCGTGAACAGTCCGGACGGGGAACACCTTTACCGGCTGGAAAAGCACCGGATTCCAGACAGAACACAAAACGTACTGGATCTCATTCTGTCCCGCCGCAGCTATCGCGGCAGGTACAGGCCGGATAAAGTTCCCCGGGAACATCTTCGTGCCATCCTTGAGGCGGGACTGGCGGCCCCATCAGGCTGCAATAAGCAAACCGCCAGCCTGATCGCCGTAGATGATCCGGCGCTGCTTGAACACATCCGGGCGGTAATTGATCCGCCGGTGGCCGAATCCGCTCCGGCCATGATCTGCGTCCTGACCCGCCGGATAACCGCTTATCGGGACCGCTGCTTTGCCGTGCAGGATTATGCGGCAGCCATTGAAAACATGCTGCTGGCCATTGTCGCACTGGGCTATCAGAGCTGCTGGTACGAGGGGCACATCACCGATACGGACAGGATCGGCGATAAAATTGCCCGCCTTCTTCATGTGCCCGGCGAATATGAACTGGTCTGTATTCTCCCGGTAGGTATTGCGGAAGAAGAACCGAAGGAACCTCCGAAAAGGCCCTTTGATGAACGTGCCTGGCTGAATGGCTTTCCGGAAACGCCCGGAAATGGAGGATACATCCATGAATGACCAAATCATCGCTGCCTGCGGAAACGACTGTTCCGCCTGTCCCCGATATACCGCACCTCCTTTTGAGAAAACCGAAGAGGAGCTCCGGCATACCGCGGAACTCTGGATGAAAATAGGCTACCGGAACCGCATCGTCTCTGCCGGAGAGATTTCCTGCACCGGCTGCAAGCCGGAAAACTGGTGCCGCTACCAGGTGGTGAAATGCTGCACGGATAAAGGGATTCAAACCTGCGCGTCCTGCAGTCTGTATCCCTGTGAGAAGATGACCGAGTGTTTCTCGGTGACGATGTCCTTTGAACCCTGGTGTCGGCAGATATGTACCGACGCGGAATACGCACAGCTGAAGAAGGCATTTTTTGAAAAGAAGGCCAATCTGGATGCGATCCGGGGCAGAGATCATACCGAATAAGCCAGAGCCCGCCGGACAATCCCGGTGGGCTCGGACTTTTGTTGCCGTCGTTTTCCAAACATCCAGTGGATTCCCGATCTCATCCAAATGCAGGCAGAAGAAAAAATGCGTTCCCGCTCATTGCGGATATCCGATTCTTCATGTATAATTTTTCCAAAGAAACAGTCCGTTAAACGTTT
>JAGAHV010000192.1:0-15723 GCA_017626895.1 Clostridia bacterium | reverse complement strand
GTCTTGAATGTCCCTTTTTATCGATTGTGGTTCCTTTTTGTACCCAAACACGCTGTGTTGATGGCACTACATGTGCTTCAGAAGGAATTTCAACGATCACATTTCTATTAAGAGAATTACTCATATAATCCACTCTCCGGCTCGAAATAATAGGCCAAAATAATGCAAGAAATAATGAATTGTTTTTCACATACATCGTACGTGAAATTATAGGCCAATATTTTGAACTTTTCAAGATGGAATATATATGACGGATCATCAGCTTTTAAAGCACTTTAGAAAATATTACTCCCAATTAATAGCAACTAATAATTTGCCTTAACATACAATAAAAGCAAAGTTAACGTTTATAACCAACATTGTTAAACATCTGTCTTTTCTCCTTATCATTTTCGGTACATCTGAGAACGGTATTGTTCAAGATAAGAATAGTTTGTATGTGATTTACGGTATCTTTGTTGGGGATGATAATAAAGCCGTATCATCTGTTCAATAATCAGGCCGAGCGTAATGATGACGTTGCAGACAAGGAAGACATCAGAAAAAGAAAAAAGATAATAATTTTTAGCTTGAATAAAAAACATGTAAGGGGATGTGGTAAACACAGAAATCAGCATAATGATTGGAAATACACATAAGGGCAGACTTCCTGTTGCGATGAACAACCCATTTGCCAGGATTGTGGTGATGGCAAGCAATCTCATTTCAATATATATGCCGCGTCCGATATAGATAAGCCATACAAGCGCACCGGCGGATACGGATAACAAAATGTATCCGATCACTGGAATGAGGATCTTTCTTTTAGGTTCCGGAACAGATACGACGCTTTTTGCATACCGGTGATATCTTTGACACAGATAAATGGTCATCAGTATAACGGACAGGCAGACGAACCAGACCCCTGTAGCTGTAAGTGAATCGAGCCTGTTCGCATGATGATCGGAAAAAAATAACAGAGGTAATGAGTTTGCAAAAAACAGGTATACCGAAAGGCCAAAGGAACAGATTGCTGCATAGAGCAATATTCCTCCCGTTTTCCTGCCGATGAAACAGATCACGGTACACAGAATCATTGAAACAGGAAACGCATATATGCGTAAAAATGGCGCGCTGAAGAAAAGTGGTCTGATACCCTTAATGAACACGAGAATAACAGGCAGTGCGATACTCAGAATGGCCGACAGCAGGGCCAGGACAGGTAAAGTCATGGAAACTTTCTTTTTAGACTTGTTTCTGTTTGATTTCCATAGGTGGAGGAAAAGAAAGATCAGGATAACCAGAACACAACTGCCAAGAATAATGATGCCTCGGATATCATAAGAAGGGACTCTTTGCATAATAGGTTCACCTTTCTATAAGACAGTGGGATATCAGGAATTGGCTCGAATTTGTCAAATATGAGCACCGGTAAAACAGCGAAGCCGAAAGCTGAAGTCCCTGAGAAGAGGATCAGCTTCCGTGTTCACTTCGCAGGGGGAGAGACGATTGGAACTAAATACGGGGGATGGACAGTAACGGGAGGCAACTGAATGATGCAACCTCCCTTCCTTCGTATTTGTTGGCTTTATCATAATGGAGTCTCAAGCTCCGGCTGCGTCCGTCCGTGTTCCCATGAAGAAAGGGTATTTCGAACCGCGTGCATGGCATCTGCCGGTTGCTCCTGTGTCATTCCGGCTGCTTTTCGAGCATTGAGCAGCTGTTCGGGGAAACTATCCAAACAAATCAACTTCGGTTCATCGGATTTACCATCAGATTATAACATATTTTGTACGGTTTATCACGTCCCGGAAAAGGCAATGTGTTTGTCTCTGATTGTCTGACAGAGAGGGATGATTTCTGCGTATTTTCTGCTGAAAGGCAGGCGGTGGAAGACATTTTTTTGGTTGACGTGTATTTGGAGAAAGTGATATACTACTGCCCGATAGTTTGTTCGAAAAGGATAGGTCTTTATGCAGTTTTTTAAGCCGGAGGAGAATATTGTCCGCGAGACAAAACGGATGGCGGTCGGGTGCATCATCTGCCTGGTGATCATGCTGGCGGTGTATGCGCTGATTGGCAGGTTTTCTGTCGGTGTGCTGCTTGGCGGCATAATAGGCACGGCCTATGCGATATTCAATTTCTATCAGCTGGGAATGACCATTCAGAAGGCAACGGCAACCATGAATCCGGATCTTGCCGCAAAGCAGATGCGCAGTTCGTACAATCTCCGGATGGCAGGTTTTTTCCTGCTCTGTGTGGTCTGCTTTGTGGTTCCTTTCCTTGAGGGAATTCCGTGTATGATTGCCATGCTGTTTCCGCGGGTGACCATTTTTGTCCTGTCGATGACCGGCCAGATTCAGAAGTGAGTGGTTTCGGTCAGCAGAAAGTCCGATCATTTCTTAACGCAGGAGGTACTGTCAAATGAATGTCGAGATTTCAGGCCCTCGTATATTGCTTTCAATTCCGCAGCTGGGCGGATTTGTGCTGACAGAGAGCGTGGTGATAACCTGGGTTGTCATGCTGGTCCTTGTGCTGCTTTGCCGTTTTCTGACGAAGAACATGCAGGTTCGTCCGACAAAGAAGCGTCAGGTCATTGCGGAATGGATGGTGACCAGCATTCAGGGACTGGTGAAAAATGACATGGGTCCCCGGTTCGTGTCGACCGGTTATGTGCCGTTTATCGGAGCACTTTTTGCCCTGTCTGCCGGGTGCAGTATTTCAAGCGTTTTTGGCGTAAAGGCACCTACCAGTGACCTGTCGACGGTTCTTGGCTGGGCGGTGGTCGTCTTTATCCTGATCACCTACAATAAGATCCGTTCGGGCGGCATTGGCGGCTATCTGAAGAGCTTTACGGAGCCGGTGTTTGTCATGACGCCGATGAACCTGATTTCAGAGATTGCCACGCCTCTGTCCATGACCTTCCGTCATTTTGGCAATATTGTGAGCGGCACGGTCATTACCGCGCTGATTTACGGCGGCCTTGCAGCACTTTCCCATGGCGTTCTCGGCCTGATCCCCGGAGCATTGGGGAAGACGCTCTCACAGATTCCGATTTTCCAGTTTGGTCTGCCGGCTGTCCTCTCTCTGTATTTTGATTTCTTCTCCAGCTTTATGCAGGCCTTCATTTTCTGCACGCTGACCATGGTCTATATCGGCGGCGCGGCAGGAGACTGATCGTTTTTGTCCCATGGATGAATACGCTTTGAAGCGTTTCAGATAAGAGTGTAATCTATTATTCTCTAGGAGGTATTTGTTATGGATACTCAGACCACTATGATTCTTGCAAAGGCAATTGTTGCCGGTCTTTCTGCGCTGGGCGCTGGCTGCGGCATGAGCGGCGGTATCGGCCCTGGTATTGGTGAGGGCTATGCCGTTGGTAAGGCAATTGAGTCCATGGCCCGTCAGCCTGAAATGAGAGGCACCCTGACCACCACCATGTTTATGGGCTGCGCTGTTGCGGAGACCACCGGTATTTACAGTCTGATTATTGCGCTGATTCTGATCTTTGCGAACCCTCTCATCGGCTATTTCAACTTTTAATTAATCAGAAGCTGAAGCTGAAAGGAGGGGCCTTTCCTTGGAGAACCAGCAATTAGTAACGATTGCTCCTTGGACGCTCATCTTCCAGATCTGCAACCTTCTTCTCCTTGTCTTTCTCTTTAAGAAATATCTTTTCAAACCGGTGACAGAGATCCTGGAAAAGCGAAAGGCAGAAATAGACGGGCATTACGTGGAAGCAGAAAAAGCAGAATCGGATGCGAAGACGCTCAAGGCTGATTATGAACAGAAAATGGCTGATGCACGTGCAGAAGCTGACCGTGTCATCAAGACGGCGACGGACAGAGCCAATGCGATGTCTGCGTCAATCGTCAGTGACGCGCGCGATGAAGCTGCCCAGCTGAAGCGCAGGGCAGAGAGCGAAATTGAACTCGAGCGCCGCAGGGCGTTTGATGAGGTAAAGGGAGAGCTTGGCGGAATCGCGCTTGACATTGCCTCACAGGTAATTGACCGCGAGGTCAGCGAAAAAGACCATCAGGCGTTTATTGATGATTTCATCAGGAATGTGGGTGAAGCCTCGTGAACGAGTTCAGCCGTGTATATGGAGAGGCACTGTACGATCTCTCCAGTGATGAAAGCAGGGATGAAGCCATCCTGATGCAGGTGCGGGCGGTCGACGGGATCCTGAAAAGGGAACCGCAGTATGTAAAACTCATATCTGCCCGCTCACTTCCGTTAGCACAGCGTCTTTCCCTTCTGGAGGAAGCATTCGGAAGCCGGATTGATGCGTACCTTCTGAATTTCATGAAGCTTCTGTGCGAAAGAGGCGCATTGGATCAGTTCCATGGATGTGCTGAGGTATATCAGGCACGCTTTAATGAGCGACATAATATTCTGCCTGTGACGGTGTTCACAGCGGTGCCGCTGGATGAGGAAAGAAGGACACGGCTGAAAGAGGCACTGCAGCGGAAAACAGGGAAAACTGTTGAGCTGACGGAAAAGGTTGATCCTGAACTGCGCGGCGGCATTCGCTGCGAGATGGCCGGTAAGCGGCTGGATAATACGATTTTGACTAAAATGGATTCGCTTCGCCGAGCATTGTCGAAGAAGTCCTGAGATTTGAGAAGAAAGCCGGTGAACCCATGGACCTCAGACCTGAGGAGATTTCAAAAATCATAAAAAACCAGATCAAGCAATACGGCCGGAAAATCGAGCAGGATGAAACGGGTACGGTCATTCTCGTCGGAGATGGTATTGCAAGAGCGAATGGACTTGAGAAATGCATGTCCAATGAGCTGGTTGAGTTTGAAAACGGCGAATACGGCATGGCACAGAATCTTGAGGAGAATACGGTTAGTATCGTTATTCTGGGCGATGATTCTGAACTGCATGAGGGAAGCATTGTCAAACGGACAGGGCGAGTTGTCTCTGTTCCCGTTGGCGAGGCCCTGATTGGCCGTGTTGTGAATGCATTGGGCCAGCCCATCGATGGCAAAGGTGAAATTGCCACGACGGAGACGCGCCCCATTGAAAGCCCCGCGCCCGGAATCATTGAGCGCAAAGGGGTTAATGTGCCGCTTCAGACGGGAATCAAGGCCATTGACAGCATGATTCCGATTGGCCGCGGTCAGCGCGAGCTGATTATCGGCGACCGTCAGACGGGCAAAACGGCGATTGCGACAGATACGATCATCAACCAGAAGGATACCGGTGTGATCTGTATCTACGTGGCAATCGGACAGAAGAACTCCACCGTTGTTCAGCTGGTTGAACAGCTGAGCAAGGCAGGGGCAATGGACTACACCATTGTTGTCAGCGCGACGGCCTCTGAGCTGGCGCCCATGCAGTATATCGCCCCCTATGCAGGATGCACAATGGGTGAGTACTTCATGCAGCAGGGCAAGGATGTTCTGATTATCTATGATGATCTTTCCAAGCATGCCGTTGCCTATCGTGCACTGTCCCTGCTGATCCGCAGACCGCCGGGACGTGAGGCATACCCCGGAGACGTTTTCTATCTGCACAGCCGTCTGCTTGAGCGTGCGGCAAGGCTCGCGCCGGAATACGGTGGAGGCTCGCTGACCGCGCTGCCGATCATTGAGACCCAGGCGGGCGATGTTTCAGCGTATATTCCGACGAACGTCATTTCCATCACGGATGGTCAGATCTTCCTTGAAAGCGAGCTGTTCCATTCCGGCATCATGCCGGCGGTCAACCCGGGCATCTCTGTTTCCCGTGTTGGCGGAAATGCACAGATCAAGGCAATGAAGAAGGTGGCCGGTTCACTCAAACTGATCTATTCCCAGTATCGTGAACTGCAGTCCTTTGCCCAGTTCGGATCGGATCTGGATGCGGATACAAAAGCGCGTCTGGCTCAGGGCGAACGCGTGGTGGAAGTGCTGAAGCAGGGACGGAATTCACCGGTGCCGGTTGAAAAGCAGGTCTGTATTATCTATGCCGTCACGCACGATTTCCTGAAAGAAGTGCCGGTTGATCGTGTTGCACTGTATGAGCAGGGCCTGTATGCCAGACTGGATTCGCAGCATCAGGATGTGCTGAATGAGATCCGGATGACCGGTAAATTTGAAAAAGCGACCGAGGATAAGCTGGTCAGAGCGCTGACGGATTATACGAAAGACTTTCTGGCAAAGTAAAGGGAGGGATTTGACATGGCCGGTGCATCCATGAAGGATATCAAACTGCGCATCAAAAGCGTGGAAAGCACCATGCAAATCACGAAGGCAATGGAGCTGGTTGCCTCCTCCAAGCTGCGTCGCGCAAAAGAGCGTGAGGAAAGAGCTTATCCGTATTTTTCTGCACTGCGCGATACGATGGACAAAATTGAGGATTCCACGACGGATTTTTCCTCGCCTTATCAGATCAGACGGCCCATTGAGAGTCAGTGTCTGATCGTGATCGCCGGTGATCGCGGACTTGCGGGCGGATACAACAGCAACGTGTTCCGGTATTATGAAGCACTGATGCGGGAGAATCCCATCAAGACCTGCATTATTCCCATCGGAAAAAGGGCCTATGAGTATTTTCAGCGCAGAGGTGCCGATATAGTCACGGATGCGTTTGTTGAGGCAGCCGGGATTATGGTCGGCGACTGCTTTGAGCTTGCACGCCTGATTACAAAGGGATATCTGGCAGGTGAGTTTGACAGGGTAAGTGTCATCTATACACGTTTCGTGTCGCTTCTGACTCAGACAACGGATTCTGTGCAGCTTCTGCCGCTGGTCGATTACAGGGAAGAAAAGAAGGAACAGACAGAAAAAGGCATTGAGCCGCTTGTCCTTTATGAGCCGAGTGCCAATGCGGTCTATGATGCGATTGTTCCGAACTATATTTCCGGTATGATCTACGGTGCCATGTGTGAGTCTGTGGCCAGCGAACTTGGTGCACGGCGTACAGCGATGGATGCGGCAAGCAAAAATGCATCCGCAATGATTGAAGATCTGAGTCTGCGTTACAACCGTGCGCGTCAGGGTGCCATTACACAGGAAATTACGGAAATTGTTGCCGGTGCAGAGCACTGATTAAGGGATAAGGATGAAGGGTTCCTGACCAGGACCGGCAGTTTGCCCGGGCCTTTCCGGGCAGCGGGCTTTGATCATGAACCCGGATGGAGTGGCTCTGCGCCTGAGACAGGGGTTTGACCACTCCGACAAGAGATAAGCATGAGGCCTGTAAAGGCGTGATCCTGTCACACAGCGACAGAGACGTTCCGGCTCAGGCCTCAGACAAAGCATCGCAGGCAAATGACAACATGATGCCTGTAAAGGAGCGACATTATGGCAAAGGGAAATGTCGGCACCGTTGACCAGGTGATTGGTCCGGTGCTGGATATAAAATTTGAAGATGGCCAGTTGCCGCAGCTGCTGAATGCCGTTGAGGTACGCAGCGGAGACCGACGGATTGTGGCTGAGGTTGCGCAGCATATCGGTGATGATGTGGTTCGCTGCATTGCCATGAGCAGTACCGATGGTCTGGTTCGCGGCACAGAGGCGGTGGACACCGGAAGCCCAATCACCGTTCCGGTGGGTGAAAAGTGTCTTGGCCGTATCTTTAATCTGCTTGGTGAACCGGTCGATAATCAGCCGGCTCCCGAGGATGTGGAGCGGTGGCCGATTCATCGGGATCCTCCGTCCTATGATGAGCAGGAAACCTCTACGGAAATGCTGGAAACCGGCATCAAGGTCGTTGATCTGATTGCACCGTATGCAAAAGGCGGAAAGATCGGTCTTTTCGGCGGTGCAGGCGTTGGAAAGACCGTTCTGATCATGGAACTGATCAACAATGTTGCCAAGGAGCACGGCGGACTTTCTGTCTTCACCGGTGTTGGTGAGCGTACCCGTGAGGGAAACGATCTGTACTATGAAATGAAGGAGAGCGGTGTTTTAAGCAAGACCGCCCTCGTCTATGGTCAGATGAATGAGCCCCCGGGGGCCCGTATGCGGGTTGGTCTTTCCGGACTGACCATGGCTGAGTACTTCCGGGACCGTGAAGGACAGGACGTTCTTCTGTTCATCGACAACATTTTCCGTTTCACGCAGGCCGGTTCTGAGGTATCCGCTCTGCTGGGACGTATGCCCAGCGCGGTTGGCTATCAGCCGACACTGGCAACGGAAATGGGTGCCCTTCAGGAGCGCATTACCTCCACGAAGCGCGGATCCATTACCTCCGTTCAGGCGGTCTATGTCCCTGCGGATGACCTGACTGACCCGGCACCTGCAACGACATTTGCACACCTGGATGCAACGACGGTTCTTTCAAGAGCGATTGCCTCGCTGGGCATTTATCCGGCCGTGGATCCGCTGGAGAGTACCAGCCGTATCCTGACGCCGGATGTGGTGGGCGAGGAGCATTACAGGGTTGCCCGCGAGGTTCAGCGTATTCTGCAGCGTTATCGTGAACTGCAGGACATCATCGCTATCATGGGCATGGATGAACTCTCTGAGGAGGATAAGCTGATTGTCTCCCGTGCACGTAAGATTCAGCGCTTCCTGTCTCAGCCGTTCAGCGTGGCAGAGCAGTTTACCGGCTATCAGGGAAAATATGTGCCGGTAAAGGAAACGGTTCGCGGATTCAGGGAGATCATCGAAGGAAAGCATGACGATCTTCCGGAGAGCGCTTTCCTGTTTGTCGGGTCGATTGATGAGGCGGTTGAAAAAGCGAAAAAGGGTGATCGCTCATGAGTACATTTCACCTGACGATCAGCACACCGGACGGGCGGATGTTTGACGGCGAGGTACAGTCTCTTCGTCTGCGGATGCTCGATGGTGATCTCGGCCTTCTGCCGCATCATGAAAATTATGTGGCAGGTGTCGGAGCAGGTGAGGCGTTGATTGTCACGGAAAACGGGGAAAAGCGGAAGGCTGCCTGTATCGGCGGAATGCTGTCCATGCTGGATAACCGTGCAAACCTTCTGTCCACGACGTTTGAGTGGGCGGAAAATATCGATGCCGAACGTGCCAGAAAGGCGAAAGAAGTCGCGGAGCATCGGATTAGCGAAGCAAAAGGTGACAAGGAACTGATGTTGGCCCGGGCAAAGCTTGAGCGTGCACTGGTACGCTTAAAGGTTAGGGGCTGATAAAAAAAGCTGTGGGCTTGCCCACAGCTTTTGTATTTCTCAGTTTTTGCGGCTGCGACTGCCTCTGCCCCAGTACAGATGCAGGTCGTTGTTGATATAGCCGGCAAGAATTTCAGTGATCTTGGCGTTTTTCCCGCCGCCGGCGACGATGACATCGGCATACTGTTCATAGTTGCGGATATACTGATCGAACATCGGTTTGACGGTGGTCATGTACTGATTGGCGATGTTGTCAATATCCCTTCCGCGTTCGACGATGTCGCGCTGGATGCGGCGCAGAAGACAGATGTCGGATTCCACGTGCATGTACAGACGAAGGTCCATCTGGTTGCGCAGGCGCTCATCATAGAAAGCGTGAATGCCCTCAAGAATGATGACATCGTGGGGCTCAAGAAATTCATCCGTCTGGTCGGCGCGGCAGTGCCGGGTGTAGTCATACCGTTTTCTGGGAACCCTCTGCCCATCCAGGAGAGAGGTGATGTCCCGGAGAATGAGATCGTGATCAAAGATACCAGGCTCATCGAAATTGAGATGACAGCGTTCCTCGAAGGTCATATCCGGATGATCAAAGTAATAGGCGTCCTGATTGATAATGAGAATACTTTTATTGACCATGGTAGCGAGTTCCTGGGCAAGAGTCGATTTACCGCTTCCGCTTGCACCGCAGATTCCAATAAACAGCATCGTCAGTCCTCCTTTTTTATGAGCCATAGCTTGACTTTTTTGGCATCGTTGAACGGTCATGTCCGACAAACTGCCGCCGCAGCGGCAGGAAAATCCCGATTGTCAGTTATCATTGTTAAGCGCTGATTCGGCTTTTTCCCATTCCTGAAACAGATCTTCCAGTTCTTTCTGTGCCTGCTGATAGCGCAGCTGAATGGCCAGTGCCTTTTCCGTGTCCTGATAAAGCGCGGACTGACTCAGCTGGCTTTCCAGCTCGGCAATTTCCGCTTCTTTTTCCGTAACGGCTTTTTCCGCCTGATTGCGCTGCTGAATCAGCTGCTTTTCCGCCTGCCGGCTGAGTTTTTCCTTTTTCTTTTCTTTTTCGATCAGCGTCCGTGTTTTTCCGGCTTCCCGGATGACCTCTTTCGGTGCGTTCTTCTTCTCCAGATACTCGTCATAATTGCCCAGATACAGCGTAATGCCCTCCGGCTGCATCTCAATAATCCGGTCGGCAATCCGGTTGATAAAATACCGGTCATGCGAGACAGTAATGATGGTTCCGTTGAAATCGGAGAGGGCATTTTCGAGCACTTCCCGGGAATCCATATCCAGATGGTTGGTGGGTTCATCCAGAAGAAGAAGGTTGTCATGGCGCAGCATGAGAATGGTCAGCGCCACCCGGCCGCGTTCACCGCCGGAGAGGGTGCGGATCGGCTGATAGACATCATCGCCGGTAAAGAGAAACATCCCCAGTGCGCCGCGGACATCGGACTGTTCCATGGCAGGGAACCGGTCCCACACCTCATCCAGAACGGTTTTATTCGGGTCCAGTGTGCTCTGGTGCTGATCGTAATACCCGATATCGACATTTGCGCCAAAGGAGATCTGGCCGGCATCGGGGTCAAGATCACCGAGAAGCATGCGGATCAGCGTTGTTTTTCCAATCCCGTTGGGGCCGATGATGGCAATGTGCTCGCCGGCACGGACGTGAAGATTAAAATCGTCAAAGAGAGGTTTATGTTCGAAGGACTTGGCCAGATGCTCGACCTGAAGGACATCCTCTCCGGTCCGGCGTTTTGCCTCGAACCGGAAACGGATGGTTTTGTCCTCTACCGGCTTTTCAAGGCGCTCCATCCGGTCCAGTGCCTTTTCTCTGCTCTCTGCGGCGCGGATGGATTTTTCCCGGTTGAACATCCGGAAACGGGCGATAATGGCCTCCTGACGTTCGATTTCTTTCTGCTGAAGCTCATAGGCACGAAGGCGGGTTTCAAGGCGTTCCATCCGCTGACGCATGAAAGCGGTATAATTCCCGCGGTACTGTTCGCTTCGTCCGGATACGATTTCAATGATATTGTTGCAGATATGGTCAAGGAAATACCGGTCATGAGAGATGACAAGAACGGTTCCCTGATAGGAGGTCAGATAGTTTTCAAGCCAGCTGAGGGTATCCATGTCCAGATGGTTGGTCGGTTCATCCAGCATCAGCAGATCCGGCTTCAGAAGCAGAAGACGGGCAAGGGTAAATCTGGTACGTTCGCCGCCTGACAGGGTGCTCAGTGGATAATCATACTGTTCCGGTTTAAATCCGAGTCCGTTCAGCACCCCGATAATCTGGCTTTTCCAGGAATAGCCGCCGGCATCTTCAAAAGTGGCCATGAGACGGTCGTACTGAGTGGAAAGATTCTCAAACAGCTGCGAATCCTCATGATGAGCGGCGATCTCGGCCTCAAGGAGACGCAGTCGCTCTTCCATCCGGAATACCGGCTCAAAAACCGAGGTCAGCTCCTCCCAGATGGTGCCGCTTTCCTGAAGGGTATCCTGCTGCGCAAGATAGCCGGTACGGAGCCCTTTGGCCATGGCAATGGTGCCATCATCCGCGGAATCCAGTCCGGCCAGGATGCGCATCAGCGTGGTTTTTCCGCAGCCGTTCACACCGACAATACCGGCTCTGTCGCCTGACTGAAGGGAAAACGTGATATTCTTAAGGACTTCATTGATACCGAACGATTTGGTAAGTCCGGTAACCTGTAAACTGATCATATTGAACTCCAGATGTTCCATGAAACGAAGCGCTGTTTCCGGAACTTTCGTAATACGGAAAGACATCAGTCATCATCAGGACCGGATGTCTGACAGATTCATTATACGCGATAAAGATGCAGAATGGCAAGCAAAATCGATTCACGCCCGGGAATCCCGCGAGACCCGACGGGAATGGACCTGTCTCCCGGAAAATTGGCTGTCTGAGGGGCATTTGCCGATTTTTGCATCTGCCGCAAAGATGTGTTATAATAACGCGATCATTAGCCGGTGTGCGGTCAAAAGGCTTCCCCGGCGTGAATTGACATGGCAAGGAGGCATTTGGCCTGTGATACAGTTGGACTGTCCGTTGATTCTGGCATCCGGATCTCCCAGAAGAGAGAGTCTTCTATCTCTGATTGTGCCGAAATTCGTGATTGAGGTATCGGATGTGGATGAAAACTGCACGGGATCGCCGGAGGAACGGGTACGGACCCTCAGCGACCGGAAAGCCTCTGCAGTGGCACAGAAGCACAATGATGCAATTGTGATCGGGGCGGACACGCTTGTCTATGGAAAGACCATTCTGGGAAAACCGCATACGGCGGAGAATGCGGTCAGGATGCTTGAGAGCCTCTCCGGCATCTGGCATGAGGTTTATACCGGAATTACGATGATTGACGCGAGAAACGGACGGAAGATTCAGCGCTGTGAGGTGACCCGGGTTCATTTCAGGCCGCTGCGGCAGGAGGAAATTGAGGCTTATGCGGCAAGCGGTGAACCACTTGACAAGGCAGGCGCCTATGCCATTCAGGGGGCAGGGGATGCCTTTATTGACCGGATTGAAGGCTCCTACAGCAATGTGGTCGGCCTTCCGCTCTCTGTACTGGCAGAGATGTTTTATGAACTAGGAAATAAGGAGTAATGGATGCCGATTTTTCAGTTTTCGCAGGATGTGGCCATTGATATGGGGACGTGCAATACCCGCATTTATGTAAAGAATAAGGGGATTGTGATCAATGAAGCGTCCATGCTGGTTTTGAGAGTGAGCGGACGTCATTCGCCGGTGGTTGCCATTGGCGACAGCTGCGAAGAATTTGTGGGACGGGCCAACTCGGAATACAAAATTGTCCGGCCGATTCGTTCCGGGATCATTGTGGATTATGAGAACGCGCAGATCATGCTGCATTATTTCCTGACGAAAGCGATTGGCAGCCGTTTTACGTTTAAACCGCGCGCCATTGTCACCATTCCGGGACTGGCCAATGCGGTTCAGCGTCAGTCCCTGATCAACGTTCTGGGGAAGAGCGGTGTCCGGCAGATTCATGTGGTGGAGCAGTCCTATGCGGCGGCGATCGCGGAAAATAATGCGGGGAAAAATGAAAAGGCGACGTTTGTGGTGGACATTGGTGCCGGAACAACCGAGGCAGCGCTGATTTCCCTGGATGGAACAGTCGCCTCCCGGTCTGCCCAGATGGGCGGGGATCTGATTGATGAGACGATCTGTGAACATCTGAACAGACGGTATGGAATTGAGATCACGGAACGAATTGCGGAACAGATCAAGTATGATCTGACGGATGTCCGGGAAGAGGAAAACCAGGACAGGATTGCGGTGGTCCGGGGACGGGATAAGGCAACCGGAATGCCCTTTACACAGGATGTGAAAACCTCCGAGATCTGCAAGGCGATTCATCCGGTGCTGATGAATATCATCGGGGAGATTCGCCAGGTACTGGAAATGACCCCGCCGGAACTGTGCGAGGATATTATGCGGGGCGGCATTATTCTGACAGGCGGAAGTGCACAGCTTCCCGGACTGGATGCGTTGATTGTCGATGAACTTGGCATACCGGTTTCGGTTGGCCGTGTGGCCGAGGAATCGACGATTCTTGGAGCAGGCGCCATGGCGGATCACTTTGAGGAGGTCGTCGGGCAGAATCAGACAGGAAAACCGAACGGGTAATGGTCATGGTTTCGCCGGGGACAGATATCGGATGAAATCAAAGGACAGATCATCAGGAATGGAGAGAAATCAGTGAAGAAAAAACATCCTGTTCTGTATGCTTACCTAAAACGGATTGTGATTGTTCTTCTGGTTTTAATCATGGGGTTTACGATTTTCCAGCAGGTGACCGGAAGGACCAGAATTTTCGAAATGGGGCTCTCCTTTATCATCACCCCGGTGCAGAATCTGGTTTCAACGGTCATGCATGAGTTTTCAGCGTATCTGTACAGACTGAAACTGAGAGGAAACATCGAATATGAGTATAATCAGCTCAAGGCACAGAACGATGAGCTGATCCTGCGTACGATTCTGTATGAGGAACTGGAAGAGGAAAACAATCAGCTTCGGGCACTGCTCGGGGAGTATGAGACACGTGCCACGATGAACCCCATTCTGGCCAGGGTAATCGCCAGTGAAACAGGAAACTATTTTTCAACCTTCACCATCAATAAAGGGTCGATTGACGGCGTGGATTCCCAGATGGCCGTCATCACGGCCCAGGGCCTGATCGGCTATGTGTACGAGGTTTATCCGACGACCTCAAAGGTCATTACGATTATTGATGACCAGGCCAGTCTGGCGGCGCTGATCGAAAGCAGCCGTGACCAGGGAGCCATCAAGGGAACGCTGGGCAGCACGGGTGAACCGCTGTGCCGGATGTACTACCTGTCAGCAGATAGTGTGCCAAGGCCGGGCGATCGGGTGATTACATCCGGTGTCGGCGTCTCCTTCCCGAAAGGCCTTCTGATCGGGTATGTGCGCGAGAGCACGAGAGCCATTGAGGATAACAAGCATTATATTGTTGTGGAGCCGGCAGCGGACTTTGAGCATGTGGAAAATGTCCTTGTTCTCCGGTATTACGCGGAGATTGAGGAAATGCCGGATAATTACAACAATACGGAAGTGATCCTGGCTCCGGTGGCAACAGCACGTCCGCAGGCCGTCATTGAAGAGGAACGCCTCAATGCCTCGACGCCGGTCCCGCTTCCGGATGCGCCGGGAGCGCCAACCGCCTCACCTCAGCTGGAGGTTCTTGATGTCATGATTGACGAGGAGGCGATGGGAGATTCCGCGGGCAGGTATGCAACACCGACGCCTGAACCCACGGAGGAGCCGATCGAGACGCCGACACCGACGCCAACCCCCCCGTCGGATCTTCCGTCGGAATCGGAAGATCCGGACCTCTATCTTGAGGAGGATGAACCGGCAGAATTCCCTGAGGATTTCTAATCGCCAGGGGGAAGCATGCCGGAAATGTATGCTTTATCATTGGATCATCAGTTAAAACAACAGGGAAGAGAGAGGAGGAACAAGGATGACGCGCTTTCTGAAACTGTTCTTTTTCTCTCTTCTGGTCTGTGTCCTTCAGACAGAGGTCGCCAGGTATTTCCGGATTTTTACGGTTTCGCCGGATTTTATGATCATTTTTCTGGTGCTTCTGACCGATGAGTACGGATTGTTCGGCGGATTTGTGGCGGGAGCGCTGGTCGGCCTGTTTTACGACACGACGACCGGGTATGCACCGGCCATCAATCTGGTTATCTATACGTTCATTGGCTATATTTCGGCCCTGATTCGCGGAGGACTGAATAATGCATTCAGAAAGATGAAGCATAAGCGTTTTCTGGAATTCGCGATTATTACGTTCTCCATGACCATGGTCCGGGAAATCATTTATATCGGGTATCTCTTTCTGGTTGGCGCGGAACAGGGGTATGTCACTTTTTTCCGCATGTTTGTCTGTGTCATTTTAACAACGGTTCTGGTCATTCCGGCAGCGGCGGCCATTGATCTTATCAGAAGAAACAGACAGCACCGAAAAGAAATGCGGGAAAAGGATGCTGAATTAAGGAGGATTAACATCAAGTGAAAGAACAGTATACAGGTCGTTTTATCACAGTGATGGTGATTATCCTGTTGATGTTTGCCGTTCTGGTTGTGCGTCTTTTTAATCTTCAGG
>JAGAHV010000191.1:0-9673 GCA_017626895.1 Clostridia bacterium | reverse complement strand
TATTTTCAACGAACGAACCGGCGAAAGAAGGCTATATAATAAGGGTTTGTGGCATCATTTGACATGCAATAATGTCAGGAAATATTGGACCTTTATTCACGTAGATACAAATGTAGATACCGATACCCCCGGGAACTTAGGTTCATTGCCTTGATTCGTCACTTTTCTTCGCCATGCATCATGGACATCTGGTTGTTGTCCCCCTCAAAAAAATGTTCATTGTATTCGCATTCGAATTATCTGCGCCTGTGTAGCAAAAGAAGCAGGAATATGTCCTGTTCTTGCCCCATTCTGTCGTAAAGAGCATCTGTCAACTGGCCCAGTCGTTTCTCTGCGGAAAGATCCACTCTCTCCACCAGCTTTTCTTCTTCGGAATATCTGCAGCCTCGCTCTGGCTCAAATGTTTCCTTTAGCTTCGACACCTTTCGAGCAGGTCGTTCTGTCATCGTTCTTCCGACGGCCTTTTCAGCAGACATTAGGCAGTAAACAGTTTGAATCATCTGTTGAAAAGCATCCTCCATGATCGTAAAATGTATAGGGAAATCATAAAAAGCCTTGCCACGAGGACCGAAATGCGGTTATTATCCATCTGAAGGAAAATCCAGAGAATCACCTGATTTATCCAGGACGGCTGAAACCAAAAATCATTGAACCATTCATATACTGCCCTGCTTGTCCGCATTTCTGTATATGGCTTCATCCCGCAAAGAGCTGGACAGTCCGTCAGACAATGAGCTCGTTTAACAGCAAGCAGTCCGGCGCATTCATTCGTATATCCAATTGAAGATTCCTCAGATGACACTCATCTGGCCCCCCTCTCAAACAAATAGATTTTTCACGCAGGAATATGCGTGCAGCGTAAAGCTCAATACCATCAATAACCGATGCCCCCAAGAAAGGAATTTGTTGTATGAACCATCAGCCTCCATTTGAAACTTTCCTGAAAGAGGAAATCGCCCGGGTAAAAGGGCAGTATTATCCGGTACACGCCGGTCTCCCCACCCGGTTATTGGTCCGTCATGCATCACCCCGGAAGCTGCATCCAAATCCCGAGGATGAATTCTGTGAACCTACAATCGGACCAAACTACAGCATCATTTCCCAATATGCAGAAAAATACAGAAAGGCAAATAAAACGGTTTATGATGGAACAACCTTAGGGGAGATCCTCTATGAACCGCTAATAGTCCAGAAAACGATGCCGGATGGATACATGATTCTGAACGGTCACCATCGGTGGGCTGCAGCCATAAGATGCACTATGGAAAAAGTACCCGTCAAGGTCGTCAATGTGACCAGCAGCGAAGATATCAAAAAGATGCTGGAGCAGGGAAAATCCGATATCCGGGTAACAATGGATCTGGACGAGGTCATCTTCTGTGATGCGAATGATCCCGGTAAAGAACCTCCTCTTCATTTCCCGATGAACATTTTCTTTAAGGAAAACATCCGGAAAGGCATCCCCGCTCTGTTCCATTTCCTGAACGAGATGGAAGCCGATATCTGGGTCTATACCACCAATTACTATTCCATGGACTATATCCGCTCCTTCTTCAAAGCCCGGGGCGTCCATCTCAGCGGCATCGTAACCGGTTCCGGCCGAAAGGAACTGGGCGGTTCAGACGGCGGAAAATCACTGAAACAGCTAGCTGAACAAAAATACAAATCGACGATTCTGATCGACAGACAGCTGGTTCTTCTGATCCATACCGAAACGCATGAATGTGTTGAACGTCCTTTGACCGCCACGGGAGACAACTGGTCTCTCGAGGCAATGAACACCATCCGGGAGATGATGAACAAATGAAGCATATTCAGCGAATCATGCGAGTTTCTTTTGACCTGGATGAGGTTCTGTTCGTCTCTCCCGAGACACACAAGACCGAGCCACCGCTGCCCTTTCCTCTGCGGAATCTGTTTCAGGAACGTCTGCGTCTGGGAACCCCTCAGCTAATCTGGGATCTTCAGACGCAGGGATGTGAGGTATGGGTCTATACCTCCTCGTTCCGCTCGGAAGGTTATATCAAAACGCTGTTCCGCCTCTACGGTGTCAAGTTCGACGGCATTATTAACGGCTACCGGCATCAAAAGGAGGTCCAGGCCCACAGCAACACCATTTTGCCTCAGAAGATGCCGAACCGATACCGGATCTCCCTGCACATAGATGATGAGGACGTCATCTGTTCCTCCGCCGGTCAATACGGATTCCGTGCCTACCAGCTCAATGCACAGGATGATGAATGGGCAGATAAGATTCTGAAACGTGTTGCAGAGATCCGCAAGATTGAAGGTCTTTAATTCCCGTGTATTCACTTTTCCAGCTTTCATAATCGCTGAAAACGGTTTCAAACTCTGCGCGACCGCCCGGACAAATTCTCCCGCTCCAACCAAAGTCAGCCTTCCACTGGACGTGGAAGGCTGACTTTGGTTTATCTGCAATAAAGCGTATTCATCCCGGACGCGGCTTAATGTCTATACTGATCGAAACAAATCATCCAATGTTATTATATTCGTGAAATCACTAAAATACTCCGCATGTTTTAATCCAAATGTGGTTATAAGCGTATTATGGATTGAAGCTTTTTTCGGGATAATCTCCCGCAGCAGCCGTTCTCTTCTTACAAGTGCAAAATGGCATTCCTTATCTGCAACGAACTCATCACCATAGAACTTCGTCTCGCACATGTTTACCACATTATCTTTTCTTTCAATGATCAGATCAATCTGTGTTTCCTCTTCCTCATCCGTGCCTTTTTTTGACCACAAAGACTCATTGGTACTGACACCACTAATCCCAAGAGCTGCTTTTATCTGACGAATGTGATTAAAACACACGTTTTCAAAAGCCAGCGCATTCCAACCCGTGACCGCCTGAGAACCTGCCGCACCTGACCATTCTTTTCTGGTTCTGGAAGAAGTGTCACTTACGAATTGCAGATAGAAAATGCAGAATGGGTCGGATACTTTATAGAAACTGCTTCTCTTACCATTCCCATAAGAATCATACTTAATGATAAACGACCCGGATTCCAGTGCCTTCAGTTGCTTACTGAATGCCCCGCTGTCCGTAATTCCAGTTTTCTCAAGCAACTCGATTCTTGTGAGTCCTCTTTTTTTTGAATTCATTGCAACTACGATCGACTTCATCACCTCCGGATTTGTAAAAAGTGATGAAAACAATCGGTCGAACTCATTTCTCAAAGGTGCACCCTTGTCAAAGAAGAGCGCCTGGATATTTTGTGAAACGCTCAAAGATTTTTCAAAATAATTCAGATAATAAGGAATTCCACCTAACATCATATACGTTTGTGTGATGTCATAACGAGACAACGACACCCCTTTTGCCAGAAAAAACTGTTCGCATTCATACAGATTGAATGGCTGAAGTTCAATCTCGCATGTAAGTCTTCCATAAAGTCCTCCGTGGTTGTCGACCAGTTTATCCATTATCCATGAAGGAGAGCTCCCGCAAACAACAAGCATTACATTATGCCGATAACATGCCCAGCTGTTCCAGAATGCCTCAAGGCCCATCATAAAACCTGATTTCGGCGTATCCATCCATTGAATTTCATCAATAAATACCAGCAGTCGCCCCTTTGTATCGTCTCGTTCCATCAAAAAACGTTCCAGCAGATAAAAAGCATCCAGCCACGATTCCGGAGGATCGCCCGCTTCCATTCCCTGAAGCATGAGTGAACGATGAAAATGTCCAAGCTGTTCTTTCATATGACTGTTCTTCGAAGCATTTCCACTTTCAGAGCCGATTGGCGACAGTCCTGCATGTCTGAATGTGATTTTATTTTGAAACACTTCATCGATCAGATATGTCTTTCCTACTCTTCTTCTCCCATAAACCGCAACAAATTCAGCACGTCCACTTTCATACAACTCTCTGAGTTTTTTCTGTTCCTTTTCCCGTCCTGTTATCATGTTAACTCCTATGATTATAATTTTCGGTGAAATGCTTTTTTTATGCGTTCACCGAAAATTATAATCATTATCTTCAATCGTATCAACGGTATCATCTGCATATTTTTCGGCGAATAGTATAAAAACCGCTTTCACCGAAAAATATCCATCTGCTCACAGTGGCCCTGTCGCGCAGTGAAGTGATCTAATCCAGCCCTCGTGCAATGCCGCTTCGACAAATGACATCTGTAAGTCCTGCAAAGAGACATTTTCTGTTTGCTTTCCGTTCTGCAAATCATTCCTTACCTGGACTGCAGACAGGCAAACAGTTTCTTTACCGCTTTCGCCCTGTGAGAATGCGTTTCCTTAAAGGAAAGAGGCATGCTTGCCATGGTCCTTTCCCCATCCTCCGGGATGAAAATCGGGTCGTAGCCGAAACCGTTTTTTGTGATAAAAACCCCGCCGGTTTCCCAGCAGGTTTTTCACTTAATCGCTATTGTTTTCGCTTGATTTTTAATATTATCAAGCGAAAATCGGATTGACCACACGAACTTTCTCCTTTCGCTTTTTTCCCTTTATTGGGGGAATTTTTGCTTGTTTTTAGCTCTAATCAAGCAATAAGTCAATAAATAAAGGGAAAATAAAGCGGAAATCTCTTATGAAGGGCTCTCTGTTTCATTATAATCATCGTCTTCGATTGTGCCACTCCCCACCAAGGATATCTGCGAGGCCAGAGACATTTTCTGTTTGCTTTCCGTTCTCAAATCATCCCTTACCTGGACTGCAGATAGGCAATCAGTTTCTTTACCGCTTTTGCCCTGTGAGAATACGTTTCCTTAAAGGAAAGAGGCATACTTGCCGTGGTTTTCCCGTTTCCATCCTCAGAGATGAAAATCGGGTCGTAGCCGAAACCGTTTGTTCCTTCTTCCTTTTCAGCGATGAACCCGTTCCAGATTCCTGTAAAGAGATGCTCCTCGCCTTTTTCATCAATGAAACAAATGCAGGTGACAAAACGCGCATGGCGGTTTTCTTTTCCTTCAAGGCCGTTCAGGACGGCCATTCTGCGTTCATGCTCTGTCGAAAGGCCTTTGTACCGGGCTGAGTAGAGTCCCGGTTCTCCGCCTAAGGCTTCTACTTCCAGGCCGCTGTCATCCGCGATGACACAGCAATGCGACAGATCGTAGATCGCCCGTGCCTTTAATGCCGCATTTTGCTCGAAAGTGGGCCCCGTTTCCTCCACCTCCAGATGAATGTTTTCCTCCCCTTGAGAGACGGTCTGAAACCCAAATGGTTCCAGAACATCTTTATATTCACGGATTTTCCCCTTGTTGTTGCTTGCTATGATCAGCTTCATCGTGCTTCTCCTTAAGTCTTTATTCATGCTTTCCGCGGCCGTTCAAAACCCGCGGGGCCAGATGTCCCCGCCGTCACAGGACACATGCTTTCTCCTCCTGACAGCCAAATCAAAAGCATCTGCGTAAAGTCTACCATAACGCGTCCTCCTGGTCTACTTTCGATTCTCTTTCGCATCCGCTCTTTCCCGGCCGGGGCGGAATCGGACAGCCCCAAAGACGCAGCAATGACAAGGGTGACGGCGCCGGGGCTCTGTATCCCGGCGCCGTCATTTTTATGCGATTCCGCCTGAGCGGCGGTGATTCGATTCAGCAGTCCTGCTTCACCAAAAGCCCCAGGCGTTACAGGAGGAAGAAAAGCCCCAGGAACATGATTGCCCCGGCCCAGTTCCCCGATCCGCCCACACGCGTCGGCATCAATATCAGCATCAGCGGCAGGATATTGAAAATGCATGCCCAGCGGGGCAGCGGTGTTCCCCCGCTGACAACCGGGATAAAGAAAGACACACCGAAGATCAGGAATCCAAGGTAGCAAATGATCATGGTGACCGATGTCTTTTTGAAAAACTCCGTGATGATTTGTCTCGCCTCCTCTGTCCGTTCCATCCGCACATACAGCCACTCCGGCATCCCGCAGAACACATGATGCGCCATGCCAAAGGTCAGCACCATGACCGTACCAATGCGCATCAGCTGCGCGCAAAGTTCTGAGGAGGCGCGCATCCAGTCTGCCAGTGCCAGATAGCCAAAAGCGAAGAGAGACATGGCCAGACAGCCCAGCAGCATGGACAGCAGTGAATTTCGCAGCGGCATGTCCCTGAACGCGGCGGACAGCCTGTCATTATCCTTCATGTCCTCAAAATGAAACCGGCCATGAGGCAGATACGTCAGCAGGCAGTCACAGATGCCGCAGAGCAGGTGCCCGGCAATGGCAATCAGGAACGTGATTTTCAAAGCACTCATTTTCATCCTCCGTCAAACCGCATGAACAGGCCATCATTTCCCGATGAGCAGCGTGAACCAGGCCATCAGCGCACATACAAACGGAAATGTGAACAGCCGGATCAGCTGATTCTTCGTGTTAAAGCTGCGGTCATCCCAGCTTCTGCAGTCCCTTGTCTCCGGATAGAATTTCACAAAATACTTTCCCGAGATCACGAGCATCTGATCCTGTACCAGAATATCGAACAGCTTATACCCGTACATAAACAGCATGTAGCGCCCGAACAGCAGCCAGAAGCCATAGCCTCGCTGCAGACCGTCCGCGCCAAGAAAGCAGAGTACGCCGATGTATCCCGCCAGAGCCAGCGCCGTGAGCAGATACCCGATGATCCTTGCGCCCACCGGTGGGTCCGGATGTGCTTTCGCTGCCTCCCGGATATCCTGTGGCAGAAAGCGCATGAGCATCCCTGTGGATGCAAAATACGGGATGAGTAGAAGGTACCCCAGCGACAAAAGACAGACCAGTGCCAGAGCGACGAGCGTTGTCATCATGTCCGTTCCTCCTCACCGCTGTCATTAGCCGGTGCCGATTTGTCCGGGTCAGGATCCGGCACTTTGTCATGTCTTTCCCAGATCAGCATAGCGCCAAACCAGAGAATCATACTTTCACTCATCAGCCCGTTCGTAAAGCCCAGGCGGAACGCGCTGACCGGCATCAGAAGCGACAGCCCCTTCAGCAGGGCAAAGATGATCAGCACATTGGTAAAAGCCATTCCTTTCGGGAAAATGGTTTTGCCGCGGAACTGCAGCCAGAACCAGTAAAGGAACACCGGTAGCATCACGGCCTCGGCGGCAGGCACCAGCCAGGAGAGCCGGTTAAACAGTCCCTCGCACACCGCAAGCGCGGAATCCGCGTATCCATTTCCATTCATCCAGGCAAAAAGTGTCAGAATCATCACATAAAACAGATGCAGCGCCATCCAGGGCGTCAGTCCGAAAGCATTCAGACAGTGATACACCCTTCTGTGTCTTTCCGCTTTAATATACCTCTGTACGGCGAACAGGGCAACCCCGTACAGGATGATTCCGGGAAATGCCAGTGCCATTGCCAGATTGAACCGCCACTGCGGGATTGCCGCCGTACCCTCTGTCAGCCAGGACAGGGCACCGTGATGCGCAGGATTCCCGAACATCATCAGCCAGTCACCGCCGCCGTAACACAGACAGCCCAGGATGCCGCACATCAGTGCTGCCTTCATACCTTTCCTCATTCCGTTCATCCCCTGCGCTCAAATCATCTTGCCGATCAGCCAGTACAATCCGCCCGCCACTGCCGCCAGCGGCACCGAAAACACCATCAGTCGGGGCATCTTCCATTGCTTTGCATGGACGCTGTGCCAGGTATCATTGAGATCCTCCGTGCCGGGGATCAGCCACCAGTCTGACAGGGCCACCCAGATCGTATCAATGAACAGCCAGTCGAAGAATTCCGTGCCGAGGAACAGTACGTAAAACTGCCAGCAGCAGTCCCAATAGCTCCTTGCGCCGTTGACCAAAAGAATCATGAGTCCAGGCAAAACCAGCATCCACGCAATCAGCAGGCTGAATGCGAAACGCTTTCTGCGCCGGGATTCCTCATCCGTCATCAGGCCCAGAGCTTTTACCCGGTCAATCACTGCCTGAGGGTAGAAGAAAATGCCGCCAATGGGACCGCGCCCGTGCACAAGAACAGCCATATAGGCGGCATAGCATCCCCACAGGATCAGAATTTCAAGGACTATTTTCCAAAACATCCTTATCCCCTCGGTTTTTGAAACTTGAAGCAGAAGTCAAGTCCTGCATAATTGCACCTTCTGACCGTCACGAAGCCGCTCTTTCCGGCCCATTTCTCAAACTCCTCCATCGAAAACAGCGGCTCCTCCGCATGGTCCCAGTGAAAGAAGAAGTCCCAGAGATGAACCCCTTTCCGCGTCAGGTCGTTGATATACATCTCGCCGCCGGGCCGCAGAACCCGGAACGCTTCCTCCAGAAAGCGTCTCCAGCCCTCCACATGGTGCAGAATCATAAAGTCCACAATCATGTCAAAGGACTCATCCTTAAACCGGCTCAGATCAGCCGCGTCCCCCTGAACAAACCGCGCCGTCTGCAGTCCCAGTGCCTCCGCCTTTTCCAGCTGTTCCGGCATGATATCCATGCCGGTATAGCTTTTCGGATGCTCTCTGACAATCCGGGACGCGGAATAGCCGGACCCGCAGCCGACCTCCAGGATGTCTTTCCCGGTAAAATCCATCCCCCAGGCTTTAAACCCGCGAAATTCCATATCGTTGATCTTTTTGCGCCACCCGGACTGCATGGCTTCGTATTCTTTGACGCTCAGTTTCATAATCTGCATCCCCTTTATACAACATCTGTTCCGCAGAGCCGGCCTTATTTCTTTACGCCGACCAGCAGACCGTTTTCCTTCTTCACCAGTTTAAACTGTCGTGCCATGGGATGACAATCGCCGACAATGCAGTAATCACAGCAGGGGGATCCCACACATGTCCCCTCACGAATCAGGCAGGCATGCAGTTTTTTCATCGCCAGATGATCGCAGTTGCACATGACAGGCAGCACATCTTCCATGTGATGCCGTTTGGCGAATTCCGCATTGGGGCATTGGGTGAAGCTGTAACGGATCACGCCGTTCTCTCTGTCATACGAACAGGAACCCATCCGGAATGATCCCGGAAAGCGTTCAATCTCCCTGACCCGGATGTCATTGGCCATCTGAAAAAACCGGCTCGCAAAGCGATTATCCAGTCTGCGGTTGAGGTTGAATATTTTGCCCAGCACATCAAAGGAACCCATAAAACACTGATAGATGTCCTGCTGCACATCTTCCAGTCCCGGCTTGTCCGGAAAAACTTTATACCAGGCGAAAATCAGGATTGGGTCATAGATGCTGACCCGGATCTTTGCGACGGCCATGGGCGGTTCCTCCCTGACATATTCACAGTACTGCAGCTGAATTTTCTCCCAGAGCTCCCTGCAGGTCCGGTCATCATAATCGCGATGCAGAAGCCGCAGAACGCATTCCTTTGCTTTCTTCGTGTAGACCGCGTGCCGCGCGCGGTCTATGGGCAGGTCCTTTTCTTTCACTGTCCCTCACCTTCTTTTCCGCTCTGGTCCTGTGCCGGAACGGCTTTATCTTTGACCGGGGTTTGAAAACTGTCGTTGCGCGACAGGGACGCCCCAAGGGTTAGTTTTAACTAACTGTAATCCGGATAAGATGGCACTTTTCATGTTTCTCTGTTGATTTCATCGCTCTGGTCCCAGACACTCTCCCGGGAAAAGGCAATGAAACCAAAACAGTTAGTTTTAACAAACAATATTATATTCCTTTTTTCTCAGAAGACAAGCTGAAAATGGAAATTCCTGAAAGATCCGTGTCCTTGCCTTCATTCCCGGTCAGTGGCGCTTATTTC
>JAGAHV010000190.1:0-2993 GCA_017626895.1 Clostridia bacterium | reverse complement strand
GGTATCATTTTCTACAAGTGTAATTGATTTCCAGATGAAAGTCAAACATTTCAATGCCTGTATGCCTGTGGGTCATCTGCGCAGATAAGCTGCCGGAATAGACGAATGGACCATCCCGATCACATTTTTAGTTACTCTTGCATAAGTGAAAGTTACTTTTGCAATCAACAAACGTTTTCTAAGAAACATCGTCGCAACTTCGAAACATGCAGCACATTTCATCCGACGCAACAGACTATAATAACTAAAAATGTGATAAGGATAGCTATGAGCTGCATGTCTGCTTGTGTTGAGCGATGGAAAAACCCCTAAAAAGGCCGGAACAGCTTCTTGATTACGCAGACTGAACAGTCTGTACTTTCTATGAAAAGTGTCTTGGAAAGTTGGAGATTTGAATTAGATCTGTCGCGCTGGGACAGTTAATCAAATCGGGGACATTGTGAAGCAGATTCGGCAAACGACCAATGCTGAGCCTCCGAAGGAGCGGGCTCGACGCGCAGCGTCGATTTGTCAAATATGAGCACCGGAAATGCTGCGGTGCCGAAAGACCGAGTTACGGCTCGTAAAGGAGGGTGAGGGCGGCCGGACAGGCAGTCCTGTCTCGCGGTGACGAAGTGTCAAATTCCGTGGAGGACAATGAAAGACCGGGGATTGGCCAAAGGTGAGGTCCGGAGGCAAAAAACAGGCCGCTGACCTGACCGAATCTGAAGGAATTCCTGCTGGAGGTGAATACCGTTTTTTGCTAAAATGCAAGTGACCGGTACGTGGCAGAAATGCCCGCTTTGTATCCGGCAGTAAGTCTGGTTACCTGGCTCATCAAGAAAAAAACAGAAAGCGGGAAATGCAGCCGTTCAAGCAGGAAAGAGGCTGCAGGAGAAGCAGTGATGCCGGATGAGGCCTATGACCTATTGACGAATGGCGTATACAAATCAGACGTTTGTCAATAGGTCGATGCCTGCCCGGGAACAGAAAAAGCTTCCGCGATTCTGGAACAGATGCAGAAGGCTTTCGTTATTAAGAAACAGACCATCCGTGTTTTGCCAGGCAGGTTCGATTTTCCAATACGCTGCTGTAAACAAGCTGCAGGATTCGGGCGTTGAATGGGCAGCTGAGTCCATTTTCCGGAAAGAACGGAAAACAGACGGACAGGGTATCTGAAAGAAGAAAGAGAAAGCGGGGGATAGCCGATGGATGACGCAAAGGAGCGTCTTGAACTCGAAACAGAAAGAGTTGAACACCCCGATTATTCCGAAGAACTGATCAATATGCTGAAAAGCGATATTGATATTCTGGAGAAAAAAGAGCGGTTGCAGGATTACCATGCGAATGATATTGCCGAGGTACTTCCTCAGCTGAGCCGGGAACAGCGGATGCGTCTGTACAGACTCATCGGGGAGGATACGGTTTCCGAGGTTTTTGCGTATCTGGAAGATCCGGCGGAATATATTCGTGAACTGGATATTGAACGGGCAGCCGATATTGTTGAGAACATGGACGCGGATGATGCGGTCGATGTTCTTGAGGATCTGGACAAGGAACAGCAGGAAGCCATTCTGGAGCGGATGGATGAGGACAGCCGCCGTGATATCGATCTCATCAAGTCGTATGGTGAAGATGAAATCGGAAGCAGAATGACGACGAATTATATCTCCATCACCAGAGGATTCACGGTCAAGCAGGCCATGCGGGCCCTGGTACGGCAGGCGGCCGACAATGACAATCTGCAGACGATTTATGTTCTGAACCGGGATAAGACTTTCTACGGGGCGATCTCGCTGCAGGACCTGATCATTGCCCGGGAGACGACCAATCTTGATGATCTGATTGTTACTTCTTACCCTTTCGTCTATGATAACGAGACAGTGACAGAGTGCATAGAGGAACTGAAGGACTACAGCGAGGACTCTATTCCAGTTCTCAGCCGGGATCGGATTTTGCTGGGCGTCATTACCTCGACAGACCTGGTTGAGGTCGTGGATGAGGAAATGGGGGAGGATTATGTCCGTCTGGCTGGTCTGACTGAGGAGGAGGATCTGAACGAACCACTGGCTCAGAGCATGAAGAAACGTCTTTCCTGGCTGCTTATCCTGATGGTCCTCGGCCTTGTGGTCAGTTCCGTGATCAGTATATTTGAACCGGTCATGTCTTCCCTGACCATCCTTGTGGCATTCCAGTCTCTGGTGCTGGCGATGGCCGGAAACTGCGGAACGCAGTCACTGGGCGTTACAATCCGAATTCTGGCGGAAGAGGAACTGACGCCTGCACAGCGGTTGAAACTGATTGTCAAAGAGGGCATGGTAGGCCTTGGCAACGGGCTGGTGATTGGCGTGATGGCATTTCTCTTCTGCGGCGTGTATATTCATTTTGCGAAACACATGCCATTGCCTGCGTCCTTCCAGGTTTCCGGCTGTATTGGTCTGGCAATGACGCTGGCGATGTTTATTTCGGGCATTGGCGGAACTTCCATTCCCATGTTCTTCAACAGCATTCATGTGGATCCCGCCGTGGCCTCCGGACCGCTGATTACCACGGTGAATGATCTGGTGGCGGTGGTCAGCTATTACGGACTGGCCTGGATTTTCCTGATCAAGGTGCTGCATCTGGGATAACAGCCCCTGAAAACACGGCAGAAGAACTTGAAGATGAATATCGTGAAAAAGAGCGGGCTCGACGCGCAGCGTCGATTTGTCAAATACGAGCACCGAAAAAGCTGCGGTGCCGAAAGACCGGGCTACGGTTTATAACGAGAGAGAACTGCCGGCGGACAGGAACGGGAGGATTGGTAGGCCGGTTTCGTGCCTGCTGTCTGGCGGGTTTCCAAACCGACGGACAAAATCTGTTGAAATCGATGGAATCTTCTTTAAAATCGGCAGAAAATCATTTATAATACAGACAGTGTCATCCCTGTAAAAGAATGTTCGATAAAGGAGAGATTCACCAATGGGCTATCGTGAAGAATATGAAAAATGGCTGCAGGAGTTTGCCGATGACGC
>JAGAHV010000189.1:0-38789 GCA_017626895.1 Clostridia bacterium | reverse complement strand
GGTCCATGCCCAGCTGCCGCCCTCCGCCCTGATAGGCAATGGAGGAATCCACATAGCGGTCACAGATCACCATCTCGCCCCGCTCAAGGGCCGGCAGAATCCGCATCCGGGCATTCTGCGCGCGGCTGGCCGCGTACAGATACGCCTCGGTCACATCCTGCATGCCCGTATTCCCCGGATCCAGGATCAGCTGACGGATCTTCTCGGCAATTTCCTCCCCGCCGGGTTCCCGGGTCAGGACAATCTCCCAGCCCAGGCGCTGCATTTCCGCCACCAGGGCCTGCTGCTGTGTCGATTTGCCGCACCCGTCCACGCCTTCCATGGAAAGAAACAGACCCCGTGCCCGGGGCCCCTCCGGCAGAAGCAGATCAAGGAGTGCCTGCGGGCTCTCAGCCACCGCCATGGCCCCCTCCGCCTCCTCCATCCGTCCGTATCCGTATGCCGCAAAAATGGAGGGAATGCCGGCCCTTGCGGCCCCTTCCACATCAAATACACGGTCCCCGACCATGACACAGGGTCCAGGGAACTGACCCATGGCCCGCCGGATCAGGTGCTCCTTGTCCGGCTGCTGTTCCCCCATTCCCGGCCCGATGATCCCGTCAATGAGCGGGCTGAGGCCGAACCGGTCCGCAATGCGCACCGCAAACTCCTCCGGTTTGGAGGTGACAATCACGGCGTGAATGCCCGCTGCCCGGAGAGAACGGAGGAGCCGGGGAATCGCGGGATACACCGCGTTTTCCTCCCAGCCCACCTGCCTGAACCGCTTCCGGTACCAGGTGACTGCCTCCGCCGCCGCCTCATCCCCGAGGCCGCAGAACCGGCGAAACGAATCGACCAGGGGCGGCCCGATAAACACCGACCAGTCCTCAGGCCCGCGGCAGTGCATCTGCTCCGCCGCATATCGGGCGCAGTTGATAATCCCCTCGCCTGAACGGGTCAGCGTACCGTCCAGATCAAACAATACGGTCTTTATCTCCATGTTCATCCTCCCGTGTTCTGCTCCGGCGTCTTCGTATGTCCTTCCGCTTTTCCGGCGCGTATTCCACCTCAACGTATACCGGATGCTCCGGAATCTCCATGGAACGTTCCTCAGGCCGGTCCACAGGCGTCTCGTGCCTGCTGGTCACCTGCCCGTTGGCGGGTTTCTTTTTCTTTTTCCGCTGCTTTGTTCCAGGCGTGCGCCGGGCCTGACGCTGAGCCAGTTTTGCTTCTTTCTGCGCCTTTTTCCGGGCCTGTTCCTGTTTCCGCTTCTTCTCGAATGCCTCTGCCCACGCCTCATCCTGCGGCGTCACCAGGGCAAGGACATGCGGATACAGTTCCGGAAACGCTCTCGCCTGGGTCCTTGCCATAAAGGTCCGCAGATGCGGACGGGCCAGCCGGTCATCCGTGCCCATCCGATCCCCCAGGACGTTTCCCAGCGCCTCAAGCATCCCGGCATCCGGCTCAAAGGTACAGGCCTTGACCTTGTTTCCCTCATAATACGCCAGCACAAGTCCGCAGGGATTGCCGGCGGCCGTTCCGGCGCACCGGCGGGCAAGGCGGGCACTGAAAACGGCCAGCCCCCGCCCCAGACGAACCTTGAGCGGCACTTTCGCCTGGCGCCTGAACTCCGTCACATGGGCATAGGAAACCGGGAGCTTCTCCCCGGCCGCATATTCCCGGACCGAGACCATCTGACCGGCGGGCACGTTCAGGGAATGCAGCACCATATCCCCCATCCGCCGTTCCAGGAGCAGCCCGCTGGCCGTCAGAACGTAGCGGTCCGAGGCTAGAATCTGCCGCAGAATGATCACGACCTCGGCAACGGCATAGGCGTAAAAAAGGAAGTTCAGTACCGGTGCTTTCAGCACAAAAACCAGAATGGTCACCACAATCTGCGCCACAGCCAGGCGCAGCACCATCCGGACAAGGGTCATCAGGAAGGTTTTGGGGTCCATGCGCTCCGGCCGGTTGACCTGTTCCTGCAGAATCCCGCTCATCTCAGCTCAGCAGGGTCTGGTACTCGTAGACCAGTTCCGCAAAAACATCCAGCGCCTGCGTGACCGGCTCCGGCGTGGAAAGATCCACACCGGCAATCCGGAGTTCCTCAATGGGCGGCAGGCTTGAACCGAGGGTCAGGAAGCGGCGATAACTTGTCACTTTCTCCGGATCACCCGAGAGAATGCCCCGGGCCAGCGAAATCGCCGCACAGAAACTGGTGGCATACTTGTATACATAGAACGGGCTGTAAAAATGCGGAATGCGCATCCACTCACTGGCCACGCACGGATCCACGGAAGCCTTTTTCCCGTAATAGGTCTTCACAATCTCCAGATACAGCTGTGACAGACGGTCACTGGTCAGGCTCTCGCCGGCCTCGGCCAGCTGATGCGCCCGATGCTCAAATTCGGCAAACAGCGTCTGGCGGAACACCGTGGTGCGGAAATGGTCCAGCAGATTTCCCACCAGCGCCCGCTGCGCGGCCGGATCGTCTTTGTACTGTTTCCGCAGGTATTCATTGAGCAGAATCTCATTGGTGGTCGAGGCCACCTCAGCCACAAAGATCGAGTAATCCGCCTTGGGATACGGCTGTGCGGCGTTGGAATAGAAGCTGTGCATGGCATGCCCCATCTCGTGGCACAGCGTGGAAAGGCCGTCATAATTGTTCTTGTGGTTGAGCAGCACATAGGGCGTGGCGCCGTAGGCGCCGCCGGTGGAATAGGCGCCGCTGCGTTTGCCCTCATTTTCATAGACGTCGATCCACCGCTCCGGCAGGGCACGGGAGGCATCCCTTACATAGTCCTCCCCCAGCGGCGCCACGGCCTTGAGGAACAGGTCAAACGACTCCTCAATGTCCGGATGAATCTCAAATCCCTGCTCATTCCCGTAATACAGGTCATACATATGCAGCCGGCTGACGCCGATCTTTTTGCGGCGCAGCTCCAGATAGGCATCCAGTGTACCAATGCCCTCATGCACGGCCGTAATGAGGCTGTCATAGACGGATTCCGGCACCTCCTCCGAATCCATGATCGCTGCCCGGCAGCTGTCATAATTCCGTGCGCGGCTGTACAGCAGATCCGCCTTCACCTGACCGGCATACAGGGCCGCAAAGGTATTGCCCATGGACGCGTATCCGGTCATCATCTTGCGGAAGGCGGTGCGGCGCACCCGCCGGTCACCGCTTTCAAGGAACAGCACAAATCCGGCATCTGTCAGCGGCACCCGCTGTCCCTGCTCATCCCGTACATTGCCCAGCTTCAAGTCCAATCCGCGCAGCATCTCCGCCGCCTGGTCCGGCGCCGAGAGCGCCTCCCCTGCCATCGCCAGAAGCTGCTCCCCTTCTCTTGACAGGCTGTGTGCCCTGGTCCTGCGAATCCCGCTGAGCAGGCGGTTATAGTCGACAAAATCCGGATCTGCCTCATACCCGTCCAGCGTTTCCTCCGGCAGAGCCAGCAGTTCCGGTGTCATGAACGCCGCTGAAGCTACGACCCGGCTGCCCAGGGACATGGTCCGGTCATCCATGGCCTGATACAGGGGAACCGACGCATCCTCGTTCTGCTTCGCCATCGCATAGGTGGCCAGGAACTCAAAGCGCCGGAGGATCTCCGCATGCGCCCGGAAGGCTTCAAGGACCTGCTCCTTTGAGGTCAGGGTCCCTGCCCGCTTTGAAAACTCGGCCGCCAGTCCGTCGATGGCCGCAAATTCCTTTTCCCATTCCTCATCCGTGGCAAAAAGGCGGGTCAGGTCCCATTTGTATTTTGAATCAATCTCATTTCTTGATAAAACTGCCATTATCCGTTCCTCAATTTCCAGAATTAATTTTTCAGGCTCTGCAGCGGCGCCGGGATCCGGCCGCCGCGGGCGATAAAGGTCTCCGAGGAATACGGGGATACCCGCATGATGGGGGCCCGGCCGAACAGGCCGCCGAATTCCACCTCATCCCCCACTTCCTTGCCGGGAGCCGGAATGAGACGCACCGCTGTCGTCTTGCTGTTCACCATGCCGATGGCTGCCTCATCCGCGATGATCGCCGCCAGTGTCGAGGCCGGTGTATTTCCGGGAACCGCGATCATGTCAAGTCCCACGGAGCAGACACAGGTCATGGCCTCCAGCTTTTCAATGCACAGTGCGCCGCTCCTGGCCGCGTTGATCATGCCGATGTCTTCCGAGACCGGAATGAACGCGCCGGAGAGACCGCCCACCTGCGAGCTGGCCATCACGCCGCCCTTCTTCACCGCGTCGTTGAGCAGGGCCAGGGCCGCGGTGGTTCCCGCGCAGCCGCACACCTCAAGTCCCATTTCCTCAAGGATATGGGCCACCGAATCCCCCATGGCCGGCGTCGGCGCCAGGGAAAGGTCCACAATTCCAAAGGGAACGCCCAGCCGGCTGCTGGCCTCCCGGGCGATCAGCTGACCCACACGGGTGATTTTAAAGGCCGTCCGCTTGATCGTCTCCGCCACCACATCAAAGGGCGCCCCCCGGGCTTCCTTTTCCAGTGCCCGCTTGACGACGCCGGGGCCGGAGATGCCCACGTTGATGCAGCTTTCCCCCTCACCCGGTCCATGGAACGCACCGGCCATAAAGGGGTTATCCTCCACCGCATTGGAAAAAATCACCAGCTTCATGCAGCCGGAGGCATCCGTATCCTTTGTCCGCTCCGCCAGCGCCTTAATCGCCTCGCCACACAGCCGCACCGCGTCCATGTCGATGCCGGCACGGGTGCTGGCCACATTGACGGAGCCGCAGACCCGCTCTGTTTCCGCCAGCGCCTCAGGGAGCGAGGCGATGAGGCGGCGGTCCGACTCAGTCAGGCCCTTCTGTACCAGGGCCGTATAGCCGCCGATAAAATTGACGCCGGTCTCCCTGGCTGCATCATCCATGGCTCTGGCGGCAGTCAGCGGATCCCGGCAGGCGGCCGCGATCAGGGAAATCGGGGAAACGGAAATCCGTTTGTTGACAATCGGGATGCCGAACTCGCACTCCAGTGCCTCCCCGACAGGCACCAGCCGCTCCGCCTGGTGCGTGATTTTATCATAAATCCGGCGGTACAGTTCCCGGCTGTCCGGATGAATGCAGCTGTACAGCGAAATGCCCATCGTAATGGTCCGGATGTCCAGCTTCTCCTCGGTAATCATGTGTACCGTCTGAAGTATTTCAGATGTGTTGATCATCTCTGCTCCTCCATCGTCCCCGGACAAAAGGCCGCTTTTCCTTTGCCCTTGTCCGCAGGCTTTTTCCGTCTCTCAGATCCGATGCATGGCATCAAAGATTTCGCTGCGCTGGATGCGGATCTCAAGCCCGAGCTCCTCCCCCAGGAACGTCAGTGCCTCGGAAAGCTCGGCAAACTCCGAGAGGGAAATATCCACAATCATGATCATATTAAACAGTCCGGAGAGTACCGTCTGCGAGATATCCAGAATGTTGGCATCATGCAGTGCCAGTTCACGGCTTACTCTTGCAATAATGCCGATGGTATCCCTGCCCACTACCGTAACAACGGCCTGATTTTTCTTTTCCATAATTCCTGCCTGCTTTTTTCAAAAAGTATGGCCGCTGCAGGAAAGTGCGGCATCGTACAGCTTTCATTTCCTACACAAAGCCAGCCTGAATTATAATGGAAGACCGATAAAAAAGCAATAAGTCTTGAATGTCTTCGGGAATTGAGATAAAATAACCGCTGAAAAATTGCGCTGCCCCGCCTAGAATCTGAGGTCTGCGCCTGGAGGTTACTGTTATGAGCAAAAAGGAACTGGACTGGGGAAATCTTGGATTTGCCTATCACGTTACGGACAAACGGTATGTTGCGAATTATAAGGACGGAAAATGGGATGAAGGCGCGCTGACCGCAGATCCCATGATTACCATGAGCGAGGACGCCGGCGTCCTCCAGTACTCTCAGTCTGTCTTTGAGGGCCTCAAGGCCTATACGACCGCGGATGGCCACGTCGTCACCTTCCGGCCTGACCTCAATGCCGCGCGGATGTATGACAGCGCCATGTATCTGGAAATGCCCCCGTTCCCGCAGGACCGTTTCATCGACGCCGTCGTTGAGACCGTCAGGGCCAATCTTGACTGGGTTCCGCCCTATGGCTCCGGTGCCACCCTGTACATCCGTCCCTATATGTTCGGCATCTCGCCGGTCATCGGGGTAAAGCCTGCGGATGAGTACATGTTCCGCATCTTCTGCACGCCGGTGGGCCCGTATTTCAAGGGCGGCGCAAAGCCGATTTCCGTCCGGATCTCCGACTACGACCGGGCCGCTCCCCGCGGAACCGGACACATCAAGGCCGGCCTCAACTATGCCATGAGCCTCCACGCCATCGTGGATGCGCACAACCACGGCTTTGCCGAGAACATCTATCTGGATCCGGCCACCCGGACAAAGATCGAGGAAACCGGCGGCGCCAACATCCTTTTTGTGGATCATGACGGCAATCTGGTTGTCCCCAAGTCCGCCTCCATTCTGCCCTCCATCACCCGCCGTTCTCTGGTGGATGTGGCCCGGACCTACCTGGGCCTCAAGGTCGAGGAGCGCGAGGTAACCCTCAAAGAGGTCAAAGAAGGCGCCTTCATCGAGTGCGGCCTCTGCGGCACTGCCGCTGTCATCTCGCCCGTCGGCAAAATCGACGATCACGGCGAGGTCATCGCCTTCCCGTCCGGCATGGAGGAGATGGGACCGGTGCTCAAAAAGCTCTACGAAACCCTCACCGGCATCCAGATGGGCCGCATTGAGGCGCCCAAAGGATGGATTCAGGTCATCGCCTGACCCTGGCCGCCTGTCACTTAAGAAAACCTCCCAAAGGCGATTCAGATCGGGTTTTCTAGGAATGAAGACGAATTTGAACTGACCTTCCCCGGCTGGAAATAAAACGAGGCTATGCTTCACCGCAAAGCCTCGTTTTTTGCATGTTCACTTTATCTTCCGAGCGTTTGGCATGATCCTTCCTCATCCATTTCTATCCAAAATCCTGCACAGGAGTGGACCTATGCCCGCTGTCAACATACTCCTTGTAAGCTGATTCCGCGAACGCAACATCATATTCGTCTTCTAGCTTTTCAAACAGCGTTCTCTAAAAGCTTCTGACAGAGAACAGGAATGGCTTTCAGCATAGCTTTCAGCGAGCATCCACTCATCTTCTGTCAATCTGATCGAAAATGCCATAAGAATCGCCTCCTTGCAGGTCGATGTCCTGCAAGGAGGCGATTCTGTCATAATGGAATCTCAGTCAAACCGGCTCACGAAGAGCCGTTTTTTCGATCGGCGCCGAGCTGCTGACACGCTCAGTCAAGAGCGGCCCTTTCAGATGCGGAAGGCCTTCCTGACATCCTCCCACTTGCCCACAACCAGCAGGATATCGTTTTCATTCAGCACCGTATTCCCATCCACCTGTACACTGCTGCCATTTGAACGGATCGTCAGGATATTCAGGTTAAACCGCCGACGGATATCCAGAGCGGCAACCGTTTTCCCAAACCATTCCTCCGGCACAGTGACCTCATAGATGGCAAGATCTCCCTCAAGCCCGATATAGTTGAGCACATGGTCAACCGCATGCCGCACAACCATCCACTCTGCCATCTGTTTTTCCGGATAGATCACATCATCTGCGCCGTTGCGAAGCAGAAACTGCTGCTGGATCTCGCTGGAGGCACGGGCAATCACTTTCCGGGCACCCAGTTCCTTCAGGTAAGCCGTAATGACCAGTGAATTCTGGAAATCATCCCCAATGGCCACCAGACAGAGGTCGAAATTGTCTACCCCCAGTGAGCGCAAAAACGTCATATTTGCCGCATCACCGATCTGCGCATCGGTCACCATGGGCAAAATCTCGTTGACCCGCGCCTCATTCCGGTCGACGGCCATGATCTCAATATCAAATTCATTCATTTTTTCCAGTGCATGCATCCCAAACCGGCCCAGGCCGATCAAAAGAACTGATTTCATTTTCTCTCCTCCTCAACGGTGTCCATTCACCGGAACCGCTTTGTACCGAACCGGATCTTCCATTGCCCGCACACTCAGCCAACCGTCACCTTTTCCATGGGATAGGTTCTGTTCACGGATGCCCGGACCGGCTGCGCCGCGTAGATCAGCGTCAGGCCGCCCACACGTCCCAGAAACATCAACACCATCAGCACAATGCGGGAAATCAGCCCGAGATGGCTGGTAATCCCCAGCGTAACCCCCACCGTTCCCACCGCCGAGGCCGTTTCAAACATACAGGTAACCAGCGGAAGCCGCTCGACATGGCTGATCACCACTGCCCCGACAGAAAAAAGACACACGTACATCACCAGTATCGCTAGAGTATTGTGCACTGCCTCATCCGCGATGCGCCGGCCAAAGCAGGCAATCTGTCCCTTTCGCCGGAACACGGACCACGCCGTCAGCAGCAGTACGGCCAGTGTCGTCGTTTTCATGCCGCCTGCCGTCGATCCCGGTGAGCCGCCGATCAGCATCCAGATGATCATCATGGCCTGGCCGCTGTCACTGAACAGATTCAGATCCACCGTATTAAAACCGGCAGTCCGAAGGGTAACGGACTGAAACAGCGCCGGGAGAAGCCGCCTGCCGGCGGACAGTTCCGGCAGTTCAAACAGCTGAATCCACAGCGCCGGAAGCAGCACAAGAACGACAGAGGTCACCAGCACGATCTTGGTCTGCAGCCGGTAATGCCTGAAACTGAATTTCTGTTCAAGCATATCATTCCACACCAGAAATCCGATTCCGCCGACCGTAATGAGCGCCATGATCACCACATTCACCAGAATATTCTGGGAAAATCCGGTCAGGGAACTGCCCATCAGGTCAAACCCGGCATTGCAGAAGGCCGAAACGGAATGAAACAGGGCGTACCAGATGCCGCGTCCCAGGCCAAACCGGGGAATCATGACCGGCAAAAGGGCCGCCGCCCCCAGTCCCTCAATACACAGGGAGGTCCCCACGATAAACCGGGTCAGGCGGACGATGCCGCCCACCTGCGGGGCGGAAATGGATTCCTGCATGACGCTGCGCTCCTTCAGCCCGATTTTCTTTCCGGACAGGAAGGATAAAACGACGGCCATGGTCACAACGCCCATTCCGCCCGTCTGAATCAGGACCAGAATCACCGCCTGGCCAAAAGGCGTCCATCCCGTGGCCGTGTCCCGGACCACCAGCCCCGTGACACAGACCGCTGAGGTTGCCGTGAACAGACAGTCCGAAAACGGCGCACACCCCGGTTCGCTGCTTGAAAAGGGAAGCATCAGCAGAAGCGCCCCGAACACGATCAGGCCCGCAAAGCCTGTCACAATGATCTGAAACGTCGTAATTCTGAACTTGTTCCCGCTTTTTTTCTTTTCCATAGCCATCCTCCCACGCCCGCAGTCCTTCAATAAAAAACCACCGCCGAACGCGGTGGTTCATCGAACATCCTCAGAGGGTATTTCTCTGATTCACCCATGGCCGCATGACCATAAGTATACCGTTTTATCCGAGCTTTGCAAGTACTTCTTCTTTAGCCGGCACACTGGAAATTCCGCCGTGCTTCTGGGTGGAAAGGCTGGCAGCCGTGCAGGCAAAGCGGACAATATGGGTCAGTTCCGCCTCGGTCACCTCACCCGGCGTTTTTCCCAGCGCCAGGAACTGGCTCATGGCAGAGCCGCCGAAAATATCCCCCGCACCGGTGGTATCCACCACGTGAATGCCGGCAGGACTGTTTACCGTGACCCGGTTTTTGCCGGCAGCCGCATAGCAGCCTTTGGGCCCCAGCGTCACATAGACCAGGGATACGCCAAATTCCGCAAGCAGTTTTTCGGCGCCTTCCTCCGGTGTGATTCCCCAGAGAAACTCGATTTCCTCATCGCTGATCTTCACAATATCCGCCTGACTGAGGCTCCACAGAATCGCTTCTTTGGCCTTTTCCTCATTCGGCCAGAGAGGTTTCCGCAGGTTCGGATCCAGGCTGACCAGCACCCCGTTTTGTTTTGCACAGGCAACCGCCTGTCTGGTGGCGGATGCCGCCGGTTCATTCGTCAGAGACAGCGTGCCAAAGTGGAACACCCTGGATCCGCGGATCATCTCCTCCGGCACCTCTTCCGGCCGCAGACAGGTATCTGCCCCGGGCTTGCGCGCAAAGCTGAAATCCCGGTTTCCGCTGGCATCCAGCGAGACAAATGCCAGCGTCGTAAAGACAGCCGGATCCACGACCACCGCACGGCTGTCAATTCCGGCCTTTCGGAGCGTTTCAATCAGAAGGCGTCCGAACATGTCCTCACCAACTTTTCCGATCATTGCCGTCCGGCAGCCGTAACGGTTCAGTGCGGCCAGGAAATTGGCCGGCGCTCCTCCCGGATTGGCTGCCAGTGTCGGATAACCTTCCTCATTGACTGACTTTGGTGCAAAGTCAATCAGCATTTCACCCAAAGCGACGACATCAACCATGATACTATCCTCCCTGGAATTCTTATGCTTCGCTGCCAGAGGCAGCCTGTTTTCCGGTCCGCCCTGCGGCCGGTTTTTTCCTATTTTAATCGCGGGTTGTCCAGCCTTTGGCATAGGTGACCGGCAGGGTAATCAGCGACGGGACAGTGGAAAAATGGCGGGACAGGACCGTGTTCACACTGGCCTCCGCGATTTCCGCCAGCGGCTGAGCGATGGTGGACACCGCATATTCCTGATTGCCGAACATCCGGATTCCGTCAAACCCGATCACCTGCACCTCCTCCGGAATCCGCACGCCCATTTTACGCAGCTTCTTGATGATGTGCCAGGCGAGGGAATCCGTTCCTATAAATAATCCGTCAAACGTCAGGTGCCCATCCTTCATATGCTCCTGCAGAAAACGGTCAAACTCATCAAAGGAGTCCTTTTCCTCCACAATGGCCTTTACCTCAAACGGCAGCTCCATTTCCACACAGGCCGAGACAAATCCGTCCTTGCGCTTCTTGGGCTCAGTGGGCAGTTCCGAGGCCGCCCGGAGAAACGCCACCCGGGTGCATCCCAGTTCCCGGAGTTTTTGCGCCGCCAGCACGCCTCCGCCGAAATTGTCCGCCGCGATACAGGGAACGGACACTGAAAAGAAACGGTCAATGGTCACCAGCGGAATATTGTCAGGCACAGTCAGATCCGGATTATAGGTCAGTGAAATAATCCCGTCTACCCCGTTCTGCTGGGCCATCTGAATCATCTCCGTCTCCCGGTCCCGGTCATTTTCCGTAAGACACAGGAGCATCCGCCGGTTCCTTTTTCCAAGCGCCATACAAATATGATGAACCAGCTCTCCAAAAAAAGGATTTTCCGTATTGGGCATAATGACCGCAACGGTATTGGTCTCATCTGTCCGAAGCACACGGCCGCTGCTGTTGTACTTATACCCGAGTCTGGCAATGGCCGCAAGAACCTTTTCCTTAAACGGTTCACCGACCGGCTCACCATTGACCACACGGGAGACTGTTCCCAGTGCAACGCCGGCTTCTTTTGCCACATCGGCCATCGTCGGCCCGCCGCGTTCCTTAGGCATCCCATCCTCCTCCAGTGTAAATTTCATGAAACAATACTATCATTTTTCACCATTTCCGGTCAAGTCATATTCATCCAATCCGATAAAAAGATTTTTCCGATGAGATCCGTTTCCGGCAGGGATACTTTCATTCACGGCCATGCCGGAGGAACAGGGCAAACACGATGAGAAGATAGGCGGCTTTCTGTCTATCTGAATCTCCACCATTTATTGCTGCATTGTAAAATTTTACAAAATTTATTCTGCATTTTTCACTTTTTACAGTTGACAGGTTGACGAAAGATGTGTTATCCTCTCTGCACAATTCATGAAACGTTTCATCATCTGTTTCTACCAGGACGGGACATTAATCTCCGATTCTTCTTTTCTTTGTTCTCCATTTTCTTTTCATTGTTGTCAATGAAACGTTTCATGATTTTCAGATTACACGCGGCCTCCCTGATCAAAGGTCCGCTTCACTCCCTTTGCGCGGCAGATGAAAGCAGCGGCCCATTACGCCCCGGACTGCTTTCCCCCTGCCTGACGGATAGATCATCTCTCCCGTGGTTGTAAATCCGGCTGAGAACCGCCGGATTCTACATAAAGAAAAGAAAAGGAGTGTGTCCCCATGGCAAAAAATGCCAAAGCATCGGCCGATCCAAATGCGAATGACCGGTCATTGATTCAGCGAATCCTGCGCAGCTGGCAGCTGTACGTCCTGCTGGTGCCTGCGCTGATCTGGCTGTTTCTGTTTGCCTACTATCCCATGTATGGACTTATCATCGCCTTCAAGGATTTCAAAATCCGTGCCGGCATCCTGGCAAGTCCGTGGGCAAACCCGCTGTTCAAGCACTTTACCAACTTCTTCTCCACCACCATCGCATCAACAACCATTATCAACACCATCCTGCTGAGCGTCTATCAGCTGCTGTTCTCTTTCTGGGTTCCCGTTGTCTTTGCGCTTCTTCTTAACCAGATCCGCTCCAACGGCGCCCGCAAGGCGATTCAGACCATTTCCTATGCCCCCTACTTCCTTTCCAACGTGGTTCTGGTCTGCATCATCTCCGTTCTGTTCTCCTCCACCGGTGTCGTCAACTCCATTCTCACCTCCATGGGAATGAAGATCCAGAACTTCACCAGTGAGGCGCAGTACTTCCGGCCTCTGTACATCGGCTCCTCCATCTGGCAGTCCATGGGCTTCAACGCCATCATCTACATCGCTGCCCTGAGCAGCATTTCCCCGGAGCTGTATGAGGCGGCCCTGATCGACGGCGCCAACAAGTTCCAGCGCGTCTGGTACATTGACCTGCCGCTGATCATGCCCACTGTTATCCTGATGTTCATCCTCGCGGTCGGCAACATCATGACCATCGGTTATGAGAAGGCCTGGCTGATGCAGGCAGGCGGCAATACCAGCGTGTCCGAGATCATCTCCACGTACGTGTACAAGACCGGTCTCCAGTCTGCCCAGTACTCCTTCGCAACCGCTGTCGGCCTGTTCAACTCCGTTGTCAACTTCATCATCCTGGTAATCGCCAACCTGATTGCCAAGAAGACAGCTGACATCAGCATCTTCTGAGAAGGGGGGATCATCCATGGCAAAAGAGAAAACGAACAAGACGCCTGCTGCGATTCTGAATGTAACCCCGACCAAAGGGGACAAGGTATTCGATGTCATCAACATCATTATCATGATCCTGCTCTGCATCATCATTGTCTATCCGCTGTATTACGTCGTTCTTGCCTCCATCACCGATCCGAAGGTGGTCAATACCGGAAAGATGCTCTTCTGGCCTGAGGCTCCCTACTTCAAGGGCTATCAGGAAGCACTGACCTATCCGCAGCTGATTTCCGGATACAAGAACACGATCTGGTATACGTTCCTCAACGCCATCGTGGCACTGGCCTGCACCATTCCGGGTGCTTACGCCCTCTCCCGCCGCGATCTTCCGGGACGCCGGCCGATCATGTTCCTGTTTACCTTCACCATGTTCTTTAACGGCGGCATCATCCCGATGTTCCTGACCATCAAGAGCCTCGGAATCTACAACACCCCCTGGGCGCTGGTTCTCCCCGCAGCCGTCAGCGTATACAACCTGATCGTCTGCCGGTCCTTCTTTGAGAGCTCCCTGCCGCAGGACCTGCTGGAAGCCGCACAGATCGACGGATGCACCGACTTCCGCTTCTTCTTCCAGTTTGCCATTCCGCTTTCCAAGACCATCATCGCCGTTATGCTGCTGTACTATGCCACGGCCATGTGGAACACCTTCTTCAACGCCCTCATGTTCCTGCAGGACGATGACCGCATGCCCTTGCAGGTTGTCCTGCGCAATCTGGTTCTCTCCAATCAGCTGAGTGCCAGTGCATCCGGTGCGGAGGCCGCTGAAAAGCAGAAACTGGTTGACCAGCTCAAATACGTCATCATCACCGTTTCTGCCGTTCCGCTGATGATCGTCTATCCGTTCGTTCAGAAGTATTTCGCCTCCGGCGTTATGCTCGGTGCCGTAAAGGGCTGATTCATTTCTTTGCAACGCACTCACGCGTTTCGTGAGATCACATATTGATTCATTAAGGAGGAATCCCGTGATGAAGAAAGTCGTTTCTTTGCTCATCGCCGCGATGCTGGTTCTTTCCTGCGTCGCCGCACTCGCTGACCTGAGCCCCAAGACCAAGGAAGCGGTTGAAGCCGGCCTCGTCGTTCTCGACGGCAGCCAGGGCACAACCATTATCCCCGACCCGGATGCCTTCGAAGCCAAGTATGGCAAGCTCAGCATGCTGTTCGTCAACTCCGCCAGCCGCAAGGTTCCGGTTGAGGAACTGGCCATGGTCAAGCGCTGGGAAAAGGATACCGGCGTCCGCTTTGACTGGCAGAAGATCCCGGCCGACGGTGCTCAGGAAAAGATCAACCTGATGCTCACCAGCGGCGAGAAGCTGCCCGATGCCTTCTTCAACTTCGGCGACGGCAAGTCCACCACGATCGTGGTTAACGCACTCGGACAGGACGTTTTCCTTCCGACCGAAGACCTCATCAAGGAATACATGCCCACGCTGACCAAGGTTCTCCAGGACAACCCCAACTACATGCAGGAAGTGACCGCTCCTGACGGCCACACCTACGGCTTCCCCTACATCGAGCAGATGTTCGGTCTCGTTCTGACCCCTGGTCCGCTGCTCATCAACCAGGTCTGGCTTGACAAGGTCGGCATGAAGATGCCCACCACCGTCGATGAGCTGACCGAAGTTCTCCGCGCCTTCAAGGCCGCCGGCGACCTGAACGGAAACGGCGAAGCGGATGAAATCCCCATGGCTACCATCTTCGGCGCCGGCTCCGGCGACACCTTCGGTTCCTATGACATGTTCTATCGTTTCACCGGCGCTTTCGGCTGCGAGGACACGGTCTGCGGCGGCTATGAGAATGCCAACCACCTGCGTCAGATCGACGGCAAGGTGACCTACACCGCTATCGATCCTGCTTTCGGCAAGACCGCCATGTACTTCCATCAGCTGTATGAGGAAGGCCTGCTGAACGTGGACTGCTTCGAGCCCATGACCGGTTCTTCCACCAACTACACCAACAACGAAATCGCACAGGACATCGCCAAGATCGGCGTTATGGGCGTATGGAGCGACATGTCCATCATCAACAACTCCGTCCGTCATGAGTATGTCCCGATCCCGCAGCTCCAGGGCGAAGCCGGCACCACGGGCAATGCACTCAACTACTCCGAGCTGCAGGATGCCTGCGACACCGCGATCACTGTTGACTGCGAATTCCCGGAAATCATCGCTGCTTTCACCGAGTACATGATCTCTGATCCGCAGCTCTCCGTCCAGTCCAACTGGGGCGCCATCGGCGGCAACTACTACCTGGCTGACGACGGTGTCATGCGTTTCCACCTCGACGAGAACGGCGACATCATCACCGGAACCGAGTGGGGCGACTTCCAGAACAACTTCGGCCAAGCCCGTGAGAACACCACCACCTGCCGTGGTTCCATGATCGTCCTCAACGAGTACTACAATACCCCCGAGCAGCCCAACGGCATCGTTGAGTACACCTATGACGCTGCCAACCTCCTCGCCTTCCAGCGTGTCAACGGCAAGGAAAAAGACCTCGAGCAGTATGACACCATCCCGAAGATCATGCTCCTCAACGAAGAGCAGCAGGAGATTTCCCGTCTGGTGGAGGTCACCAACCCCATCGTCAAGAAATATATCCAGCAGTGGGTTATCAACGGCAACGTGGACAGCACCTGGGATGCTTATGTATCCGAACTGAAGGGTGCCGGCATTGACCGCATCGTTGAGATCTACCAGGCCGCTCTGGACCGCATCAACGGCAAATAATTCATTCCGCACTGACGGGGAAGGAGGTTCGCCTTCTTCCCCCTTTTCACTTTTATCAACAAACAGGCCGACGCAGTTCGTCCATGTTCGGCAAAATCCTCCCGCAAATGCCCTTCCCGGATGAACATTCAGCGCATAAAAAGGAGTTTCCGTATGAGTACAAAAGCGTACCGCGATTTTCGTCCGTTCGTACATTTTACGCCCAAATTCGGCTGGATCAATGATCCGAACGGGCTGACTTATGAAAACGGAACCTGGCATCTTTTTGCCCAGTATTACCCAGATGAACCCATCTGGGGCCCCATGCACTGGCTCCACGCCACCAGTACGGATCTCCTGCACTGGACGGAGCACGGCGTCGCACTGGCGCCGGATGAGCTGGGCATGATTTTCTCAGGGAGTGCCGTCATCGATCAGGGGAACACCTCCGGCCTCGGCCAGAGCGACAACCCCATGGTCGTGATCTATACCAGTCACGGGGAACACGAGCAGCAGAGCATCGCCGTATCGGATGACCGCTTCCATTTCACCCCCTATGCCGGCAATCCGGTCATCCCCAATACCGAAAAGCGCAACTTCCGCGATCCCAAGGTCTTCCGCAATCCCATCCGGAACTGCTGGACCATGGTTCTGGCCGCCGGTGACCGCGCTGAATTCTACGCCTCACAGGACCTGATTCACTGGACAAAGACCGGTGATTTCGGTTCCAGGGAAAATCATCTGAACGGGGTATTTGAATGCACGGATCTGTTCCCGCTTCAGGCACCGGATGGCAGCGAAGTGTGGGTTCTGGTGGTTTCCATGGCCCTGCATTCCGAATTCGGCGGCGGCCGGATGCAGTATTTCCTCGGGCATTTTGACGGGGATACCTTTACCGAGGACGCCCCGCACAGCCCGTACATTCTCGATTCCGGATATGACAACTATGCCGCCGTCACCTTTTTCGGCACAGAAAAGCGGATCATGATCGGCTGGGGTTCCTCCCCGAGCTATGCGCCCTTTGCACCGACCGGTGATTTCTGCTGCCTCATGACCTATGCACGGGAACTTTCCCTGGTTGAAACCGACAGCGGCCTCCGTCTTTCCTCAAAGCCCATTACACCGTCCTTTGCACTGACGGAAATATCGCGGGAACCGATGCCCACGGACCTTCGTTTCCCCCAGCGATATGTTCCCAAAGCTGCCGGCGTCCTTCCGGGCGAGCTGTTCCACATCCACGTGGAGGCAGATGAGGCCTTTGATCTCATGCTCTCCAATGACGAAGGAGAGGAACTGCATATTCTCATCAACAATGAGCAGAAGCTGGTTGTCGACCGGACCCGGGCGGGGCTGCGCAGTTTCAATCCGGTCTTTGAATCCGGTGTCTGCTCTGTCACCTCCGCTTCCCGGAACAATTTTGGAAAAATCAGTCTGGACCTGTATTTTGACCGGATGTTTGTCGAAGTCTTTACCGATAACGGAACCGTCCTCAATTCCTCCATGGTTTTCCCGAAAAAACCGTATCAGACCGCAACGCTGACCGGCAACGGAACGATGTGGATCGGACACCCGAAGAAATAAAACCGAGGTACACAGATCCCATCTGTGTACCTTTTTTGCATTCCCCCCGGGCGTCATGGCTGTGCACCTTCTTCTGAAACAGCATGAAACGCTTCCCGTGGTGAATCTCTCAAATTCGCATGTACATTCCGTCACGTTTTTGGTAGAATATGCAAAGTTAGTTGTATCTACCATCAAAAAACATCTGTAACTCCTGGCCAGAACCAGGCCGCTCCGCCATAACACCAACGCTGACACTCTCTAAAGAAGCTGTCCTGTCACGCAGCGACCATCAGTCATATTTAGACCTCAGACAAATGACCAACCCTGAAGCACGCAAAGGAGTTGCCCTGTCGCGCAGCGACAGTTTGTCAAATCCCGGCCTCTGACAAAACAGTTCCGGCATAAGACCAACATTGAGGTCCAAAAAAAGGAGGAACCCTATGAGCCTTTCCCCTCTCCTGCAAAAAGCACGGGATTACGAGCAGGAACAATCCGCGCAGATTTCCCCTGCCTCCCGTCCCCTGTTTCATCTGACTCCTCAGGTCGGATGGATGAATGACCCAAACGGTTTCTGTTTCTATCAGGGACAGTACCATCTGTTTTTTCAGTATCATCCGTACAGCACCCAGTGGGGCCCCATGTACTGGGGACACGCCGTCAGCGATGACCTGGTTCACTGGCAGCCGCGTCCCTGTGCGCTGGCACCGGATACCCCTGCGGATGCGGACGGCTGCTTTTCCGGAAGCGCCGTACCGCTGCCGGATGGGCGTCTTCTGCTCGTCTATACCGGTGTAACGGATATGCAGAATCCGGAGGATTACCATCAGAATCAGTGCATTGCCATCGGCGATGGAATCAACTTTGAAAAGCATCCCGGAAATCCGGTCATTCAGGCAGATCTGCTTCCAGGTGGCTTCAGCCGGCAGGACTTCCGCGATCCAAAAATCTGGCGTGAACCGGATGGCACCTATCGCGTGGCCGCCGGAAACCGCCACCAGACTCAATGTGGGACTATCGTCCTGTTCAGAAGTGACAATGCCCTTGACTGGCAGTTTGCCGGCGAAATCGATTCAAGCCTGGGCGAATATGGGCAGATGTGGGAGTGCCCGGATTTCTTCTCCCTGAACGGCAAACACGTCCTGCTGGTCAGCCCGCAGGAAATGACGGCAAGGGATGATTTCCACCCGGGCTACGGCACCGTCGTGGTTACGGGATCTTTTGACGACGCTTCCTGCCGGTTTACCCGCGAAAGCATCCATCCCATCGATTTCGGCTTCTCCTTCTATGCCCCTCAGACAACGCTTGCGCCGGATGGCCGGCGGATCATGATCGCCTGGATGGAAAACTGGGAAACCTGCCGGCTGGCGCCCCGTCCGCATCCCTGGTTCTCACAGATGACCCTGCCCAGGGAACTGTCTATTGAAAACGGCCGGCTTATGCAGCGTCCCGTACGGGAAATCGAGAAGCTCTGGCAGGATGACCGGAAAGACGAAATCCGGCTGCAGGGGGACATTACCCTGCCGGAGATTCACGGACGGATCATCGACATGACCGTTGACGTCGACTTTCATTCCTCCGACTGTCAGCTCTTTTCCATGGACGTGGCCAAGGATTCCTCCCGCTTCGTTCGCATCTCCTATGAAGCCGACCGGGGTGAACTCGTCTTTGACCGCAGTCACTGCGGCACTGTCCGGGATATCGTTCATATCCGCCGCATTCCGGTTGCCCTCAAAGACAACCATCTCACCCTGCGCCTGATCATGGATCGGGAGAGCATTGAACTGTTCGTGGGTGATGGTGAAATCGCCTTTACCGCCGTCATCCCCTCCTCTCCGGAGGCAGAGGGCATTTCCTTCTTTGCCGATCACCCGGTCCAGCTGACCGCCCGGCTGCATCATCTCGGCTGAACGAGCGCCCGCCCAAGAGCCTGCTCATAAACTGTTGCCTTGCTTTCGGCACCGCATCTTTGGGGGTGCTCCCATTTAGCAAAACGACGCATCCGCGTTGGCCCGCTCCTTTATGAGCAGTGACTTGGTCTTTTGGCACCGCACTTTTTCGGTGGTCATATTTGACAAACTGCCGCTGTGGCGGCAGGCCCACTCCTTTCCCTTTTCGGGAAAGGAGTTTTTTGTTTTCCTGGGGAAATCGCCTTCCGTTTGTCCGGATCTTTCCAAAACTTTTTTGCCGGAGTTCGATTCCGTATTTTGCGCCCTGAGGGTTTTCTCTCTACCACATGCAGTGGAAAAGGACCGGAAAACAGCCTGTTTCAAACGTTCAGAAAGCCTTTTGCCACGCTTTTCCTCCCTTGCGAATTCGTCGGCTTTTGGTTAAAATACTCCATGGATTATTGACTGAAAGGTGTGAAAATCGTGCCTAACACTATGAAAAAGCACTTCCTTCCATTCGTGGTCGTTCTGTGCCTGATGCTGATTTTCTCTGTTTCAGCACTGGCTGCGTACAGCAATGTGTACGGACTTACCACCACGCGGATCCGTGTACGTGATTCCGCCTCTACCTCCAGTGCTGTCTTTGACAACATTGAGCAGGACAGGCTTGTCTATGTAGATGAAAGCAAAGACAGCGGCGGAACAACCTTCCTTCATGTCAGGTACCGGACACTTGAGGGAAAGAACGGAAACGGCTGGATCGCGCTGAAAAGCGGCGGATCCACTTACGTAGAAATCCTGTCAGACGAACGCGCACAAAATGAATATAATGTCAGCGGCGGAAAACTGCCTGCAGCAGCGGCGGGAACCAAATCTGCCTCAGAGCGGGAGGCTCTCCGCAGCAAAACCTCCGATCAGCCCACCGCGGCGCCAGCGGCACCTGCTGAATCCGCTCCCCTTTCCGGCACTTCGGATGCTGCTATCCGGGATGTTCAGGAAAAACTGAAAGCCATCGGCTTCTATTCCGGCGATATCACCGGTCGGGCCGGTGAGAAAACCATTCAGGCCATTAAAGCGTTTCAGAAGAAAATCGGTCTGGATGAAACCGGAGAACTGACTAAAACCACTCTGGCACGGCTGGATGAACACTATGCAGCGCTCCGGCAGAACCAGAGGGAAAAAGCCGATACAGAGGAAACCGGAAACGCCAACGCCGGCGTTTCCGCCCGTACCATTGAACAGGTTCAGACCAAACTGAAAGCGCTTGACTTCTACTCGGGCGATATCACCGGAAAAGTGGGCGAAAAAACCACGAGTGCCATAATCACCTTTCAGACGCGATATGGTCTCAGCCCGGATGGCATCATCGGAAAAGCCACACTGACCAAGCTGGATGAGGTCTATAATGCCCGTCAGTCCTCCGATTCCCTCACGGCACCTGAAACAACGGCCACGACGGCCGCCGCTCCCTCCGCCGATTCAGGCACCATTCGCCAGGTCCAGGAGAAGCTGAAAACGCTCGGCTTTTATTCCGGCGAGGTGACCGGCAATGCCGGCAGCAAAACCACCGCTGCCATCAAGGCGTTCCAGCAGAAATACGGTCTCACCGCCGACGGCATCCCCGGCAGCGCTACCCTCAGAAAGCTGGATGAGGTTCTCGCCGGTGCATCAGACAGTTCCTCTGCCAAACCGACGGAATCCACCTCAGCTCCCTCCGCCGATTCAGGCACCATTCGCCAGGTTCAGGAGAAACTGAAAACGCTGGGCTTTTATTCCGGCGAGGTGACCGGCAATGCCGGCAGCAAGACAACAGCTGCCATCAAGGCGTTCCAGCAGAAATACGGCCTCACCGCCGACGGCATCCCCGGCAGTGCTACCCTCCGAAAGCTGGATGAGGTTCTCGCCGATGCCTCAGACAATTCCTCTGCCGAGTCCACCTCAGTTCCCTCCGTCTCCTCCGGTACCATCCGCCAGGTTCAGGAAAAGCTGAAGGCCCTGGGACTGTACTCAGGCGAGGTGACCGGCAATGCCGGCAGCAAGACCACGGCCGCCATCAAGGCGTTCCAGCAGAAATACGGCCTCACGGCTGACGGTATTCCCGGCAACGCCACCCTCCGAAAGCTGGATGAGGTCTATTCCTCACAGGGATCCAAAGAAAAAGAAGCGGATAAACCGGACGAGTCCGCTTCTCTTCCCTCGGATACCGTCCGTCAGCTCCAGGAGAAACTCAAGGCTCTCGGATTTTACTCCGGTGAGATCACCGGGAAGATCGGCAGCAAAACCACCGCTGCCGTCAAGGCCTTTCAGCAGAAATACGGCCTCACGGCCGACGGCATTCCCGGCAGTGCTACCCTGAAGAAGCTGGATGAGGTGTATAAAAACCGCTCATCCTCTTCCTCCGGGAGCTCCTCCGCTTCCGCATCGGCCATCAAAAACGCCCAGAAAAAGCTGAAGGAGCTCGGATTTTACTCCGGCGAGGTCACCGGCTCCATCGGTGCCAAGACCACCGCGGCAATCCGGGCTTTTCAGAAGAAATACGGCCTCACGGCTGACGGAATTCTTGGCAGTGGTACCATTGCAAAGATCAACTCCGTCTACAAAGCCTCCAGCGCCTCCAAGACCTCTTCCGGCAGTTCCTCCTCTTCCGGGCACCGGCAGATTTACAATCTGGACTGGTTTACGGCCAAAAACAACAAACTGCTGGGACACCTCGGCCTCTCAAAGGGACATACGGTCCGCCTCACCGACCTGAACAGCGGCAAATCTCTGGACGTCGCCATCCAGTCTGCCGGGAATCATCTGGACGTTGAGCCGATGACCAAGGAAGATACGGAAACCTTTCTCAGCATCTATCACGTCTCCTCCGCCTCAAAGATCACTTTCATCCGCCGCGCCGGCCTGATCACCACCGAATACGGATACCGCATTGTCTGTTCTTTCTACGGACAGCCTCACGGCTCGCAGCTGATTCACACCAACAACTTCAACGGCCAGTTCTGCATTCATTTTCTGCATTCAAAGACACATGGCAGCAATGTGGTCGACGGGGATCATCAGGCCTGCATCCGGAAGGCCGTTGCCCATTACGGTTCCAGCAATGTGAAAGTCATTCGCACCGAGGATGATCTATGATCGGTGCCGGTCATTGCCGCATTTTGCGCCCGGACAGGAAACCGCATGAAAAGGGATAAAGAAAAGAGACTGCCTCCTCAGCCGTCTCCTTCCTTTATCCCTTTTTCTGCTGCTGACGGGAAATCAGCGCGGAGTAAAAATCCCTGGGAAGCAGCCGCCCCAGAAAAACGCTGGCACGGACTGCCAGCCCCGGAACGATCAGGGACTTTCCTCGAAAGAGGCCCCGGACAGCCGCCCTGGCCACTGCCGCCGCCTCCATTCCCCGCAGTGCTTTTCGCACCCCTGCCCGTTCATCAAAACGCGTACTGACCGGGCCCGGACACAGTGCGCTGATGGAAATCCCGGATCCCCGTTCGCGCATCTCCTGCCTGACCGCCAGTGTCAGACTGGTCACATAGGATTTGCTGGCATAATACACGGCCATGTGCGGTCCTGCCGGCAGCATTCCTGCCACGGAGGCCACATTCAGAATATACGCCTGCCGCCCCTGCATCACCTGCAGGCCTGTCCGGAGGAGATGCGTCAGAGCCATGCAGTTGACCCGGATAATCTCATCCATTTTCCCCGGGTCCATCCGGTCCAGATCCCCCAGGGATCCCAGGCCCGCATTGTTAATCAATACATCCGGCTGAAACGCCCGCAGTTCCTCCTCAAGGCTCCTTACATCCGCCTCACGGTTCAGATCCAGCGCCCGCCACCGGCAGGACAGCCGCCCCGCCAATGCGGCCAGCCTTGTCTCATTTCGCCCTGTCAGAAACAGCGTATAGCCGCATGCTGCCAGTTCCTCTGCCAGTGCCGCCCCGATTCCCGAGCTCGCTCCTGTAATGAATGCCTTCTTTTCCACGGTTTCCTCCTGATACCCGAAAGGCCGGTCCTGTGCACAGGACCGGCCTTTAGTATTGAACGGATGATTATTTGTCGCAGTAGGCAGCCGCCTGTTCGCCGGCGATGCGGCCAAAGACGACAAAGTCAGCAACGGCATTTCCGCCAAGACGATTGGCGCCATGAACGCCGCCGGTTACCTCGCCCGCCGCAAAGAGGCCGGGGATCACGGCACCCTCGGTGTTCAGCACCTGTGTATTGGAATCAATGCACAGACCGCCCATCGTATGGTGGATGCCGGCCGTCACCTTTACCGCATAGAACGGTGCCGTATCCAGCGGAGAGGCGAAGCTGGTACGTCCGAATTCCGGATCATTTTTCTCAGCCACATAGCCGTTCCAGGTCTTCATCGTCTCGGCAAATGCCTCTGCCGGGATCTCAAGCGCTTTTGCCAGATCCTCATAGGTTTCGCCGCTGAGCATCAGGCCGCGGTTGATGTATCCCTGGATAACCGAGGAGGCATCCACCATCTTCTGGTCAACAATCAGCCAGCTGAAAGAACCGGGCTGGACAATTTCCGCTGCGGAAACCACATCACGGGTACCCACCTCATCAATAAACCGCTTTCCTTCTGCATTGACCAGGATCGCGCCGTCGCCGCGCAGACCTTCTGTAATCAGGGAAGCCGTGTCCGCCTGCACCGTCGGGTGGATCTGAATCTGTTCCATATCCACGGTAGCCGCTCCCAGCTCGGAGGCCATCTTTATGCCCTGTCCCTGGATACCGGCCGCATTGGTGGTCATGAAGCCGGCCAGTTCCGGCTTATACTCAACCACCATTTCCAGATTGGCGCCAAAGCCGCCCGTAGTAAGCACCACGGCCTTCGCATTGACGACAACCGCGTTTCCGCTCTTGCCGGCAGCCACAACACCGCAGGCTTTTCCGGATTCATCCTTCAGGATCTTTACCGCTGTCGTATTGAGCATCAGGGTAATATTCTCGCGTGCCTTTACAGCTTCCTCAAGAAGCGGAACGGTATAGGCACCCACAGAAACCACTTTGCCCTCGGCATTCACCGGACGGTGAATACGCTTGACGGAAGCGCCGCCGAAAGCAGCCACATTGTTGAGATCGATTCCAATCGTGGAAAGCCAGGCAATCGCCGCCTCGCTGTTGCCTACCAGGGTGTTGACCAGCTCCGGATTGTTGAGTCCCTTTCCGCCGATCATCGTATCCAGCGCAAACAGCTCGACGCTGTCAAAATACCCTTCCGGCTTGGCCTGATACGCATCCCACTGTTCCTTCACCTTTGCCGCAAGTGCCGTAATCGCGGCATTGTCCGCATAATTTTCCGCCGCCTTCAGGGTCTTCTCCACACCGGCAGCCTCATCAAAGGTGTTCTTATCCTGGAACTCGGTTTTTGCTGCATTCATGCCGCCGGTTGCCTTGACGCTGTTGCCTCCGACTGCCGGCTGGCTCTCCAGGATGACCACTTTCTTTCCGGCATCCGCCGCCGTGACAGCCGCCACCATACCGGCACCGCCGGCACCGACGATCACCACGTCCGCATCCAGCGTCACATTTTCCTCTTTCTTCTCGCCTGCTTCCCGAACATAATCATCCGGGTTGACGCCGGCCGCCGTCAGCGCCTGACGGGTTGCCTCGATCACCGCTGCGCGGGTAACCCCTGCAAAGGTTGCACCGGAGTAGGTATCCACAATGCCGTTGTTGTTTTCAAACTCTTCCGGCCACTCCTCAACGACCTTTGAGCCAATGCCGGCGGTTTCACCATCGCCCTTGATATCCACATCGACGATCTTGTCCCCGTCCAGCTTGACGCTGACCTCGATTTCACCGCCATATCCCTGGACCGTTGCAGATCCCTCTGCCGTCGTATTCTCCGCCAGTGCCGCGGGCAGAATACTCATCATCAGGACCAGGACCATCAGAAAAGCAAAAAGTCGGTTTTTCATGCAGTCTCCTCCTTTTTTGTCTCAGGCGCCGTGGCGATGTCTTCCTTTGCGACTCTTTGTCCGCGCCTGCCTGTAACAAACTGCTGCCAAAACAGCAGGCCACCTCCGTTCCCTGAGTTTCCTCTTTCCGGAAATCTCAAGACATGTACATTATATCAAAAGAAAACATCTTTTTAAAGGGCATCCTTATGCAAACTCTGCGGTCTGATCCGGCTCATCCCCTGTCCGACCCTTCATGAGCAGTAACCCGGTCCTTGCACCGACGGTTTCCGGTGCTCATCCTTGACCTATTGACGCTGCGCGTCGAGCCCGCTTCATTTCATCTATTGTTTGGGTATCGCTTTTATGATACACTACGCGCGAAAGAATTGATACGAGGAACATGTGTATCTACAGTAAAATCATTGTTCGCAAGTCATCCACTGATTTCCCTCGAATCCCCAGACTGGCTTTCAACACTGCTCTGTTTATTTACGGCATAATAATGATCTGCATGTTGCTCATCATCTCAGCCCCTTAAAGACATTCAAATATATGTTTACCGGTCTCACAGAAACACCCCATACAGACAATTTTCATTCACTGCCGCATGCAACCTCATCATCCCGATGATGTTCCGGCTCTTTATACCCTTGATCACACGGAACAAGGTCCCATTGGAGATTTTCGATTTATCCAGAAAAGACGATAGCCATAGGCAGTATGAATTATATCCAGCAAAAAAATTACGGTTTATATGAAGGAGACTTTGAATCAATGGGAAATGATAATAATATCAAACGTGCTGAGAATGAATGCTTGACATCAATTCAAGGAGGATGGCGGATTGAATTAATAAACATAATACTCGCCGCAATTATAGGAACAGCGGCTTTTTTAATGATATATGGAATAACACCGTTAGATCCAACGAGTGATTCCTGGATTATGGCAGGATATGATGAAACAGATATAATACAGCATTACTCCGGATGGATAGCATTTAGAAATTCAGAATGGGCATTTCCTATAGGGCTTGCAAAAGATATGGCCATTGAAGAAGGAACATTTGTTTCGTATACTGACAGTATTCCTTGGGTTGCAATACTGTTTAAAACAGTGAGAAAACTGTTACCGGGTACATTTCAATATTTTGGCCTATATGCATTGTTCTGCTATATTTTGCAGGCAGTAGCAGCTTTTAAAATACTTTTCTATAAGACGAATAATCAATCGTATTCTTTTTTAGGCATAATATTGTTTGTGTTTGCCCCAATATTATTGGAAAGATCACTTAGACACACAGCGTTAGGTTCACAATGGCTGATACTTTTTGCAATTTACGTCTGGCTGAGGAACAGAAATGCTTATAGAGTAAAGAATTACGTTGTTTTTCTTATACTGTTGGTTCTCGCCATTGGTATTCATCCGTATTTTTTGCCCATGATAGCAGTATTTATGTTATTGACTGTTATCGAGGATTGCTTAAAGAAGAAATATATAAGCATCGTATGGTTTTTTATAAACTTACTGATAACCTATGGCGCAGGATGTTTGATTGGAGTATTGGGCACAGGAATAGAGACATCCAGATGGGGTTACGGCATTTACTCCATGAATCTTAATGCCGTTTTGAATCCAACAAGCTGCGGAAAATATACCTGGTCGTCATTATTTAAGATTCATCCTCAGATATTGGGAAATTATGATGGGTTTAACTATATCGGAGCAGGTGTATTCACAGGTATTCTAATAGTCGCAGTCATTTTGATGATATTTGGAAGAAAAAAAGAAATAACAGCATGGATCCAAAGAAACACGCCTGCAATTCTTTTAATGATTTGTTGTACGATTTTTGCTGTTTCCAATGTTGTGACATTCAACGACAGAATTCTTCTGGAAATTGAACTGCCTGTTTTTTTGTCTGAATTATGTGGGATTTTCCGTGCAAGTTCCCGCATTTTCTATCCTGTATATTACTGCATTTTCTTGACAGTAATAATAACGATATGGAAATACCGAAATAAATTGAACATGAGAAATGTTTATCTGCTATTGGGAATGATATGCATTATTCAATTGTTCGATATCCGTAATTGTATAGTAGAAAAGCACCACCGAATGGATGCAAATTATTATTATTCATCAATTCTGGATGATGAAGCGTTAAATGATATATTCAAAAATAATAAATATGTGTTGCTGGATCGTTCCACAGGAGATAACAGGTCGTTAGCCGTTGCAGTGCTAAAAAACAATGCCAAACTTTATTATTCGGTTGCAAACAGCGGAAACTATTGGAAGACTTCAGAAGAAGCGGCCAGAATAATAAATACCATTAAGGAAAATGGACAAATAGGTTCAAATGTTATTGTAACCAGCAGACCTGAAATACTTAATCAATATTTGATGTATAAAGACATTGGATATTATAAACTGGATGAAAATTTCTATGTAGGCAATATCAATTCTTCTAATTATTTGATATCCAAAGATGTTAATGAAGTTTATGCTGCAGACTTTACGGATGATAATTGGACGAATGGGATATCAAACAGTAATAATAATGAACTGCTTTTCAATAATACTAAATACAATAATATGATGCTTACAAATGCCAAGAGGCTGTTTCTTGGTGAAAAACAGTATGAAATTATAAACATGGTTAGTGATTCTGACTGGATTCATATATATTTAGATAAAGATGCCTCAGCATGCTCTTATCCCAGTGCCTTGTCAGTTGATAAAGAATGAAAATGTACATAGTCACTGGCGCTTAATACGTTCCATTATCAAACGAAGCAGGGAGAGAACAAAGTCAGACCCCTATCTTTCATGAGGCTATATGAAATTGAGCTGTAGACGAAAAGAAGGAATGTTCCTTCTTTTCGTTTTTTCGCACCTCTTTTTCACACTGTGAACCGTTGCCACGCCCTTTCATTTCATCTATTGTTTGGGTATCGCTTTTGTGATACACTACGTACGAAAGGATTGATACGAGGAAGGCCTGTATTTATGATCCAAACCAAGTTCAAAACCGTTGAAAGCAAGGCGTATGTCAAAAACGGAGCTCTCCGGCTGCTTTTTGTCGCCGCCGCCATTATCGCTGAGATTGCATACATGATGTATGTCATGGGCGAATTCAGCGCCAGTCATCCCTGGGTTTCCGCCTGTATCTCCATTCTGGCTCTCATCGTTGCTCTGATTATTTACGGAAGGCATGAAAATTCAGCCATGAAAATGGTCTGGATGCTGCTTATCATCGCGGCCCCGCCCTTCGGGACATTCATGTATCTGTTTACCGGTCTCACGGGAACGACCCACGCCATGCGCAGACGCTTTATTTCCGTTGACAACCGCCTGCAGCCTTATCTCCCCGATGACGCTCCGGCTCTTCAAACCCTTGAAAACATGGAACAAAGTCCCGTCGGACAGTTTCGATATGTCCGGAATATTTCCGGGTTTCCGGTCTACAACAACAGCCATATCGAGTTTTTCCCCGATACCCTTGACATCCTTAAACGGATGAAAAACGACCTTCATGCCGCAAAACAGTTTATTTTTCTTGAATACTATGCCATTGAAGACCGGACCGTTTTCTCGGAAATCCACGAAATCCTCCGTGAACGGGTTCAGGCAGGCGTTGATGTGCGCATTTTTTACGATGACATCGGCTCCGTGTTCTTTATCGACAAGGATTTCGTCCGCAAAATGGAACAGGATGGCATCAAATGCCGGATTTTTAACCCCATGCTCCCTCTGGCCAATGTTTTCATGAATAACCGGGATCACCGGAAAATCGCCGTGATCGACGGTGTCATCGCCTATACCGGCGGCTTCAACATGGCCGATGAATACTTTAACATTACCAGTCCGTACGGCCACTGGAAAGATACCGGTGTCCGTCTGGAGGGGGAAGCGGCCCGCTCCATGACGTATATGTTCCTTGAAACCTGGAATGCCATCCGCGGGAAAAACCTGGAGGATCCGGACTTTGCGCCGCTCTTTCCCGAACACCCGCCGATCTTTTCCGACTGCGGCTATATTCAGCCCTACGGCGACAGTCCCCTGACCTTTGACCACGTTGCTGAGAATGTCTACATGAATCTCCTGAACGGTGCGAAAAAGTACTGCTGGTTTACCACACCGTATCTGATTATCACCGATGAGATGGTCCGTTCCTTTGTGCTGGCGGCCGGACGCGGCGTGGATATCCGCATCATCACCCCCGGCATTCCCGATAAACGAATGGTTTACCAGGTTACCCGCAGTTCCTATCATACCCTCGTCCGTCACGGCATCCGGATCTTTGAATACACCCCCGGCTTCTGTCATGCCAAACAATGTGTCTGCGACGATGAGCTGGCCGTTTGTGGAACCATCAATCTGGATTACCGCAGTCTTTACCATCACTTTGAGGACGGCGTCCTGATGTACGGCTGTCAGGCTGTTCGCGACATCAAAGCTGATTTTGACAACCTGCTGCCGCAGTGCAAAGAAGTAACCGACCAATATACCCGCCATGTCCCGCTTCCGGCCCGCATCTGGGAAACCATTCTGCGCATTCTGGCCCCGTTGTTCTGACCTCCTCCGTCAGCCGACGTCTGATCTATTCCCCGCTCTACCGGTCCTCCTGTCTGACCAGCCGTCCCTGTGTCATTGGGCCTGTCCCTTTGAACTTTCCTCCGCCTGTTTCTGAGAAAGGATAACTTATGACCGAACAACAGATCCGAGAACGCCTCGCCCCCGTAAAATGCTTTCTGCTGGATATGGATGGCACCTTCTATCTCGGGGATCGCCTGATCGAAGGTTCCCTCGATTTCCTTGATGCGCTGGAGAGAACAGGGCGAACCGCCCGCTTTCTGACCAATAACTCCTCAAAATCAGCTTCCGTCTATGCACAGAAGCTGCAGAAGATGGGCGTCAGTCAGAAATACTGCGACGTCATCTCCTCCGGTCACGCAGCCGCTCATTACTGTCTTTCCCATTTTCCAGGCAAAACCTGCTATCTGCTGGGGAATCCCATGCTGAGTGCAGAAATGGAGTCGATGGGGTTAACCCTGACACAGTCCGATACCGGTGCTGACTATGTTCTGGTCGGATTTGATACCACCCTTGACTATCGGAAAATGTGCATTGTCTGTGACTATATCCGAAACGGCCTTCCGTATATCGCCACCCATCCGGACTACAACTGCCCGACAGAAACCGGCTTCATTCCGGATATGGGCGCCATCATGGCTTTCATTGAAGCCAGCACCGGACGAAAGGCTGATGTCATTCTGGGAAAACCCTATCGCGGGATCGTGGACGAGGCCCTGCTTCGCACCGGTTTCACGCTTCCCGAAATGGCCATGGTAGGCGACCGCCTTTATACCGATGTGGCTACCGGCGTCCGCCACGGAATGACCGGCATTCTGGTTCTTTCCGGCGAAGCCACGCTTGAGGATATTGACACCTCGGACGTCAAGCCCGACCTGGTCTTCGGCCGGCTCAGCGACATGATTCCCTATCTCTGATTTTCCCTCTCCGGCCGAATCCGAATTTTCGCTTTTTTCTGTTCATGAATTGCACAACATCCATGTTTATGCTATACTTGCCTGCAGCTATAGGAAAATGTGCATTTATACATTTTCCGTGAGGCTGATGAATATCAAAAAAAGGAGATCCCCCGGAATTTCCGGGTTTGTAACTTCCATGAATATGATTGAGCTGATCAAAAAGAGCCGTTCCGTCCGGCGGTTCGATGCATCCGTCCCTGTCACGCGGGATACCCTCATCGGGCTGATTGATGCAGCGCGCTTTGCGCCCACCGGTGCAAACAAACAGCCCCTGCGCTTCCTCCCCGTCGCTGAGAAGGCCGCCTGCGACAAGCTGTTCCCGATGCTTCACTGGGCCATGGCCTTGCCCGAATGGAAAGGCCCGGAACCCAATGAGCGTCCCACTGCATACATCGTTATTCTGGCAGATACGGAGATCGTCCCCGAGCAGCGCGTCGCCATGGATGTGGGCATTGCCGCACAGACCATTGCCCTTACCGCAGCCAGCATTGATCTTGGCTGCTGCATGCTCGGTGCGTTTAAGAAAGAAGACCTGACTCAGTGCCTGCAGCTGCCCGATACACTGATTCCCGAACTGGTCCTGGCAATCGGGAAAAAAGGGGAAAACATTCGTCTGGTAGATGCAAGAAAAGGCAATGATCTTCGGTACTATCGGGATGAGAAGGATAACCACTGCGTCCCCAAGCGCACCCTGGATGAGCTGGTTTATGACCATCGCTTTATCTGACCTCTTCTCTGCCAATGCTTGTGCACTGGCAGTTTTTTTGGTGCAGCCTTTCCTCGTCTGCACTGCATACATACCGGCTGTGTTAAATCCTGACCCGGTGTCATCTCATCCGGTTCTGTATTCCCCGAATAACGCTTCCGATCCGCCGGCCGGATCGAACTCGCTGACAATTGCTACCACTTTTTTGAGGCAAACACATTGAACACTAAAGAACTTTCTCGTTTTCACCAGCTTGTCCGGGACACCGCCGATCACCCGCGGGTTCAGATTATGAAGACCTACCGGCAGCACGGCCGTATTTCTACATACGACCACTGTATGGGCGTGGCCCGCATGAGTTTCCGTCTCGCCCGTCTCCTGCACATCCGGACGGATGAGCCCTCCCTTGTCCGCGGGGCTTTCCTGCATGACTATTACCTGTATGACTGGCATAACCATCAGCATAAGCTGCACGGCTTTCGACACCCCAAGACCGCCATGCACAATGCTATCCGTGACTTCAATGTCAATTCGCTTGAAGCCGGGATTATCCGCACACATATGTGGCCATTCACCCTTCGGGCACTTCCCCGTACACGAGAGGCCCTGATCGTCTGCCTCGCCGATAAAATCTGCGCACTCCGGGAGACTTTTCATCGGTCTTCCAGTCCTGTTTGAATGCCATTGTCCTGAAACAACCGGTACTGCAGAAAAGCATTTCTGAATCTATGCAACAAAACCACTCACGATATTTCAATCACTGTATCATTTGAAAAGCTATCCTGCTTTTGTTACATCCAGACTTTTCCCTCATCTGATTTGAGAAGTATATGGGTGTGATCGATACAGAAAGAAAACAGTATCTTTCCAGCAATAAACTTCGCCGATCTGTTCATATCTGCTGTGCGGGGAGGGAGACCAATTATCGATTCAAAGAAGCTGAAAGAATTGGATACTGCTCAAAGTGCCATTCCATATGGTAATGGAGCAAGAATTCCAGTCAGGAAATACTGTACAGACATTGTGCTCAGCGGACTGACGACTGCCGGAGCATGTGCCGTATTTTTAAAGTCAATCCCACCGTTTCTGGCTATTCCAATCATCATACTCATTTTTGCCGCATGTCTGAAAATACTGAACTGCAAAACTGATTCATCAAATGGTGAAAGAGTCGGGGCATTTGTTGCCCTGAGCCTGTTTACCCTGGTGCACATTTGTGGCAACAGTGTCTATCATACACATCACCTCTGCCCCGCCAACCGCATGCTGATGTGGGTCGTATTTGCACTTGCCTTTTCCTATGTGGGTGCAATACCGCTCTCCCTCGGAATACATATCCTCTGGCGCAGAAAGAGAAAGACACAGTGGCATCACAAGGGACAAATTCAGTGGGGATGTGCCATTCTCTTTTACTGCTCGTATCTGATCTGTCTTTTGGCCTATTCGCCAGGGATATGTGCCTATGATATTTCTACCCAGACAGAGCAGGCACTCGGGTTGCAGCCGGTATCCCGATTTCATCCTCCGCTTCACACCTTCATCTGGTGGGGATGTCTCAAAATTCAGGCGGTTACAGGAGTCTCCGCCCTCTTCCTTTACGGCCTGTTTCAGATTCTGATCACAGCCCTTATCTTTTCAAGATTTCAGCGGCTCCTTATGGATCACCAGGCCAGCAAGAGTACCTTCATCCTCTCATTCCTGTTTTTTGCCGTAAATCCGGTCATCTGCATATTCGCCGGGATCATGACCAAAGATGTTCTTTTTGGTCTGTTCGTTCTGAATTTTTCCATGGATCTGCTGGAATGGAGGCAGCAGAACAGGCGGAGTCTGGCAGGAATACTGGCAGATCTCCTTCTGTGCATGCTTCTTCGCAACAATATGATTTATGCAGTTGTCGCATGGCTTCTGATTCTTCTTGTATTCAAACATTCCCGAAAACTGGCCGGTATTCTTTGTATAAGCGCTGCACTGTATTTTCTGATCAATGGTCCGATTTTTTCCCGGCTTTATGTGAGAAAAGGAGAAGTCAGCGAAATGCTCTCCGTCCCCGTACAGCAGATTGGAGCAATTTTGAAAAACGAGGGCGAAAAGACGGAGATCTGGAGGGAGGATTTATCCCGATACATGGATGTGGACCGGGCTGCGTTCAACTACAATCCCCGTTTTGCAGACCCTCTGAAAAATGTCATGTATGGGATTCTGAACGGAGAAGAAATTCTGCGGACTCCAGGGGAATTTGTCCGCCTTTGGCTGGACATGTGCAGACATTTTCCGGAGGATGCCATCAGTGCTTTTCTTGATCTCGGCATCCAGTACTGGTATATGGGTGCGGCTGTACAGGACCCTTATGCAGACCGCGCGTTTATCGAGACACACATAGATCCGCATTCCATCGGTCTGATCAATCCGAAACTGCCGGTCCAGCACACAAAACCCGTGCCGTGGCTTTTTGATTTCTATGAATCATTTGCCAGTACAGAAGCATTCAGCAAAACGCCGCTGGAACTGCTTTTTTCGCTTGCTCTGCCGTTCTGGATTTCTGTTTTCACCTGTATATTTTCATTGGTACACAGGCAGAGAAAGGCAGCGGGCATTTCCCTGCTGCTGATCCTGATCACAGCCACGTTTCTCCTGGGCCCGGTCTGCTGTGGGCGGTATATCCTTTACAACATCTTTGAAATCCCGTTATTGCTTGCGTGTCTCTGCGGCATCCTGGACCGGGAAGAATCGACAGGTGTTTCACCCGCCAACAGCCTATTTTAGAGCTTTTTAGCGGGGAAACGATCAGATCCATTTTCGTAATAAGCCCAATTAAAAATGCCAGCCCTGTAACGATGCAGGCTGGCATTTTTTTGTTCCTGTTCACGTTCTGAACGCATGCAGTGTTATCTCATCAAAACCGGTATTGCCGCCATCGGATTTGATGTTGGCAGAAAGTCCACAAGCCCTAAAATGAAGATGCAGCTTTCCGTCAGTTCAATGCTTTATTCCATACAGCATGCAATCAGAAATGTACTCAATCGGGATACGTTCACTAAAGAATGACACTGCTTCAGGATAATCTCCAAGCACAACCAGGTAATCGCACGATGCCATCTGATTTTTTAATGACGGATTGATATCTATTTCCTCAAGCTCGTTAAGTGTACACAACGCAATACGTGTACTTCTTAAATAGCATTCCATCATAACTCCAATTTTAGACGGATACCCTCCAATGTGCTCATCATCATAGATTACCGCATAACTTGAATCTGTATATTCCATATTTTCCGGCACACAGACCTGACACGTTTTCCATGCAAGCGAATCATACGGTTCCACAGGTTTATGAAACTCATGTCCCCATATATAACCGTTATGAAACATCCCTGATCCAATCAACAGAATGACCATTGAAAGTAATGAGAAGGCTTCAGTTAAATAGTCGAATTTCATTTCATGAATGACAGACATACAGAAATAGACAAAATAGCCAAACATAAAGATCGTCGCTGAGCCTGTGTATCGATAGAAACTCGCAAGTGTAGTTAAATTGGCTTCTTTTTCGTTCATGGTACAGATATAGATCATTAAAAGACACAGCGTATATACAGCAAAAAAGGCACACAGATTCAGCCCGACTTTTCTGAAGCGATTGGATAATTCATTATTCCCTTTTACCTTAAAACAGACAGCTATCCCTGAACACAGGAGTATAAGAAGCCATGCAAGCTGTACCTGAGGAATTGATTTCCCTATTAAGAATATCTCGGATAAAAACTTGCGTACGATATCCAGTGTCCCGGGACGATTCACCAGCATCTCTGCATAATGGGAAAGAGAAACCGCCTGTGGTGATTCAAACGTATTCCCATAGATGCGATTTGAATAGATATTGTATAGTACCGGCAATGCCGCAGCGCCTGTCAAAAGAGCAGCGCATCTTATAATCATTTTCCTGGCAGAACTGCCGCTCTTCTTCCCGAACCATCCGAAAGTCACTATGATGATCAATGCGAATATGATTGCCGACGTTTTAATCAGGCACAAAAAACTGATGCCAAATAATAACAGCAGGAAATCAGCCCTGTCCGGCTCTTTGCCAGAACTATATATGAGAAAAACCATGCTCAGCGCTACCAATGGCATTGTTGTATCAACCAGCAGACTATATGTACTGATATTCATCGAGCACAGGACAATTGAAACGATGCCAATCAGAAAAAATGATGCATAGTATACACTTCGTTTATAGTTCCTGTTCGTCTTCAAAAAAGAGAAGAACGCTGTACAACAGGACAGGTTAATGCAGGCCTGAGCAAATAAACAGTTATCCGCAGAAAATGATATGTTTTTTGTCACATAGTAGATAAAAAGACCGGTCCCGGGCGGATAAGAACGATACATGAGATCCCTTTTTGTCGGGAAGGCATTTTCTGCATACATCATTTTGCATATCCTGTACCAGTGCGTGTAATCATCCCAGTGCGAAATGCCAACATTCCGGGTGATACAGAATATCCAAATTAGGCCGATTGCAAAAAATACCACAGATGGAAACAAAATCGGCCTGAACAGATCATTTATTATATCTTTTCTAACAAACAGGATACTGAACGCTCCCAATAATATCCCTGAAACATTTATCGCCATCACGCCTGCAGGCAATTTATTGGCCAATCCAAAGAAAAACAATGTCGGCGAAACAAAAGATATAAATAAAACAGGAAACAGAGACGGATGCTTTCTCACTTTTATCGAGTAGAATAAAAAATAACCACAAACCGAAATGAAAAATATTACGGATTGCATTCGTTTTCTCCTTCTCTCATCAGGATAATCGTTGCAATTATCTCAGATGTTTCTCCACTGCATATTCTTCCATCATGCTCTCTGACTTTCATCATCAAGTCAAAGTTTCTTGCTGCATAACGGGAAACGATCTCACAGATAACGCCTGCTGTCTGTTCATTTCCGAAAAGAAATGCTGCACCGCCTGCAGATCATCCAGTATCCATTCTGCCAGGCCGCGCATTTCCTCTGTCACCGGCAGAATGTCCGGAACCATGATCGGATGCAGTCCTGCCGCATGCTGGCTGCGAACACCGTTATACGAATCCTCAATTCCAAAGGTTTTCTCCGGATCAAGGCCGAGCCGTTTCAGACTTTTCAGGTAGATTTCGGGATCAGGCTTGCTCTTTGTCACCTGATCTCCTCCAATGATTGAATCAAAATAGACGGCGATCCCGGAAGGGGCAATCTGCCGCATCAGTTTCTCTGTATAGGTGGAGGAGGCCAGTCCCGTCTTTTTACCATGTTCCCGCAGCCAGATCAGCAGTTCCCTCGCACCCGGCTTCAGCGGAATCCCGCCCTGATTAAGGACTTCGTTGTAAAAACGTTCATATTCCCCACGAAACGAGTCATATTCAAATCCGGGAACATCCGCAAATTCCGCATTCAGCACCCGGCGGCAATTCGCTGCCGTTGTTCCCGTAATCTGCAGCTTCACCTGCCACATGCGTTCCTCTGAAATGCCAAGCTGAGCCGCGGCCTGGTTCCAGCATCTGACACTGACCCGTTCTGAATCAAAGATCACTCCGTCCATGTCAAAAAGGACCCCGTCGAAACCGTTCATTCCCTTTCTTCCTCCGAACCGTATGTCTTTCCATTGAATCCATGAATCCCCGGCGATAGCGCTTATTCCAAAAAACAGCTGCCAGCGGCAGCTGTTTAGAGTTCGCTATTCCTTATCGAGACAGGCCCCGTTTGTTTCCATGATCTCTTGATAATGGAAACAGCTTTCCTTCACCGTTCTCACCTGTGTATCATAATTCACATGGATCAGACCAAATCGCTGCGTATAGCCGTTTTTCCATTCAAAATTGTCCAGGAAACTCCAGTAGAAATAGCCCGCCACATCGACGCCTTCATCCGCTGCCCGCTTCAGGCCGCGAATATACTGATCCATATAGGAAATGCGGGCCTCATCATGAACCTTTCCATTGACCACCACATCCGGGCAGCTCATCCCGTTTTCCGTAATCAGAACAGGCAGACGATACCGGTCATACAGGAACTTTGTCCCCCAGTAAAGGGAATCCGGAACCACAGCCCAGCCCATCAGCGTACGCTCAATGCCAATCCGGTAAGGTACCTGTTCATATCCCCACTGATTATCTGCCGCCCGGACAATATTGGAGGTGTAGATATTCTGCCCATAATAATCCAGCGGCTGATGAATCAGTTCAAGATCCTTTTCCCAGCCGGCAGGCAGGAAATGACCCAGCGTCTTCAAACCGTCTTCCTGATATTCCCCTAACACAACCGGGTCTGAGAACCAGGCGGCATTCCAGATAAAGGTATCCGGACGCACGGTAAAATAGGCTTTCCGGGCCGCCTCAAAATCCTCTTTTGAATCCGTCAGCGGAATCATGGGATTCGCACAGGGCGCATAGCCCACACGCACGCCGGGAATCCGTTCCCGCAGAATCATTGCCGCACGTCCATGGCATTTCATCAGAATGTGGCTCATCCGAACAATGTCTCTTACAGAACTCGGCGTAGCCGGTGCATGCTCCGGGCGCTGATACCCAAGCCCGATAATACACTGCGGCTCATTAATCGTAAAGTAATCCTTTACCCGGTCCCCCAGCCGATCCGCAATCAGCGCCGTATACTCACCAAACCAGTCCACCATCTTTTCATTCAGCCAGGCGCCTTTTTCGTGAATCGCTCTGGGCAGATCCCAGTGATACAGCGTACAGAATGGACGGATTCCATGTTCCAGAAGGCAGTCCACCAGTTCACTGTAAAACCGGATTCCCGCCTCATTCACCTCGCCGGTTCCATTGGGAAGAACACGCGGCCAGGAAATGGAAAAACGGTAGTTCCTGATCCCCATTTTCGCCATCAGCGCCACGTCTTCACGAAAACGGTGATAATGATCACAAGCTGTATCTCCGGTACCGCCGTCCTCAATAAAACCGGGACGCTCATGCGTAAGATCATCCCAGATGGACGGACCTTTGCCATCCTCATTCCATGCGCCTTCAATCTGGAAAGAAGAGGTTGCGGTTCCCCATAGGAAATTCTTTGAAAACCCCATCGAAATTCCCACCTTTCCCGCCAGGCCACCCTCTGCTCTCTCGGCTCCGGCGAATTAACCGCAGTATAGCAAATCATTCTGTTGAGTGTCAATACTATCAAGGGCCTGTCACTGATCATTGTTTACTTTCAACACTCAACTGTGCTAGAATACAGCAGATTCAGAAACAATTACAAACTTTGGAGCCGCTCTGTCGCGCAGCGACAGTTTGTCAAGTTCAGGCCACTGACAAGCTGCTCCGGGGAAAAAATTATCGTTCAGGCCTGAAAAAAGGAGGTCTTCATTGAAACGT
>JAGAHV010000188.1:0-4577 GCA_017626895.1 Clostridia bacterium | reverse complement strand
GGAGGAATGCTTGCCTATATTCCGACTTTTGTCTCCATGCTTCGCAGTTATATTCGTCAGGAGTATACGGCACTGCCGATTGGCACCGCGGTCAGCGTACTCAGTGCGCTGATTTATGTACTCCTGCCGTTTGATCTTATCCCGGACTTTATTCCCGGGCTAGGCCTGCTGGATGATGCGCTTGTCCTTACGACAGTCATGGCCGGCGTGAAGGCGGATGTGGATGCCTACCTCAGATGGCGGGACGGGAACAGATAGTAAAATTGGGCATCGGTGCCGAAAGACCAGACTGCAGATCATATTGTCAGCCCGACGCCATTGGCGTCGGGCTGACTGATGTGAATTTGGCCTGAGGTTCCGTGCCTGAAGAGCAGAGGATGGCCCGGAAATATCCGGAACTGCCAGAGAAAGTGTGAGAAGATGATTCTTGACTCGTTTGTCAGATGTGCGGAGGATCTCCGGCTGATCACGGTCATGGTGTCCCAGCATGGAAAACTGCTGCAAAAATACAATTGGGATGATGACTGCCGCAGAAATATATACTCGGCATCGAAGAGCTTTACTTCGGCTGCTGTTGGCATTGCACAGCGGGAAGGGCTCCTCAGCATTGACGAAAAACTGACGGAGGCGTTTGCGGAGGACCTGCCGGATGAGGTGTCGGAGAATCTTCAGATGGCCACCGTCCGGGATCTGCTGACCATGCAGCTGGGACAGAGGGAGCCGGCGCTGATGGGCGGAGAACGTCCGTTTATCCGGGAAGAGGACTGGGTAAAGATGTCGCTGGCGATGCCCTTTGAAGATCGCCCGGGGACGAAGTTCCTTTACAGCAATGTGGGACCCTATCTGGCCGGCGTGCTTGTTCAGCGGCGGGCAGGGTGTGATCTGGTTTCCTACCTCATGCCGCGTCTCTTTGCGCCGTTAGGCATTCGCCGGCCGATGTGGGAACGGGATCCTCAGGGAATGGTCTTTGGCGCGGGCGGGATGTTTCTGAATGCGCCGGAGCTTAACCGGCTGGGCCTTCTGTATCTGCAGGATGGCGTGTGGGAAGGGCGTCAGCTGATTCCGCGCGAATGGGTGCGGGAAAGCACGCGCAAACAGGCGGAAAACGATGAATACGGGTATGGATACCTGTTCTGGATGGGCGAAGGGGATTCCTTCCGGGCAGATGGCAAATATTGTCAGTACAGCATTGTACTCAGGCGGCAGGATGCGGTCATCACGATCCTGGCGGAATGCCGGGAACAGGAAAAACTGAATCGGGCCATTTTTGATGAAATTGTTCCGAAGCTCGGATAGAAGAGGGAGAAGGAGGCGGCCGGGGCGCAGTGACAGCCGGCTGAATCCGGTTCAGTGGGCGGCAGTGAGATGATAGGCAGGACTTGTAGCACCCGATTCTGTCAGCAACTTTAACAATAAATCAGGCAATTCTGTCTATTGCGCATCCGGGTGTATTCCTGTAGAATTTGCCTGCAATGAGGCTGAAATAGTAGGCAAATTCGAAACAAACGTGCGAACATGAATCGGAAGGACAGAGGAAAAACGACGAAATGACTGAGGTGCGCCATTGAAGCAGTATCGCCCCATGCCATTGATCTATGGCACAAATAAGAATCTCATGAATACGGTTCGTTTTACCATGGAGTTTACGGAACCTGTTCGTGAAAAGGCCCTGCGTCACGCGGTTGAGGCGGGGATGAAACGATATCCGTATTTCGCGGTAAAGATTGTCAGGTGCGCAGAGAACTGGGTTCTGGAGGAAAACAACAGGCCGTTTGTCATCTCGCCGGAGAATAAAACGGTGTGTCTTGGCTCCGAGGAAGCGAACGGACATCTTGTTGCCTTTGCGTATGAGAAAAATCTCGTTTCGATTGATATGAGCCACTGAGCCACTACATTGCGGATGGGACCGGCATGACGCCCCTGTTTAAAACGATTGCCTGGTATTATCTGAAAGAGGTCCATCCGGAGGCAGAACTGGATGCATCGGATATCCGGCTTTCCGGGAGTGACATTCCGCCGGAGGAGGAAAACCATCCGTTCCCGGCTGAACTGCTGCCGGAATCGGGGGAGGCAGTTTCACCGTTTGAGGCGGACGCGCTTCTGATTCCGGATGAACGGTTTGATGATCTGGGGGTCTATGCCTATCATCTGCAGGTTGCCCAGGCCGAATTTGTCCGCTTTTCCAGGGCGAACGGGGGAAGCCCCGTGTCCATGCTGACAGCGCTGCTCTCAGAACTTATTCGGCGCAGTTTCCGGAGGCGGGGAAGGACATTGTGTGCGGGATTCCGCATCAGCTTCGCGGCGTGCTGGGAAAACCGCTGGCCCATGATAACCTGATCGCCATGCCGTTTGTTAAAATAACGCCGGAGATGAAGGGACTGACTCTGGCGGAGCTGAACAGGAACATCCGGGAGCAGCTGAGGGAAAATGCCGGTGAGGAAGCGGATATCCGGACGGTCAATGGGATGATGCAGCTGGATGCCTATCTGGATCAGATGCCCCTTGCGGTGAAACAGCAGACGATTCAGGGAATTGTGGCCGAGAGCCGGCGGCCGTTTACCTTTTCCGTCAGCTATACCGGGCAGGTAAGCTGGGGCGGAATGGAAAGATACATCAGGGATGTTCATTTTTACGTCGATGAAAACGTGATTTCCGAAAAGGTTGAATGCGAGGTATATACCATCGGGGACTGTTTTTCACTGACCGTGATGCAGCATGGCAAAAACGATTTTCTCGTTTCCGCGCTGGAAAAGGAACTGAATGCCCGCGGGGTTCCCTGCCATAGGACCGGCGAAAAACGATATCGTTTATGTGCATTTCAGCTTGATTATGAATGATTACGGAAAGCCGGCAGGTATTGTGGGATGAGCGGAACGGCTTTTCCGGGAATATAGATAATGGAGGAATGGGATATGATTCAGGTTGCAGTCATTGGAACGGGCAACATTTCGCATGCGCATATTCATGCGTATCAGCAGTTTCCGGACCGGGTCAGAATCGCCGCACTGGTGGATATCATCCCGGGAAAAGCACAGAAAGTGAAGGAACAGTATGGACTTGACTGTGATGTCTATCTGGACCATCATGACGTGCTGGGGATAAAGGAGATTACCCTGATGGATGTCTGCACGCCGCCGTATGTGCATGCGGAAATCTCCATCAACGGGATGAAGGCCGGGAAGAATGTCATCTGCGAAAAGCCCATGGCACCCTCGCTGGCGGAATGTGATGAAATGATCCGGGTCAGGAATGAAACGGGTGTCAAGCTTTCCATCATTGCGCAGAACCGTTTCAGGAAGCCCATTCGGGATCTCAAGGCGCTCCTGGATTCCGGCATTGCCGGACCGGTCCGCCATGCCTCCGTCAATTCCCTGTGGTGGCGCGGTCACTGCTATTATGACCTGTGGTGGCGCGGAACCTGGGAGAAGGAGGGCGGCGGATGCACACTCAATCATGCCGTGCACCACATCGATATGCTGGGCTGGATGATGGGACTGCCCAAACGGGTGACCAGTGTCCTGGCCAATACCGCCCATGACAATGCCGAGGTGGAAGACCTGTCGATTTCCATTCTGGAGTATCCGGGGGCACTGGCCTCCCTGACAGCCTCCGTGGTGGATCACGGCGAGGAGCAGACACTGACGTTCCAGTGTGAAAAGGCCAAGATTGCAGCGCCGTTTTCCGTCTATGCGTCTCTGTCCAAATCCAATGGATTCCCGGAGAGGAACGAGGCACTGGAAAAGGAAATCAGCGATTTTGCGGATGCACTTCCGCCGGTACCGTACATCGGGCATGACGGACAGATTGAAAATGTTCTGACGGCCATTGAAACGGACGGGGATGTGGCCATCACGGCGGAGGACGGGCGCAGAACCATTGAGCTGATTACGGCCGTGTACAAGTCCGGGTCCACAAAAGCACCGGTCGAACTCCCGCTGAAGCCGGAGGATCCGTTCTATACCGTGGAGGGGATCATGAAGGCGGTTCCGCATTTCTATGAGAAGGCGAAAGCGGAAATGGAACTGGGAGACGCGGATATCACGGTAGGCAGTGATTACGGAGAGAAAAAATAATTATGGGCCCGACGCGCAGCGTCGGTCTGGCAAAGAGTGAGCACCGGAAATGAAACGGTGCCGAAAGTCCTTGAGGCTCGTAAACTCGCACGACAATCAAAAAAAGAGGTGAGATTCAAAAAACTCATCTCACCTCTATCATTGTCTTAGAAAACTTCACCATTTTCATCAGCCCCTTTTTCAAACTGCTTTGCAATCGTCATACTGAAAGCAGGACGATTTGTCATTTTGTGGATATATGCTCGAATCCAGATCGGCAACTCCACATTTAGCTTTAGACATTACTGTATTCTCCTATATTTGATTTTCAAGGTACTTGTCAGTCATAATCACTCTGGTATTCAAACGTTATTGTAACGATCGTGCATATTTTACCGTGACTTACAATATATTTGCATATGAATTATACAATATACATGACAGTAAACTGACAAATTCTCTTTTCAGGAATATCACAAAGCTACTCATGATTGACATCGACAAACCGTCGGCCTCAGACTTTCG
>JAGAHV010000187.1:0-2993 GCA_017626895.1 Clostridia bacterium | reverse complement strand
GATTCCTTGATCATGCCATAGGACACGCGGGAAGGACGGATTGAAACATAGACCATGGGAGGAACCGTGCATATGGTGCCAGTCCATCCGGCCGTCATGATATTCGTACGTCCGTCTGCTGTTCCGGAACTTACCAGCAGGGCGGGAACAGGATACAGCAGGGTGTTGGGCTTGACTTCAACTTTTTCATAACAGCACTCCTTTGCTTCAGTGCTGTTATTTTCGAGTTTCGTCTCATTCATTGGTTCTGACATGACTCATGCTCCTCCTCTTCAACTATGGGGTATTTGCCTGTGTTGGTTTGTCAGCGGTCTGGAACTGGCCCTGCCGATGCGCGACAGGGCCAATCTGCAGGTTTCAGTGCTGGTTTTTGCGCGGGACCGGCATTGTCTGTTTGCATCGCAACCGCCCGGGCAAAGCCGTGACTGAATTCGGAAAGTCCGTTTTTGATGAGAACTTGACTGTTGGCGGTTCCTCAGATGCGGATCATCAGTACATTCAGTCCCAGAACGTTCTTATAGTGAGCCTCCCGTGAGATCCGGTCTGTCAGAATGACGCCGATCTGGTACTGGAAGTCTTTGGCGGAATCCATCAGAATGCGGAGGCCGACATTCTTTACGCCATCCTCCGGGGAGGAAATCCTGACCTGATCGGAGGAACTGAAAGGCCTACCGTTGTCCCGCAGCCGGAGCAGCACATCCTCGCCCATATGTGTGACACGGATTTCCATGTTGTGATGGGCGGTTGTAAAGCCGTGAGCAAAAATGTTGGCGGCCATTTCTTCCAGAGCCAGACCTGAGAAAACCGCTTTCCGGCGCTCGACGCCGCGGCTGAGGCAGAAGGCTTGCACCTGCTGTGAAATGGTGGAAAGGTCCTTTTCGTCATGGACAGAAAATTCAAGGTATTCATCTTCACTGACGCCAAAGTCTTTTGGAAAGGCCAGAAGGTCCTCGAGATTCCGGGGGAAATGCCCGATTTTCCGTGCAGAAAAGAGACATACGACCAGCAGACAGCAGGCACCGTTGAGTATGTTGGCAATATACAGACCGGTCATCCCAATAACGGGAATCAGCAGAAAGGAAAAGACCACCACATGGACAGCACCGTTGAGCACAGGGAGTACGGTGGAGTACAGCTTGTCCTGCACAATCTGTGCATAGACGGAGAAGGCCTGATTCACGACAGAGAATACCATGCAGAAAGGCAGGATTCTCAGGGCCATGACGGTCATCCCATATACCGGATCTGCGGGATCCTGGAAGAACAGGCGGGTAAACGGCTCTGCCAGGAGGCAGATGACAATGGCGACACACAGAATGAACAGGACGCCCCAGCGGGTGATGACGTGCATGATATCCAGCGTGCCTTTGCGATCCTCTTCGCCCATGCTGACACTGAGCAGCATCCGGTCTACGGCCATCATTCCGAAGGGCAGTGACCAGAAGATGGCCATAACCGAGTTGGAGGCGGCAAAGGAGGACAGGCCGACGCTGCCCACATATCGTAAGATGAGGCTGTTGACGATCATGCAGCGGAACATTTCCATGAAACGGGAGATGGAGCCGGGATAGCCCAGCACCACGATATTTTTGGCCTCATTCCAGTTGATGTCTTTCGGGGAGAGCAGCATCTCGGGTTTATTTTTGATATACCACAGGGCCATCGTGCCGAAGAAGAACCAGACAGAAACAGCCGTGCCAAGAGCCAGACCAAAGGTTCCCAGATGCAGCACATGCACAAACAGAATATCGAAAAGTGCATTGCTGAAAACGCAGACGAGCGTTGCGGTCATGGTTCTGCGTGTCTCATTTTCCATGGAAAGGAAGGCAAACAGCTGCTGACCGAGGACCAGACCGGGGATGCCAATGGCCTGCCCCAGAAAATAGCGGTTCAGTGCGGCCAGCTCCTGTTCATTGGACGCGAAAGATCGTGTCCAGTTGAGAAGCGCACCGGCGATCATCAGGGCCATGGTGATAACGGAAATTAACACGGAAAGAACGAGATCCACTGTAAAGGTGTTTCGCATTTCTTTTCCCTGATTCTTTCCCATATAGCGTCCGCAGAGGATCTGCGCGCCGCTGACAAGCATCATGCTGACGGCGTACAGCAGATGATTAAAGGGACCGAACATGCCGATTGCGGTCATGGCGGTATGCCCGATCAGGTTGCTGGCAACAACGCCATCGACGATGCCGTTTATGGCATTGACCACGATAAGCAGTACCTGGTAGGGAATCAGCTGAAAATACTGGCGCCTGACGAGCTTTAATCCGACAGATGGTTCCGGGGCCGGACGGTTTCCTGTACGTTCCAATTGACTCATATTTTCTCTTCTCCTTTGCTCATCTGCAGGATCAGCCCGGCGCTGAACGTGAAGGCACATCCTGCTGTTTTGCAGCAGGACCATTCCGGTCTGAAGCCTGTTCATGGATGTACGGGCAATGACCTGAAAGAAGTATTTTATGTTTTTTCGGAATGAATTTTATCATAAACAGCCGTCATATGAAGAAAAAAATTGGAAAAAAGGCCAATTATTCTTCTTTAATGTGCGTGGAAAGCGCTGAAAGCATTGCTGACATTTCATGGAAACCGGGGGTGAATGGTCTAAACAGCTTCCTATATAATTCAAGTGTAGTTGCTGATGAGAAACTTCACATGAAAAGAGAAAGCCTCTCGTGTAAAATTGAGAAGTTTCCCAACAACATCTTCAAAATTGAACACAGGAGGCTCAATATGAATATTACCACTGTTGGAGCAGAAAAGAAAGAGGAAAGTCAGGATCCCCACTTGAAGTGGGGGTCCTGACTTTCTTCTGTAATCTCGTCGTCTTCCTTGTCAGCCGGAGCCTGTCGCTCTGAAAGCTTATCCAGCGTAATGGAACGATCTACGTGCTTGAACCATCCTGACCGATATACATTTTTGCAGCAATTGATCGCGATTCGCGTCAGCCATGTCTTCTCAGATGATTCGGCTCGGAATTTGTCCAGGTTCCG
>JAGAHV010000186.1:0-1796 GCA_017626895.1 Clostridia bacterium | reverse complement strand
GAAACCGGTAGGGGTTCTGTTCGCGGATCTGAACGGACTCAAACAGGCCAATGATACAAAAGGCCATTCTGCCGGAGATGAACTGATTCGTGCCGGTGCCCGTGTCCTGCGAAGCGTTTTTCACGATGAGGAAGTGTTCCGCGCCGGCGGGGATGAGTTTACGGTGATTGTTGTGGGGATCACGGCCGGGGAGATGGAAGAAAAGAAACGGCAGATCAGGGAACGCTCGGGGAATGACGTGAATCTGGCGATTGGCGTTTCTATTGAAAAGGATTGCAGGAATGTAAGAACGGCTCTTCGCAAAGCGGACGAGGATATGTATGAGGACAAACGGAACTATTACGAATCTCATCCGGAAATGAAGAGGAGACACTCGGATGCTCACTGAGAAGCATCTGTGGCGGAACATGCAAAAGCGCTGCTCATGATGAACAGCGCTTTTTGTATGGTCAAAGGTGCTGGCCTGCGGGACACGGTACAATGCAAAGCGTGCCGGAGGAACTGCTGGAAAAAGGGAGGACAGTTAGATGGTCAGACAGCGTGAGAAAATCGGAGCATGAGCATCGGTGAACAGCTGCTCATGCGGATATTGACCAAATGAGGCTCCCACATGATGTAGGGGCTTCCACAGAGAGACCATTCTCCGCGACGAAATCAGGAATGAAGCGCCCATGTGAGATCATCAATCAGGAAAAGATTTCCATGGGTATCATCTGTTGCGGCGGCATAAAGGATCTGGTCACCCTGCCAGCTGAATGTAGGATGGCAATGAGCCCAATGGTATTTCCAGGTAGTATTGTGCCTGGCCAGCGTGATCAGCTGTTTTTCCGCGGGCATGTCCGGCCGGATAAGAAGCAGATCATTGACGGCATCCCCGACAAAGACGGAGGTGTCGTTATTTGCGTGATAATGATTGCAGTAAAAGGGCATATCAACCTTGCGAAAGACCTTTCCGGTTTTGTCGGCAAATCCGAAATAGGGAATTTCTTCGTGATCCTCGGCTTTTATAATGACCTGGGTTTTGTCAGATGAGATGGTGCCATCATGGCCCGCCCGGCGGTTATCAAAGACGATGTTTCCATCCCTTGTCCAGAATTCATGGCCGACACAGTCATCCGGTCCCTGACGGAAACAGGGAATCGCTTTTCCGGTTTCGATGTTGAGAATCCAGATGCGCTGATTCACATAATTCCACGGTCCCTCATGACAGAACATGCAGATGTGATTGTCATCCGGGGCAAACTGAAAATGGCCCAGCTGATGGGTATCACAAAATACATCGCGGACATTCCCGCCGTCAATGTCCATCAGTGTGACGCGCCCGTCCGTAACCCAGAGGCAAATTTCTCGTAGAATCAGTCGTAATTGGCACCGGTGTCGCCGGTCTGTCCGACATTTTCGTTGCGGATCATCCCCAGTGTCTTTTTGTCCGGACTGATATGCATCTGCGCAAAGATCATGTCATTGTCCGTATAGATGATCCGGTTTTCCATCGTTCGGGTGTTGAGAATATGGACGGAATTCCCGGACTTGTAAGCAATCAGTTCACTGTCAGGGGTCTTGGTGAAGGCATTGAAGACGATCCCTTCTGCTTCATCCGTTAACTGGGTCATTTCACCCGAGGACAGATCCATTCGGAACAGATTGAAATGACCGCTTTCACTTCCCCGGTCTGAAACAAAATAGATTTCCCTGCCGTTCAGGTCAAAAGAATTGGGTCTTTACTTTTTTCGTGGGCTGGATACCCCACGGAGGGACAACTCAGCGTTGGCATGAGGCTGTCCTAAAGTAGAGTT
>JAGAHV010000020.1:0-1589 GCA_017626895.1 Clostridia bacterium | reverse complement strand
ATCAGCTGTTCAGCGAGGTACGCGACAAAATAGCAGAAAATGTCGCGAGAATCCAGAAAACCGCACAGGCGGTTGCGGCGCTGGACGTTTTCTGCTCCCTGTCCTACGTGGCGGAGCATAACCGGTATGTCCGGCCAAAGCTGAACAGCAAGGGGAGGATTGACATTAAAGAGGGACGTCACCCGGTTGTCGAGCAGATGATGAAGAATGATATGTTCATCTCCAACAACACCTATCTGGATCAGAGGGACAAGCGTGTGGCCATTATCACCGGCCCGAATATGGCCGGAAAATCTACCTATATGCGGCAGACAGCTCTGATTGTTCTCATGGCGCAGATCGGTTCCTTTGTTCCCGCCGAATCGGCGGATATCGGCATTGTGGACCGGATTTTCACCAGAGTGGGAGCATCGGATGATCTGGCCAGCGGGCAGAGTACCTTTATGGTGGAAATGACGGAGGTTGCCAATATCCTCCGGAACGCCACATCGAACAGTCTGCTGATTCTTGATGAGATCGGCAGAGGAACCAGCACATTTGACGGGCTGGCCATTGCCTGGGCGGTCATTGAATATGTGTCTGATCCGAAGAAGCTCGGCGCAAAGACCCTTTTCGCCACCCATTACCACGAGCTTACCGAGCTGGAAGGCAAGCTTCCCGGCGTGAACAATTACTGTATTGCGGTCAAAGAAAAGGGAGATGGCATTGTATTCCTCCGCAAGATCGTCCGGGGAGGGGCAGACAAGAGCTACGGCATTCAGGTGGCGCGGCTGGCAGGTGTTCCGGAGCCGGTGCTGCAGCGGGCGGATGAGCTGGTAAAACAGCTATCCGATGCTGACATCACAGCTGCCGTAAAGAACCTGACGGACAAAAAAGTAAGGAAAGAAAAGAAAAAACTGTATGATACGGTAGATATGCAGCAGATGAGCCTGTTTGACGCCAATGACAATGAAAAAATCATCAATGAACTGAAGGAGATGGATATATCCTCCATGACGCCCCTGCAGGCTCTGAATATGCTGAACCATCTGCAGAGTGAGGTGAGAAACCGCTGGTGATAGAATTACTGGATAAAACAACCATAGACAAAATTGCCGCCGGAGAGGTGGTGGAACGACCGGCTTCCGTGGTCAAGGAGCTTACGGAGAACGCGATTGACGCGTCCTCTACTGCCATTACCATCGAAATCAAGGACGGAGGAAACAGCTTTATCAGGATCACGGACAACGGCGGAGGAATTCCGGCGGATCAGGTCCGGAAAGCCTTTATGAGGCATGCCACCAGTAAAATCCGTACGGTGGACGATCTGGTGCAGATTGCCACACTGGGATTTCGCGGAGAGGCTCTCTCCAGCATATCCGCCGTTGCGCGTGTGGAGTGCATTACCAAGACGCCGGAGGCCCTGACGGGTGTGCGGTACCGGGTTGAGGGCGGAAAAGAAATCGAATTTGAGGAGATCGGATCGCCTTCGGGCACTACCATGATTGTCCGGAATCTTTTCTTTAACACGCCTGCGCGGGCTAAATTTTTGAAATCCGGAATGACAGAGGGAAACCATGTCGCTCATGTGGTGGAAGAACTGGCACTAT
>JAGAHV010000185.1:0-4324 GCA_017626895.1 Clostridia bacterium | reverse complement strand
TAATGGTGACCCACGACCGGTATTTCCTGGACCGCATCTGTACGAGCATCTATGAACTGGACAAGGGCCGGCTTTTTATCCACGAGGGCAGTTATTCGGTATACCTGGAGGAAAAGGCTGCGCGGCTTGAAAATGAGAATGCCCAGGCCAGGAAACGTTCTGCTATTCTGCGGACGGAGCTGGCATGGATCCGCCGGGGAGCCCAGGCCAGAAGTACGAAACAGAAGGCACGGATTGAACGCTTTGAGACGCTGTCCGCGATGCGCGGTCCGCAGCAGGACGCGCAGCTGACGCTGGAAAGCGCCGGACGCCGGCTTGGGCGGAAGATTATTGAGTGTGAGGGAATCAGTCTTACCCTGGGCGGCCACCGGCTGTTTGACAACTTTACGTACACGGTTCTGCGGGATGAGCGGATGGCCATTGTCGGCCCCAACGGATGCGGAAAGACCTCACTTCTTTCCGTTCTGACCGGGGAACGTGCCCCGGACACCGGAACGGTGACCATTGGGGATACGGTGAAAATCGGCTATTTCCGGCAGGAGTTCCCGGAAATTCCGGAGAATGTCCGGGTGATTGACTATCTGCGGGATATTGCGGAATATGTGGAGACGAAAGACGGCCGTCTGTCCGCGTCGCAGATGCTGGAGCGCTTTCTGTTCCCGATGGATGTCCAGCTGACGCCGGTATCCCGTCTCTCAGGCGGCGAAAGACGCCGGCTGTATCTTTGCGGGATTCTGATGGAGGCGCCCAATGTGCTGGTTCTGGATGAACCGACCAATGATCTGGATATCAGCACGCTGGAGATCCTGGAGAACTATCTGGAGGATTTTGAAGGCGCTGTCCTGACGGTTTCACATGACCGCTATTTTGTGGATCGGGTCACCAACCGGCTCTTTGCCTTTGAAGACGGGCAGATTGTGCAATATGCCTGCTCGTTCTCGGATTACCTGCTGGCGATGGAACAGGCCGCGGAGGAAAAGAAAAAGCCTGCGGAAAACGAGAATGAACAGGGACGGCGGAAACGGGAGCATCAGCGGGAACTTCGGATGACGTTCCGTGAGGCACAGGATTACAGGGAAATCGACGGACGCCTGGCGGCACTTAACGCCCGCCTGGAAGAACTTGACCGGGAAATGGCGGATCATGCCTCGGATTATGTCCGTCTGACGGAACTGACCGCGGAAAAGGAAAAGGTCTCCGCCGAACTTGAGGCGGCAGAGGAACGGTGGCTCTATCTGACGGATCTGGCAGAGCGCATTGAAAACAGCAAAGCCAAGGCCTGAGCCTGAACTGGTTTTGCCCAGGCGGAGTTTTTCGTCATTTTCCCGTCCTTCTTCGCAGGACCGGCGAAGTTGTTACGAATTTGTTAAATGTTCAAAAAATGCGTTGACAGTCCGTACTGCTGTTGATATAATTACCAATGTCAGCAAGGTAAAAAGCCTGGAGTGTACGTCGGCTGCTTTGTTTTCTCCTACATTTTCATAACTGGAGTCCGGAGTCGATTTGTGGATGCCATGCCCCCGTTTTTAACGCCAGGGGACGGCAGAAGTAGAGCGCAGGGCACCGACCTGCCGAGACGGTGGGTGGAAAAGTGGCAGCAGCGGCATTTCGGGTTTTTATATGAAACAAAAAGACTGCATCTGCAGTCTTTTTTCATTTCCGGCGGAGGTCAGGATGACGTAAAATATCCGATTCGTGCCGGTGGGACACCCTTATTGACACTAGAACCGGAACTGAATACAGGATAAAGGAACGCCCAAAGCACGACAGAGCCGGCTTTGGGCGTTTTCAGGTCGGTTGTTTCAGACAGAGATGTCAGCTTTTGATGTTCTCGATGTTTTCGGTCGTCCCGCCGCCGTCATCATCCTCTGCCCGCAGGACGCCTTTTTCTGCCAGACGCAGGAAGGCATCCACGACATCCGGCGTCAGCTGTGTCCCGGAAACCTCACGGATAATGGATACAACCCGGTCAAAATTCATGCGGCCGCGGTAGGGACGGTTTGAATACATGGCGTCAAAACAGTCGGCAACAGCGATAATCTGGGCCACACGGGGAATCTCGTCCCCTTTCAGGTGGTTGGGATAGCCTTTGCCATCCGGCCGTTCGTGATGCGCCTGGGCGCCGATGGCCAGCTCTGGCATGATGGTAATATCTTTCAGCGTTTCATAGCCCAGTGTGGTATGTTTCTTAATGGTCGCGAATTCCTCATCTGTCAGTTTGCCCGGCTTATTCAGGACCTCCTGGGGGATACCGATCTTGCCGATATCGTGCAGCAGGGCAATCTGGTAGTATTTCTGGCAGGTTTCTTCGTCATATCCCAGTTCTTCTGCCAGCATTTTGGTAAACTTTGCCACACGGGAAGAATGGCCGTTTGTATATTTATCCTTCATATCAATGACCTTGGCGAAGGCTTCCGTGATGCTGTTGGTCAAGGCCATGGTTTCCTTCTGCTTCTGTTCCAGCTTAAGGGTTTTCTTGCGAATATAAAGGCGCACGATGGCCGTCAGTAGAAGAAGCGCTGCCAGGCCGACGAGCACATAGAACCAGATTTCCTCATAGAAGGCTTTCTGCTTGACAATCTCAACCGAGACAACCTTGTTTCCGCGTCCCATGTTGTCCCTGAGCTGCATGACGTAATGGTAGGTGCCGCCGCGCAGGTTGGTATAATCCACGGGGACGAGGTCACTGCGGTCCGTGGTCTTAATGGTGTCATCAAAGCCGTCCAGATAAAAACTGACCTGCGGGTTATTCAGGGAATAGTTGAATACATAGCTGGGAACCGTCAGCTTCCGGGTATTCTGAGGGATGGTAAAGGAACCGTTTGCATCCGGATAGATGGTTGCGCCGTCCGCCTCCAGATAGGGAACGACCACTTTTAACTCGTTGACATTGTCAAAGGGCTTTTCAATGTTGACTTTGGCGACCCCTGTACTGCCGGCGATGTACAGATTTCCCTGGCTGTCCAGTTCGCTGTAACTGTTTGCTGTTGTAATGCAGGGGAGGCCGTTGTCCGTGCCATAATAGACAGGGGAAATCTCTTCGTTGGCCAGAAGGGTGGCTGCCGGAACGACATAGATTCCGTTGCTTGAGAGGATCCACATATCGCCCTTGCTGTTCTCATAAAGGTCGAAGTTGTTTGAATAGGGGAATTTCCGTATGGTGGAGATGTGATAATCACTGTCCATAAAGGAAAGGGAGTTGCTGGTGACAATCCAGAAAATGTCCCGCGCCTTATCGTACTTGATTCGCATGACGACATCGGAGGAGAGGCCGTCGTCGGTGCAGAGATGCCGCAGGCCGTCCTTGCCTGCAATATAGATGCCGTCGCCGTCGGAACCCATGACGATGTCGCCGTTTGCGGCTTCCGTGACGGTAAGGATTTCCGTATTGACGATCCCGTCATCCTTTCCGATGCGGCCGACGACGGTATCCCCGCGGATGATGCTGACACCGCCCGTATTGGCTACCAGGATCGAGCCGTCTTTCGCCTCGGCGGCTACGCGAACCCGCTCTGAAAACAGACCATCCGCCGAGGTAAAGGCCATGACCTCGCCCTGATCATACCGGAGAAGGCCATATTTGCGCCAGGTAGCGATCCAGAGACGCCCCAGGCTGTCACGGGTAATGGACCGGATCCGGCAGCCTTTCAGCCATTCGATCAGGTCCGTTGCCCCGAGATCCTCCCCGGATGCCGTTACGGCCTTGGTTAGCGGCAGATGTTCAACAATGCCCAGACTGCCCAGCACGGTCAGACCGGAATCCGTGCCGATAAACAGCTGGTCACCATACTTACAGGTGGTATTGACTACGTCCTCCGGTACATGGTAACGGTCATACAGATCGGAAAACTGATTGGGGACGATCTTCATGATTCCCTGACGGGATGAGGCAAACCAGAGATTGCCGGCATAATCCACCAGAATGCGCACGATGGATTTGTCCATGGGCAGATTGCGAAGCAGATGGAACCCTTCCTTGTCCACTGCCCCGATGCCGTTGCTGGCGCAGATCCAGAGTTTGCCGTCGATCTGCTGGAAATGCTCAATATAGTTGAGCGGCGAGATGTCTTTAATGCCCATGGCGGCAAAGTTACGTTCAAAGCTTCCGTAATAGATCTGCGAGCTTTCGGTGCCGACATAGAGGTACCCGGGATGCTGCGGATCCGGGTAGATGGAGGTGATTTCCTGTACCCGGAGATCATCTCTCTTTCGATACAGCTGGATAACCTGGTTTTTCATTGAAAAGATGTCGCCGTCCTGCGTGAGACCGTACAGCGTGTCATCCGGTCCCAGACGCAGATTCCGCATATAGGCATTGACGATC
>JAGAHV010000019.1:0-11552 GCA_017626895.1 Clostridia bacterium | reverse complement strand
GCAGTTGACAATGCACTGTCCGCAGTTGATGCAGCTCATCTGAGCCAGCTTGAGTCCCCACGGAGACTCGATGGCCGTCTTGAAGCCGCGGTTAACCGGGCCGATGACGCCGACATTCTGCACATTTGCGCAGACCGAAACGCAGCGGCGGCACAGAACGCACTTGTTATTGTCACGAACGATAGACGGGGAAACATCATCGATGGTATAGATGTTCTTGACGCCTTCGTACTTATCGCCGTCCTCAACACCCAGTTCAAGGCACAGCTTCTGCAGTTCGCAGTTCTGGCTGCGGATACAGGAGAGGCACTTCTTTTCATGGGTGGAAAGGGTCAGTTCAAGGATATTCTTGCGGTATTCCTTGATGGCCGGGGTATTGGTCTTGACGACCATGCCGTCGGATGCCGGCAGAACGCAGGCAGCCTGCAGGGCACGGGCACCGGAATCGACAACGCACATACGGCAGGCGCCGATCTCGTTAATTCCCTTCAGGAAGCACAGGGTAGGAATATGGACGCCAGCTTGTCTGGCCGCCTCAAGTACCGTCGTACCATTAGGCACCTGCACCTGTACACCATCAATTGTAAGACTAATCATTTTCTCCATTGTCATATCCTCCGCTTACATCTTGGTGATGGCACCGAAACGGCACTTCTCCATACATGCACCGCACTTCAGGCACTTATCGGGATCAATCACATGCTGCTTCTTGACCTCGCCGGAAATCGCCTGTGCCGGGCAGACACGTGCGCAGGCCGTACAGCCGCGGCACTTATCCGTAATAACATACTGCAGGAGCGCCTTGCAGTGATGCGCCGGGCAGCGTTTTTCCTTGATGTGGGCCTCATACTCGTCGCGGAAGAAGTGGAGGGTGGAGAGAACCGGGTTAGGTGCAGTCTGGCCAAGTCCGCAAAGTGCGGTCGACTTAATGGTCTTGGCGAGCTCTTCGAGCTTCTCAATATCGCCTTCCTTGCCCTTGCCGTTGACGATGCGGTTGAGGATCTCAAGCATCCGCTTGGTACCGACACGGCACGGTGTGCACTTGCCGCAGGACTCATCCACGATGAAGTCCAGATAGAAGCGGGCGATATCCACCATACAGTTGTCCTCGTCCATGACAATCATTCCGCCGGAGCCCATCATGGAGCCGGCCGCAATCAGGTTGTCATAGTCAACCGGCGTATCCAGCAGGGATTCAGGCAGACAGCCGCCGGAAGGACCACCGGTCTGAACGGCCTTGAACTTCTTTCCGTTCGGGCAGCCGCCGCCGATGTCATAGATGATCGTCCGGAGTGTTGTTCCCATGGGAACCTCAACCAGACCGGTGTTGTTGATCTTGCCGCCCAGAGCGAAGACCTTGGTGCCCTTGGACTTCTCCGTGCCCATGGAATTGTACCAGTCCGCGCCGTGGAGGATGATCTGGGCAACGTTCGCGTAGGTCTCAACGTTGTTGAGCATGGTCGGCTTTGCAAACAGACCCTTGACAGCCGGGAACGGCGGACGGGTCGTCGGCTCACCGCGCTTGCCCTCGATGGAGTGCATCAGAGCGGTTTCCTCGCCGCAGACGAAGGCGCCGGCGCCGAGACGGATGAACAGATTGAAACTGAAATCCGTACCGAAAATGTTGTCGCCCAGGAGGCCGTATTCACGGGCCTGCTCAATGGCAACCGTCAGACGCTTAACAGCAATCGGGTACTCCGCACGGACATAGATATAGCCCTCGCTGGCACCGATGGCATAGCCGGCAATGGCCATGGCCTCGATGATGGCATGCGGATCGCCCTCAAGAATGGAACGGTCCATGAACGCGCCCGGGTCGCCCTCGTCCGCGTTGCAGGCCACATACTTCTGATCCGCTACGCTGTTGTAGGTGAATTTCCACTTGAGACCGGTCGGGAATCCGCCGCCGCCGCGGCCGCGCAGTCCGGACTTGAGGATCTCATCAATGACCTCCTCGCGGGTCATCTTGGTGAGGGCCTTCTCGAGTGCCTTATAGCCATCCATGGCCAGATACTCATCGATGTTTTCCGGATCGATGACACCGCAGTTCCGCAGGGCAATACGCTTCTGATGCTTGTAGAACGTAATGTCCTCAAGGGCCTTGTTCGCATCCTGCTCATGCGTGGCATGATCGGTGTAGACCAGATGCTCTACCTTGCGGCCCTTGAGCAGGTGCTCGGTGACAATCTCATCCACATTTTCCGGTTTGACACGGCTGTAGAAGGTGCCGTCCGGATAGACAATGACAACAGGGCCAGCCTCGCACAGTCCAAAGCAGCCGGTACGAATAACCTTGACTTCCTTCTCAAGACCGTTCTCAGCAATTTTCTCATTAAAACGCTCAATCAGCGTTGCGGAACCAGAGGATGAACAGCCGGTACCGCCGCAGACCAGCACATGTGCGCGATATATTTCCATGACTTCATCCTCCAGTTAGTTCTTCTCGGCTGCGCCGATGGTATATTCCTCTACCGGACGGCCATTGACCACATGCTCCGCCACAATGCGCGGAACCATTTCCGGCTTCACATGAACGTAGGTCACCTTTTCCTTGCCGGGCAGGATGACATCCACCATGGGCTCAAGACGGCACATGCCAATGCAGCCGGTCTGGGAAACCGTCACGTGATTCAGCTTCCGCTTCTCAATCTCATCCATAAATGCCAGCATGACAGGACGGGCACCGGCCGCAATGCCGCAGGTTGCCATTCCGATGACCACGCGGGTCGTCTCGCCCTTTTCCTCTTTGCGCAGATTGATGCGGGAAAGTGTTGCCTTGCGAATCGCTTCAAGTTCTGCTAATGATTTCATTTCATGATTCCTCCCAAAATCGGTTGAATTTCTTCATCAAGAGATTCTCTGATCCACTGTACCACACTGGGTTCCGCCAGCGAAACGCCCTCCAGCAGCGGCCGGATTTCTTCGGTCGAAAAGGACATCTCACCGCCCGGAGAGGAGCACCTGAGTGAAAACTCGGGATTATCCGGGCTTCCCATGATAATGGACGCCATGGTCGATGGCAGATCTCCCAGCGGCAGGCAGTCAATTGACCCGGTCACAAAGTAGGCAACAATCTCCGTTCCTACCCCTTCCTCGCTTTCAATGTCCACCCGTCCGCCGGACTGCATGGCATTCTGCATCAGCAGAGGAATTCCAAGGCCTACCTTCCGTGTTGTCCGCGTCGTGGTAAAGGGACTTCTGACACGCGCCAGAAAATCCGGCGACATGCCGCATCCGTCATCCTTTACCCCCATCTCCAGGATCCCATCCGCCCCGAGATGAAAACGGATATCCACATGAGCCGCGCCTGCCTTGACACTGTTCTGCACAATATCCAGTAAGTGCAAAGAAATCTCTTTCATTTCCTGTCCTCAGTCTTTAGCCTTGTATTTTGCAATAATGCCAGGCACCGCATCAGGAGTCAGGCGGCCATACACCTCACCGTTAATCATCATAACGGGGGCAAGACCACAGGCGCCCAGACAACGGGTTGCCTCAAGGGTAAAGCGGCCATCCGGTGTTGTTCCGCCGACAGGGATTTCAAGAACCTCAGAGAGCTTATCCAGGACTGACTGGCTGCCCTTGACGTAGCAGGCCGTTCCAAGACAGACACTGATAAGATATTCTCCCTTTGGATGCAGAGAGAACTGTGCGTAGAAGGTGGCAACACCATAGACCTCACTCAGCGTCACGCCGAGGCCTTCTGCGATGAATTTCTGCACATCCTCTGATACACATCCAAAAATCCCCTGCGCGCCCTGTAAAACCGGCATGAGAGCTCCGGGCTGATTCCGATGTGAATCAATGAGCTCCTGCAGTTGAGCGAATTTTTCTTTGGACTGATCCATGAGATTTTTCTAACCTCCTTACAAAATAAACCGCTTGGTGCTATCAAGCCATTCGCAATTATATCATAAAAAAAAGCCATTGTATATATTTTAACAATCTCATTGTTAAAATACCGGCAAAAAAACGTGCCGGTTCAAGGCGCCCTGTCCAAATCAGGCCGCATCCCCTGCCGCACTCCAGTCATGCGAAACAGGTCCGGGCCTGGCCCGGACCTGTTTATGCCGTTTTTGCGCCTGCCCGCAGGACATCCAGAAATGCCGCGGGCGTCGGTTCAGGAAGTTCGACCGTAATCTCGGGTTCCAGGATATCCCCCAGATAATGCGCATCCGAGGAATGAAGGATCACTTTTCCCACCTGCGGGGAATGGGGACAGGGCAGTGCCCGCCAGACTTCGACGGCCGTAAACCCCAGATCCTCCGGCATCATGCCAAGGTTCACCAGAAGGCCGTTTGATCCCCGGTTGATATGCGCCGGAACAGGAACGCCTCCCATCTCGCGGATGCGCACCGTCAGTTCCGACAGCCGCAGGTCCGATGCGCCGATCAGGAGCGTGTCCTCCTCCCCGATCACCTGATCATCCTCATCCATGATCAGCTGGTTTCCAAAGAGCTTCGGCTTATTTTTCTGTCTGGGCATATGCGGCTTCAGAAAGGCCGAAAACTCCAGTGCCGCCTCCACTGACGGGAAGTATCCCAACAGATGGACCTCTTCTTTTGTCGTAATTTCCATTCCGGGAATCATCAAAAGACCATATGCCTCGCAGATTTTGCTGACCGTCGGCAGATTTCCTGCCGTATTGTGATCGGTCACCGCAATCATCTGCAGTCCCTTCACCACTGCCATCCCGCAGATATTGGCCGGTGTCATATCATCGCTGCCACAGGGTGAGAGGCAGGAATGAATATGAAGATCTGAATAAAGCTTTGCCATACTCAGCTGTGGGCCGGAATCCCTTTTGCCGCCATCCGGCCGCAGATTTCATAGGCGCTCAGCGGAGATGAGAGGACCACCATTTCCTCATCCACTGCCTTTTTCAGGCTTTCCTCTTCCATGTCGATGTTTTCCGGCAGGATAATGCATGCCATCTCGGAGAGAACGGCCACTGCCACCACGTTCATATGTGTCTGGACAGTCACCCATGCCATTCCGGAATCTCCGTGTGACATGACCCAGCTGAGCAGGTCGCAGACATAACCGCAGGTTACGTCGCGTTCAGTCGAAACAGCCGGTGTCAGGTTTTTCGCCTCAACCAGCGCCATCAGTTCAGTTACAAGCATTGCATCCACTCTCCTTCTCTGTTAAGACACGGACAATCTCATCCGAAAAGTTTCCATTTCATCGCCGGGCCAGTCCGCATTTGCGCAGCATCTGTTTCTGTCCTCTCCCGGAACGGACCGAAACCATTCCGGGCTCCCCGTCATTCCCGCTTGGTCTGCGCCAGTTCCACCATTTCCTGAGCCATGACCTTGAGTTTTTCTTTCATGATATGGATGCAGTCCATTTCATGGCAGTATCCCCTCACAATGTCCTCGGCGAAAGACCGGCAGGTCGGTGAACCGCAGGAACCGCAGTCATACCCCGGCAGCCGCTCAATGATCTCATTCATGCGGACCATCTTGCGCATGGCTTCCTGCATATTGTCATCCAGGCGGATGGCATCCTTGGCCTCAATCTCCTCATCATTCTTCGTGGGATACTTGTTGAGAACCGAGGTGGGAACATCCTGATCCGGATGAACCTCCGGCATCTGCTTGACCATCTGCCGGATCGTGTTTTTGGCCACATAGTTGTTCTCAAAGGTCAGCGGACCGCCCACGCAGCCGCCCATACAGGCATTTCCCTCAAAGTAGGTGAGATCCATCAGCTTGTTGTTCTCCACCTCTTCAAGAACACGGATGACATTGTCAATTCCGTCAACGGACAGGCTGTTTCCGGGACAGACCGCATTGGCCTCCCCGTCCGAGGTCGACCAGGCAACCCCATATTTGGTGGAAGGATGGAAATTCGGATCCTTCATCATCTTTTCCACATAGGGCAGCAGCAGGCCGTAGATTTCCATAATGGAAATGGCGCCGTCCACTTCCGATTTCTTCTGCCCGATGGGACGCCGAATTACGGTCATTTTTGCCGGACAGGGGGTTATGAAAAAGCAGCCAACCTCCTCCGGCCTGCAGCCGTTCGCCTTGCAGAATTCTGCCCGGGCAATGGTGGCCGCCACCTCCATCGGCTGCCGGATATCCACAATATTTTCAATCAGCTCCGGAAACCGGACCTGAATGAGTCTGACCACTGCCGGACAGGCCGAGGAAATCAGGGGCTTTGGCAATCCGGGCTGCTTCAGCTTTTCCCGGATGGCCCGGGTAACCACATCCGCACCGCGGGCCACTTCAAATACATCGCTGAAACCGATGCACCGCAATGCTTCCACCACATATTCAGGCTTCTGAAGACCCCTGAACTGTCCATACAGGGATGGCGCAGGCAGTGCAATGGAATACTTGTAATCCTTTATCATGCTCAGCGGATCCGTCACCGCTACCTTGGCATGGTAATCACATACACGAATACATTCCCCGCAGTCAATGCAGAGCGAGTCAAGGATGTGTGCTCTCCCGCCACGCACACGAATCGCCTCCGTTGGACAGTGCTTGAGACAGTTCGTGCAGCCTTTGCACAGCTGTTTCGCAAGGCGTACAGAGTGATAGGGTCTCTCCTCCAAGATACTCACCTCACTGTTCGCTTTACGCGGAAATCACGCCAGATGAAAACGCATGGTAATGGTCGTGCCGACCCCGACTGTGCTTTCGATGTTAAATTCATCTGCGTTCCGCTTCATATTCGGCAGGCCCATTCCGGCGCCAAACCCCAGAGAGCGTGCCTCATCATTTGCCGTTGAATACCCTTCCTTCATGGCCATCGTCAGATCGGGAATTCCCGGTCCGACATCGGCCGAAACCAGCTGAACGGCATCCGGAAAAACATTGAGCTCGAGTTCCCCGCCCAGGGAATGGATCACCAGATTGAGTTCCACTTCATAGGAAGCGACCGCCACCCGCCGCAGAACATCTCCGCCGACCCCAAGCTGCTTCAGTTTCCGTTTAATATCCGCAGAGGCACGGCCGGCACTGGTGTAGTCGGCCTGCGCAACCTGATAGACCGTTTTAAACAGGGGTTCCATCAGTCCCCCTCCTTTGAATCCCATTCAACCGGAACCGGTACGCCCCGAAGTCCGTTTTCATAGAGAACGCCGCAGGCAGAGAATGCCGTCAGCTTGGTTGCAATGACAACCAGCCCCTGTTCATCTGCGCTCTCCAGGATATCCGCCGCCGGGATCTTTCCCCGTGCAAAGACGAGGCACTTAAGGTCCAGCATCTCGCTTGTCCGGATGACATGCGGATTCGTGAGCCCTGTGATCAGTACCGTTTTCTCATCGACGAATGCAAGTACATCGCTCATCAGGTCAGAACAGCAGGCCGTATAAACCGGCGTGTCCAGCTTGTCCGCACCAATGAGTACTTTTGCATTGAGAATCCGCACCATATCTGCGATTGTCAAGCAAATCACCTCTTTTATCGTTATCAAGTCCGTAAATTCATTTTATCGGAGAAACGAAAAAGAGTCAAGATTTCTATCCCGATTTTATAAAATCTGTCCAAATCTGTCCAAATTCAAAGATCCAGTACACGAATTGTCACTCCATCACCGCATCCGGCGGCATCTGTGTTCCGTGAGCGGCATTTCAAGCAGTCCTCCGCTGATCCGGAGGTTCCGGCGCGAAAACCGGGGTGCCGGGAACATGGAAACGCGCGGTCTGTCAACGCCTTTCCCGCGGAAAAAGCACTTGACAAATCCGTTCCGGAGGCGCAGGATTATGCGCTGTTCCCACTGCCGGACAAACGCTTTGTTTCCGGCGGATTGTTTAAAAACCCGACGGAACAGTGCCTGCATCTGTTCCGGATATTCCGCCTGATCCCGGAGGTCATCCAATGAATAAAGCTTCTGTAAAATGGACACTTTCCTATGCGGCCGTACAGTTTACTTTCTGGTTTATCTACGGCGCCGCCCTGGCCTATGCCAGTCCCTATCTGCTGGTCTGCGGCCTGACCAACACCCATATCGGGGTGGTCAGCGCCGCCGCCTGTACGCTGTCCGTTCTGCTCCAGCCCTCACTTGCCGCCTATGCCGACCGAAAAGAGAGCCCCTCTGTGCGGATTCTCCTGATCCTGATGTCCGCTCTCATGCTCATGGCAACCGGACTGCTTATCCTGTTCACCGGGAAAAACGGTCTTCTCTGCGGCATTCTGCTGGGGCTTGTCATCCTGCTGGTCCAGCTGAGTCTCCCCCTGGTCAATGCGCTGGGCACGGAGAGCATCAACGCTGGAATTCCCCTGAACTTCGGCATCGCCCGTGCATTCGGGTCCATCGGCTATGCCCTCATGTCCTTTTCCGTCGGGCAGCTTTTAGCGCGGAAGGGCGCACAGGTTCACCCGCTGGCATTAGCCCTCTTCTGTCTCTGTTTTCTCCTTTCCGTCAGTGTTTATTCGTTTCACAAAGTTCGGACCGGCAGCGAACAAAAGAATGACTCCGGCAGCATTTCCGCATTCATTCACCGCTATCCGGTATTTTCCATCATGCTCGGCGGCTGTGTTCTGATCTACATCAGCCACGTGCTGATCAACAACTACATCTACCAGATTGTCGTTTCCAGAGGCGGAACCAGTGAACACATGGGCATCGTGATGGCCCTGGCCGGCCTCCTTGAAATGATCACCATGTTTCTCTTTCCCGTCATGCTCAAAAAGAAGGAAAGCGGCTTCTGGTTCCGGCTCTCCGGTGCGTTTTTTGCGCTGAAAGCCCTGGGGACCCTGCTGGCCGCCTCCATTCCCGCCCTGTACCTGGTTCAGCTCCTGCAGCCCATGGGCTGGGGCCTGCTCACCGTCTCCTCCGTCTACTACGTCAATGAAATCATGCAGGAGCAGGACCGCATCAAGGGTCAGGCCTACATGACCATGTCCCATACCGCTGCCACCATCTTCGGATCACTGATCGGCGGATGGCTGATTGACCGTACCGGTGTCAACGGCATGCTTGTCACCGCTGTCATCTGCGGTGCAGCAGGCACCCTCATCGTCTGGACGCAGAAACAGCATCCTGTGTCACCAAAAACCTCCCTCTGACACGCCTGCCCGATTTCCGCTTTCCCTCACACCCCAATCAAATGAACAGGGTGTCGGTTTCTTCGGAATTTCCATCTGTTTTTTTGCAGCACAAAAGCCGCCGGATAAAGGGTCTGATCCCTGTATCCGGCGGCTTTTCATTTAAGACTTTGGTAGTTCCCTGACCAATGCCCCTTACCGTTTATAAACAATTCCCTTATACCGATCGAGATTTCTGGCCTCAAAGTATATCTGCGCTTCCGTCAGTTTCTTTTTAATCGCATTCAGAATCAGCTCATTCTTCGTTCCGTCAACCAACATCAGATTAATGACCTTGTCGGTTGAAACCGCAGCCATGGCAGGAATTGCCAGTTTGCCCTGCGCTTTAAATCCCGAATAGCTGATATAGACATCCTCCAGCAGCCTGAACAGATCATCCGAAAAACCGGTATGCGTAAGATGTGTATACCCGACTGATGCAACCGGGCTTTCAAATCCGGCCTTTTGCGCAATGTGTGCAGCAGCACCCGCCAGAAATCTCTTATTCCCGCCGAAACGCTGTTCCATCTGGACAGAATTGAAACAGTTATGCAGAACCTCGTCCTCATTAAAGCCCAGATCCAGCCGGGAACGGAACATGGTACAGAGGAGCTCATCCGATTTATTCTGGAGATCCTTTTGTGCAAACGTCACCGGAACGACCATCACACAGTTGTGTGTCGTTGCGCTGTTCAGCAATCCTCTCATATCAGTCACGATATTCATCACAACGACGTTGTCCGTTCCCGGAAGAACCGAACAAATCGCCTGTGCGATATAGGTTGTCATAACCGCAAACTGAGAAACTTCGTACTCCGCGCTCTTTTTGCGGATATCCGCCAGGCTGATGGCCAGGTTGTGAACATCGGCATGATCACTTTCCTCTTCAAGCAGTTCATCCGGGAAAACCGTCGGATTTTGCTTCCTGGCCTCATAGAGACTGGGCACATCCTTTGTTCCGTTCTTTTTGACGCTCAGCTCCGTGTCCTTTTCAAGGTATTCCGGCGTGATCTGCTCCAGGGTGACCGCTTTTCCAGGCGCACAGTCGATTCCCTGTTCCCTGAAATAATAGTACAAAACCGTCCTCATGAATATGGTTGAACCAATGCCATCTGCAAAGCCATGAAAGCAGGTATAAATGATTTCCCTGTCACGAATCCCGATGACCCAGGGATAGCAGTGATTGGATTCATTTCCATAGAAATATTCCCTGTCAGGACTCAGGTCCGGAATCACCGGTTTTTCCGGATTCGTTTCCAGATAAGATCCCTTTTCATCCTCTGCCAGTCTGCATCCAAAAAGCGGATGACACTCAATGGCATAACCGACAGCTGTCTCCAGTGCTTGTCTATTGACTTTCTCGCGGGTCTTGTAAATATAAAGTGGAAAGATGGACATCGTCCCGGTAGGATCATAATACATGATCTTTTCAAGGATCTCCTGTTCGTACCTCATTTCCCTTCATCCTTTCTTTTATGCTGTCAGCGGCTTTTCGGTGTCTCAAATCCACCATTCAGGGGTCAGCTGGCCCAGTGTCATCACTCTTTCGCTCTCATGGTCCATCAGGATCTCCACCTGTTTATAGGTTTTCGGCATCAGCTGGACCATCAGCTCGCGGCAGGCCCCGCAGGGAGCGCCGCTTTTTCCGTTCGACATGATGGCCACCACTTTCCGGATCTCCTGCTCGCCATTGGTCAGCATATTAAAAATGGCATTTCGCTCCGCGCAGATGCCAAGGGTGGAGCAGGTATCCACGCATACGCCCGTATAGATCCGGCCGGAGGCGGACAGAATGGCCGCCGCGACGCCGCCGGCCTCAACATAATCCGAGATTTTCCGGCCATTCTGCACGGCCCTGGCGGCCGCCACCATTCTGTCCCATTCCCACTGATCCTTCGTGATGGAACTGACATGGCCCGTTCGTTTTTCCCCCATCAGCGGAACGTCCACATTTTCAGACTTCCACTGATAGCGAAAGCCCACCTTTTCCTGGACGCGCTTCGACTTTTCATTGCCTTCATAAAAACCGCACCAGACCTTTGTCATCTGCAGGTCTTCAAAGGCATGACGCAGCATCTCCCGCGCCGCCTCCGGCATGATTCCCTGTCCCCAGAACGGTTTCCCCAGCCAGTACCCCAGCTCACATTCATCCTCCCGCTCTGTCATATCCGTGCGGCCATTCAGCTTGAGCTCTATGGCGCCAATCGGCCGGCCGTCCCGTTTAAGACAGATGGCATACGCTTCCGGCCCCGTAAACACCTTCCGGATCACCTGCCGGCTTTCCTCGACGCTCTGATGCGGCGGCCAGCCGGCAATGGGGCCAACCGCTGCATCTCTGGCATATTCATATAGATCCTCTGCGTCCCCATCCGTCCAGCGGCGCAGAAGGAGTCTCTCCGTTTCGAACATTTGTTCCTCCCTGTTTCTCCGCTCAGCATTGTCGGCCAGCCGCCAATGGCTTTTCGCCTGGCAAACCTGTTGACAGCGGCCCGCTGCTTATTTCTTGTT
>JAGAHV010000184.1:0-30504 GCA_017626895.1 Clostridia bacterium | reverse complement strand
ACGATAACCGGAGCACCGGCTGCCGCCTGTCCCGAAACCGTCAGCTTCTCCTCCCCTGCCACCACAGAGGTAAACTTGATGGTGCTTGAGGTATCCGTTACGCTAACATTGCTGATTACCAGCGGCGTGACACCAGTTGATGCAGTATAAGCAAACCGAACTTTGTACGTTCCTTTTTCAATTCCGGTAAGCGTTATAGAACCAATTCCGGATGAAATTTTACCGCTGGATTTAACTGCATCATCCAACGTGAGTACTTCAACAAGTATTTCCTGAGCGCTGGCACTGGTAACCGTTGCCGTTACCTGCCCGACTCCGCCAACGGCCGTGCCTGTAATCGGAGAGGCAGTCTGGGTATTCTTTATAGTTACGCTTTTCGTTAAATCCGTCTCATAGGTACTCTGACCGGAAAACTTAATCTTGAGCTCATAGGTACCATCCGTCAGACCGGTGAACTCAAAATTACCGTCCGAACTCGTCAGTGCTTTCGATTTCTTCAGGGTAGTTCCCTGCCAGAGCTCAAGATTGATTCCTGTACTTCCTGAAATTTTTATCGTGCCGGAAAGCTTTCCGTCATTGGTATTGGAGATATACATACTCTCAATCTTGTCTTCCGGCAGAGGTCCTGATTTCAAAATCGGGATCATTTTCCCTGAAAGCAGTGAGATATCTGGTACTTGAGCAAGACTAAGCTGATCCGTCCCAGTTCCCTGAAGCTGATTACCGGACTGCTGAATCTGATCACTCTGATCCTGTCCGTTTGTATCGGTCTGCAGGGGCTGGCCGCTCAGATCCTGGTCGTTTGCATTGTTCTGCGGGGTCTGATTGTTCAGATCCTGTTCGGTCGTTTGGGGAACCTGACTCGGATCAATTTTGGTTGCCTCACCCGGTGTGGCTTCCGGGTCTGCCAGTACGGGAATTCCGAATAACCCAAAGCACAGCAGCAGGGTCAGCAGACACCCCGTGATTCTTTTTGTCATCATTCTACTCCTCCTGGCGGTATCCGGAACACAGGCGGTTCCGGGATACCGGTTGTATTCTGCTGCCGGATGCGACCGGCACATTACTGGGCAGCCACCGAATTGCTCATCAGCTGCGCAATCACCTGTTCAGACCACTCCTCAAAATGATCCTGATTGAAATCATACAGAACGCCGGAGATATCCGTCGCCTTCAGGGTCAGAGCCGCCACACTGTTCCCCAGCGTGCCGGCGCCAACGGCGGCCACTCGGCCATCCAGCAGTTTCCGGAGAAAGGAAATGGCTGCCTCGCGGCGTACCGGGTCATCATAGCAGGCCCGTGTCATTGCCAGGCCGCAGTCCGGAGAGCCGACGAGTGAGGTGCGCTCGGTGCCATCCATTCCGGGAAGGGAGATGACCGCGTACTGGCCGGCCCTGTCCTCCGGAATCAGGGATGCCAGGTCCGAGGTATCAAAGCGCATGGCGGCCTGTCCGCCCAGGAACTGCTCTTCCATGTCCTGATCCGTCACGTTCCAGGGATCCGAGCCGAAAGCCCCCACCAGAACCAGCGAATTGAGCACGTTCACCGCACCATCCAGGGATTCCTGCGAACCATAGCTGCCATCCGGTGCACCCATGCTGGCCGCACAGTCAAGGGCTACCTCCGGCCACTCACACAGCGCATTGGCAATGGGCTGCACGCCGGTCTGGGCCAGCTGCAGGCAGTCAATCACCAGTTCCTCAAAGGTGGCCGGAATGGTCATTCCATGCTGGGTCAGGACCTCTGTATTCACATAGAGGCTTTCCCAGTTAAAGCGGACCGGCGTCAGAATAATGCCGGCATCCTCTTTCATGCCGTTCATCAGCCGCACACCGCAGTCCGGTGCCGCCGCCTGAAGGGTGGCCGCATCCACCAGGAGAGCGGGATCAATTCCCGCGCCTACCGGAAGGACGACGATATCGACTTTCCCTTCGGCCAGCGAGGCTTTCAGGGATTCAATGGTCACATCATCCATTTCGCCGGAAAAATCTTCCACGGCATTTCCGGTCTCCTGTCCCCATTCTTCCATCAGGTCGTTGTACGCCTGTGCAGCAGGATCCTGTCCTGCAAATGGTGTATAGGTTCTCAGAGTCGTGCCGCTGGCCAGCGAAGTGACGGCAATCAGCACCATCAGCAGAAAACTGACCAGAAATAACGCACATCTGTTCATGATATCCCCCTGTTCCAGCTGCCGGATCCACTCGTGACCCGGTCTGATTCTTTTGTGTATTATACCGCTCATGATTCTCATTCTCAAGTCATGCGCCGCATTTCTCTTATTAGACGGCATTTTCTCCGTTTTTTATCCCGTTAAAAATGCCCTGCCATTGGCAGAGCATATCATGGATATCCAGGGATGGATTGGGCTCAGAAATCCGGTTCCTCCACATGCGGGACAACTGCTTCCAGCTGCATGATGCGCCACTTGAGCGCGCTGTACCGCTTCACAATGTGGGTATTGCGAATCATCTGTTCAATGGCGGATTCCCGGCCCACCAGCATCACCAGGCGCCGGGCCCGGGTGACGGCCGTATAGAGGAGATTTCGGGTCAGCAGCATGGGCGGCCCGCCGACGGCCGGAATCACCACCGCCGGGAACTCATTGCCCTGGCTCTTATGGATGGAGATGCAGTACGCCAGTTCCAGATCCTCAATATCTGCCGGACCGTATTCCACCAGGCGCTCATCATCAAAGCGGACAATGACCAGCTTATCCTCCGGCTGAATCCGTTCAATCCGGCCGATATCGCCGTTGAAGACGCCCTGCCCTTCCTCGTACTCCTCGTCCTCATCCATCATGTCCCCGCGGGTCCATTCCATCTGATAGTTGTTCCGGGTCTGCATGACCTTGTCGCCCTCCCGGAACGTGGTTTCCCCGCGAATGTATTCATTTTTCTCACTGCTCACCGGATTCAGGGCCGCCTGCAGCAGGGTGTTCAGGGAATGAACCCCGCACTCCCCTTTCTTTGTCGGCGCCAGCACCTGAATTTCCCAGATGGGATCCGCCTGCAGGAACTTGGGCAGCCGGTTGGCGCAGAGGTTCACAATTTCATCCGCCGCAAGAGACGGATAGGCGGCGCGTTCAAAGAAGAAATCGCTTCCCTTGGCGTTGAGGCGCGGCGCAAGCCCCTGATTAATCTGATGGGCATTGTACACGATCATGCTCTTCTCATTCTGCCGGAAGATTTCAGACAGGCGGACCGTCGGGAATACGCCGGAATTGAGGAGATCTTTCAGCACATTGCCCGCGCCTACGCTGGGCAGCTGATCCACGTCCCCCACCATAATCAGGCGGGTTCCCGGCGTCACGGCCTGCAGCACCGCTTTCATCAGGAAAATGTCCACCATGGACATCTCATCGATGATCAGGGCGGAGATTTCAAGCGGATAATCCTCGTTCCGCATAAAATCCTCATCCTCGCCGCTGTATTCAAGCAGGCGGTGCAGGGTCTTTGCCTCCCTGCCGCAGGCCTCGCTCATGCGCTTGGCCGCCCGCCCGGTAGGCGCGGCCAGGGCGACTTTCTGTCCCTTGAGCAGGTTCAGAATGCACTTGATGATCGTGGTCTTTCCGGTTCCGGGACCGCCCGTAATGATGCAGATGCCAGACTCCGCGGCCATGCGCACGGCTTTGCGCTGCTGTTCATGCAACGTAATGCCCTCCTCCCGTTCCATCTTGGCAATCATCCGGTCAGGATCGGTCTGCGCGGCGTTCGGCTTTTTCTCTTTCAGTTCCTTCAGCCGTCCGGCAATGAACTTCTCCGCCTTGAACAGGTTCGGTTCATACACCGCAATCAGTTCATGCCCATCGGTTTCATCCGGAACAATTTCCGCCACCAGATCCCGCCGGATTACCATATCATCCAATACCGTATCCAGAAGTTCCACGGGCATCCCCAGGGTACTGCGCGTACTTGCCACCAGTTCCTCCCGGGGCAGATAACAGTGCCCGACCCCCATGCCTGCCTCCCGCAGGGTGTAATGAAAGCCGGCCTGAATCCGGAACGGACTGTTCCGGGCGATGCCCACCGATTCGGCAATGTGATCCGCTGTCTTGAACCCGATCCCCTCGATATCCTCCACCAGACGGTACGGATTCTGAGTAATGACTTCCTGCACCCGGTCATTGTACTCCTTGAAAATCCGGACAGAAAGCCGGGCCGGAATATCGTATTTCTGCAGGAACAGCATCGCCTCCCGCTCCTCCGCCTGCTCCGCATAGCTTTCGGCAATCATGTCCGCTTTTTTCTGCCCGATTCCGCTGATCTCCGTCAGCCGCTCCGGATGCTCCGCAATAATGTTCAGCGCCTCATCCCCGAAGTGCTCCACGATCTGCTTGGCCGTGGTGCGGCCAATGCCGCGGATCATGCCGGAGGCCAGATACCGCTCGATCCCGCTGCGGGTTTCCGGCGGGTAGACTTTTACCCCGGCGACTTTAAACTGATGGCCATACGTCGGATGCTCCACCCAGGTTCCATCCAGATCCAGCCGCTCTCCCTCACCGATCTGCGGCATGATTCCAATCGCGGTAAACCGCCGTTTTCCGGCCCGTACGGTAATCACGGTATATCCGTTCTCGTCGTTCCGGTAAACGGTTTCCTCCGCTACTGCACTTAGCATCTCCATGGGATCCGCATCCTCCCGTATCATAACAATTTCGGCCAATGCCGTTTACGTATTCGCCCGGTTGCGAACCGGTCCCCGAATCAGGTCACCCGCTGCAATCTCCGGTCCGCAGGGAACCAGGACCTTTTGCAGCGGCACGCTGACCTTGTCAAGCTGTGCCCCGGTCTCGGCATCCCGAATGGATTCTACCGGAAACGGCAGGATGCCCTCCGGCGTCACGGCATCAAGCACTTCCCCGCGGAAAAAGCGGTTGCGCATTTCCACCAGGGCGATGCCTCCGGACACCTCCAGGACGCGTGCCATATACTCTGCCGCCTGGCGGGTTCCACTGGCCATGCCGGGAACTGCCGGCTGCCCGAAATAAAAGCCCGTGTCATAGTCCCGGTGGCTGACCTTATCCAGTTCCAGCCGCCAGCGCTGCAGGAAATCCGGGTCAGGTTCACCCGCTGCACAGGCATCCATCACCTGGCGGTAGGCCAGACCGACGGTCGCCACATACAGCTCATTTTTCATGCGGCCCTCGACCTTAAAGCACGCAATGCCGCTGCGCATCAGGCGCGGCATATGCTCAATCATGCACAGGTCATGGGCAGAAAGAATGGCATTTCCCTGCCCCTCAGGCTCAAGAATCTCCCACGGCTCCTCCGGATGTTTCCGCTCCGTCAGGGCGTAGCTCCATCTGCAGGGCTGTGCACAGTCGCCCCGGTTGGCACTGCGTCCCAGCAGCGCCGCACTCAGCATGCAGCGGCCTGACCAGGACATGCACTGGGCTCCGTGAATGAAGGACTCCACTTCCATGACCCCGTCAAGCTCGGCGGCCATCTGTTCCAGTTCATCAAGGGACAGTTCCCGCGCGGCCACAATCCGCGAGGCACCCAGATCCCGGTACACCCGTGCAGAGGCCGCGTTGGTGGTATTGGCCTGCGTGCTGACATGGATGTCAATGCCAGGAACATTCCGGGCAATCATGGCAATCATGCCAAGGTCGGAGACAATGAGCGCGTCCGCGCCCATGTCTCTTGCCTGCGCGGCGGCCCGGAGCATCCCCGGAATATCCCGGTCACGGGCGAAAATATTGAGGGTGACATGAACCTTTTTCCCTCGGGCATGGGCCTCGGATATGGCCGATTCCAGTGCCTCATGGCCAAAATTATCCGCGCCTGCCCGCAGGCTGAACTGATCCATACCACAATAAACGGCGTCTGCGCCGAAGCGCAGCGCCGTCTGAAAAGTCTGTCGGTTTCCTGCCGGAAGCAGGAGCGTCGGTGTTTGCATTATAATCCTCTGCTTCTGTCGTATTCTTCCCACAATGGACGATACATGGCCACTGCGGCATTATGCTCCTCCAGCGTGCGCGAGAAGTACAATTCGGAGGAATTCGGGTCCTTGGAACAGAAATACAGGTACTTCTGTGCCACATACTGTTCATCCGGATAGAGGGCGGCCACCACCGCATCCATGGAAGGATTGCAGATCGGTCCAACCGGAAGCCCCCGGACCAGATAGGTGTTGTACGGGGATGAAATGGTCATGTCCGTTTCCGCCAGCGACATCTTCTTTGACCCGCTGACGTACTTGACCGTCGCATCCGACCCCAGTGTCATATTCTGTTTGAGACGGTTATGGAATACCGCGCTGACCCTGGCAAAATCCATTTTCTTGGCCTCCGTCTCGATCATGGAGGCCAGAGTAAAGATCTCATCCATGGTCATCCCCAGCGCCTCGGCCCGCTCGGCATAGTTGCTCAGGTACGCGGCATTGGTCTGATTGAGCAGCTTCTTGATGATGTCATCCGGCGTCGAACTGGTATAAATCTCATAGGTGTTGGGCGACAGATATCCCTCAAGCAGATAAAGGCGTCCCTGTGCACGGCTTGAGCTCAGGATCTCATCCACGAATTCATATCCGCGGTAATTTTCCCCGCTCTTGCACAGTTTCAGGAATTCCTCTCCGCTGGGAAACAGCCCGATTTTAACCAGATACTCCGCCACATTTTCCACCGTCCAGCCCGGGATGATGGTAATCTGCATGGTATTGGGCCGCCCGTCGCCGGAAATGAGCTGATCCAGAATCTCTCTGGCCGACATGGCCTTGGTAAAGGTATAGCTGCCGCTCTGAATCCGCTGCCCCATTCCGCCAAAGTCCGCCATATACTTGAATACGGTGCTGTTGGCTATGAGGCCGCTGTTTTCCAGTTCCCTTGACACGTTGGACAGACTGCTGCCCGACTTGACGACAAACGGAATCTCCGTCCTGTCGGCGGAATCCATGGGTGCAAAGAACGTGTTTTCAAAGCGCTGCCAGCCGGTATAGATGAGTCCGCAGACCAGGGTTACGGCACACACCAGAATCATGACCGTTCTGAGCACTTTCCAGAGCGCAGAATACCAGAAGAAGCCGTAACGCCGGCTCTCCAGCTGTTTCAGCTCCTTCTGATACACGGATTTGGTCTTTTTTGTTCCAGCCAATTTTGCTCACCCGGTTACATCCCGCTGGGGATCTCTAAGTGAACGCCGGAGGCATCTGTCAGGATCTTAAACACATCCGCCAGCGTTTTCTGCATCTGAAGCTCAGCCATCAGGTAGGCCTGAACATCGCTGTTCATATACAGCAGGGCTGCCAGTTTCTGGTAGCGCTGCATATCCTCACTGGGCATCTGTCCGGCACCACTGGCCATGGTCATCTGAAGACGCATCTGCAGGCGTTTGTATTCATCCAGCAGGAGACGGTTGGTCTCATCACTGTACGCCTTTTCCCTCAGTTCCCTGAGGCGCACACACTCATCACTGTTGCGGAATTCCTCAGCCAGGCGGTTAGCCGTATCATAAATGTTCATTCAATGTCCTCTCTTCATCCGGATCAGGCTTCCATAATGATCGGCAGAATCATCGGATTGCGTTTCAGCAGATCATTCAGGTAGGTATGAAGGTCATCCTTGATCCCGTTCTTAATGGCCGTCCAGTCGGCCTGCGTTATTTTATCATATCTGGAAAGAACATCCAATACCACATTTCGTGCGCCTGTGATCAGTTCTTCATTCTCACGCACATAGACAAACCCGCGGGAGATCAGTTCCGGTCCCGAAATGATCTTCCCCGTTTCCTGACTGACCCCGACCACCACGATGATCAGGCCGTCCTGGGAAAGGTGTTTCCGGTCCCGCAGCACCACGGACCCCACATCCCCGACGCCGAGACCGTCCACCATGATGGATCCCGTGGGAATCGGCCCGATGATATTCGCCTCGTTCCAGTCAAGCTCCAGCGCCTGTCCCAGTTCAAGGATAATCGCCCGGTCCTCCGGCACCCGCATATCGCGTGCCAGCTGAATATGCTGTTTGAGCATCCGGTATTCGCCGTGCACCGGGATGAAATAGCGGGGTTTCGTCAGGGCCTGAATGAGTTTCAGTTCTTCCTGACAGGCATGTCCGGAAACATGCACATCCGCAATCCGGTTGTAAATGACATTTGCGCCGCATTTGTACAGGCGGTCCACAATCCGGGACACCATGATCTCATTGCCGGGAATCGGCGTCGCTGAAATCACCACGGTATCCCCTTCGTGAATCTGAAGGCGCCGGTGATCACTGTTGGCCATCCGGGTCAGTCCGCTCATGGGTTCCCCCTGACTGCCGGTGGTCAGAATCACCGTCTCGTGGTCATCATAGCAGTCAAGATCCGGGATCTCACAGTACACATCCGGCGGGATGCGCAGTTCCCCGATCTCTCTGGCCAGATTCGTGACGCTGATCATGCTGCGTCCCACAAAACAGATTTTCCGTTTAAATTCGATACAGTAGTTGACGATATGCTGAATCCGGTGAAGGTTCGAGGCGAACATGGCAATGATGATCCGCCCTTTGGCCTCCTTGAAGAAATTCCGGAAGGTTTCTGCAATTTTCCGCTCACTCATGGTATAGCCGGGCTTTTCCACGTTGGTGGAGTCGGCAAGCAGTGCCAGCACACCCTTGCTGCCCCAGGCCGCCAGTGTCTGCAGATCCGTCATCTCCGCATGAATGGGCGTAAAGTCGATTTTAAAGTCTCCGGTAAAGATGACCGTTCCCGCGGGACAGGTAATCGCCAGCGCACAGGCCCCGTTAATGGAATGGGTCACCTGAATGAACTGAACGGAAAACGCGCCCGCTTCAATTGTCTCTCTGGGTTTAACCACCTGAATATAGGCACTATCGATTCCGTTATCCTCAAGTTTGCCTTTAATCAGGGCACAGGTAAGCTTTGTCCCGTAAATCGGTGCGGGAACATGGGGGTAGACATAAGGAAGCGCGCCAATATGGTCCTCATGTCCATGAGTAATCACATAGGCTTTCACCCGGTCACGGTTCCGTTCAAGATAGGTTACATCCGGAATGACCAGGTCAATGCCCAGCATATCCTGTCTGGGGAAAATCGAACCGCAGTCGACTACGATAATGTCGTTTTCGTATTCGAGTGCTGTAATATTTTTTCCGATTTCACCAAGACCGCCGAGAGGAATGATTCGTAATTTCTGCATGATGCCCTCCCTTCTTCTGTTTTAGGCTGTCCATAAGTCGTGCGACAGCCGCATAATGACATGCGTGCATAATTTTATTTATTCTATTAACAAAATGTATCTATGTCAACCTATTCTGTAAAACTCCCCGTGAATTTCGTGTAATCCTTCACAATCCAAAATATGTTTTAGGCATAAGTGCTATTTCTTTGCCTATTTGTTCTTATTCAAACTCTATGATCCACATTTTTCCTGCTGTTTCCCACCGGATGTGTGTCGGATCAGGTGCACATTGTCCTCCCGTTCCCGGTTCATCTGTTCATTGTCTCCGATTTTTCTGTTTCCCGGAAAAAGAATCCAAAAACTCCCCTTGTCCGTCCCGCACCTCACCTATTATTTCTTTCGGGGCGCAATCCTGACTGTTTAAAAAGAACGTCTCCCTCTCTGGAAGACGTTCTGTCACTATGGTTTATTTTTTTCTGATTAACAGTCCGAGACCGATACATGCGGCTAAAAAAGCCAGTCCATACAGAAGCGGTCTCTCTGTATCTCCTGTCTGCGGAAGAGAGTGAATACCTTTGCTCCCGGATATTGTCACCGGAATACAAACTGGAGTTGTATCAGTGTGGTTATTATCCCCCTTGACCTTGTACCAAACATAATAGGTTCCGGCATCGGTTTTTGCAGGGATGGATGTGGTATAAAGGGATTCATCCGTCGGCGCCGTGGTCGCATTGTCGCCGAGAGCGTACTGCATCTTGCCGCCGGTAGCTTCACCCGCGGTCACAAGTTTCTGCGCGGAGCCAGTATAAGTCAAGTTGTTGGCTGCTGGCGCTCTCGTCACAGTGGCAGCCGGCATCTGCGTCCAGATCGCGTAGAGAGTAATGTCCGTGGACAAAGTGACCTTAGCCTTGTCAGCGTACTTTGTTCCGGTGCCGTCGGCCGCGGTGTTCCAGCTGTCGAAGGTGTATTTGGCTCGGGCGAACCCGTTAGCGCTCAGTGCGGCTTCGGTGCCTTTGAGGATGTTCTGGGCTTCCATTGTGCCCGTAGCGTCGTCGCTGTTCTTATCGAAGGTGACCGTTACCGACTGACCAAAGGCGATCTCGTTGTCCTTCAGGTACAGGCCGTAGCCCGTCACGCCGCTCTTGAAGTACTTAGACGGATCGCTGCTTCCCGTTTTGCTGAAGCCGCTGGTAAAAACATGGTTTTGCAATGCAACAGGATCACCGCTTACATTGATGGGCTTATCGCAGGCTAATGCATCTGGCTTACCGACTTTCCGAGATCGCTCCGAATATATTTTTGCTTACTGCTGTTCGGCTTGTCCGGAATTGTTCTTTTTAATCTTCCACTATCTAAAAGCGGAATTAAAACATTCTTTCTGAAATAATCTTGTGATTTAATATCACAAAATTCCTGCATCTCTACCCGACTTCTTGCTTCTTTACAATAATCCAGCAATGCATTCAGTTTCAGAATATCTAATTTCACATATACTACTACACCATTAACTTCACCATTAACTTCACCACTAACTTCACCACTAACTTTACCACTGACTTCACCACCTACCATAGGTGAAGTTCCCGGACCAACCTTGGTCATGGCACCTGTGGTCAACGGAATGATAATCTCAAATACATCCCCTTCAATAAATTCCGGCTCTGCGCCGCTGTAAAGCTTCGTGTATTTGTAGCTGTTGCGCATTCCGCTGCCAAGTTCATCTGCAAAGCCAATCTCTCTGAAGATCTTTGAGATTGGCGGGTTTTTGGCAAATGGCTTGAATGTCTTCAAGTCCAGAACTCCAATGCCATGAGCACGATTCCCATTCTCCACAAGAATGCGGTCTCTCTCGATAACCATCTTGGCTACATAGCCGTTGCTGTAATCGCGATGTGCCAGGCTATTCGAGATGATTTCACGCAGGATAACATCCCTGGCGCTCACGCTCTGGATACCGTCCAGCACAAACAGGTCATTTAAATGCTTCTGCCCGAAATCAAACATCCTGTCGTAGGAATCCAGAAGGTTCGTAGGGTCAATCACATCCCGGTCATCATAACGGTCGAGATTGTAAACTCTGTAAATACAGTCCGTCTTATGGTGAGCGCAAGCTGAGGCAATCATGTTGTCAGTACCAAACAAAAGGACCGCTGCCAATGTGATCCCCGTTCTGCCCTGCTCATCCGTAAGGATCAGTCCGCTTGTACGCAGCAGTTCCTCGTCCTTCATACTTTCCCATGGATGCTGTTCATTCCGATTATCGCGGCGTTTTCTGGCCGCCGCCATCTGACGTGCTCTGTCAATAAGGTCATCTCGCAGGTCGGCAATACTCCAATACGGATAAACCTTATTTACATAATAGGTGCTCTGTTTCCTGGCATAGCACTGGAAGACCATATCAGCGATATCCGTAATATCTATGTCGGCATCTCCGTTGCGGTCAAAGATCCTGTTGCGGTGGCGAACAACGACAGGGCTGATCGGGATATGGATATGAAGCACATGGTACTCTCCCGGCTGTTCTGTAATCATCTTCCCGTTCTTATCCGTTCCCGTGAAACCGCCTTCTGAATGATACACATATTCCTTCGCGGCGAGATACGTCGGAGGGAAAAGCTTATCTTTGTTGTTCGCAAGATTACCAAAATTAGTGATGAGCTTTGCCGCACTGCCTGGGTCGATGCCCAGAATCACGCTGCAGTCATGTACGCCCAGGAAAATATCGCCACCCTCCCGGTTGGAAAAGGAACAAACGGTGTCAAACAGGGACTTGGGAAGCTCTGTCTTTGCCTCTTTATATTCAAGCTGATAATCCTCGCCATGCCGGATCATATCCAGCAGTTCAGCGGGAAGTTCAGGTATTGTCTTCATAAATCGTTTTCACCCTCCTTTGCTTTTATTCCAGCCACTCCTGTCAATCACGGGTTGCTTTCTTCCTTTCTCTTCGTGGATCCTCCGGCTTTTTCGCATCAGCCGGAACCAACCACATTTTACTCTTTTGAACAGCTCCCTGTATTCTTCCCTCAGCGCATAGTAATGATACACGCCGTCTTGAAATTCCCCATTTTTCAGCAATCTCCGCTGTGGTTAAAAGTTCCATGGATGCCTCCCGTACTCTTTCATAACACGATTCAGATACATGTATATTTTATTCCTGCTAAGGAATATTTTCAAGTTAAAAAATAAGACCTTCCCGGTCAAAATTCTCTCCACATCCCCTTAGCTTCGATTTCAAGTTCAAAGCCTTCTGTCAACTCTCTTCGGCGCAAACACCTCTTCATTATTTGCCCCTTTTAAGCCGTAATCCGAAAAAATCGGGGGATTTTCGGCGCAACATGAACAGCTTTCATCATCCTCGCGCCGTGGCAAGTGGTTATTTAGGTTCCGGCGGCGGTTGCTGTGGGGATGGATGTGGTATAAAGTTTATCATACAAAGGAGCGGTATTTGCGGTGGTCACGGTATAATGCATCGTACCTCCTGTTGTTTTCCCTGTAAAAGTCACAAGCGGCTGCTCTGTACCGTCGTATGTGCGATTATTCGCAGTAACTGTCGCCGGAATGGCATTCGGCTTAATGATGGTTACAGAAATAGGTATTGTGGCGAGCGCATAATAATTTGTGTCTGCCGCAACGGTAACGTTTACGGTTACTGTTCCAACGGTATCGCCAGAAGTCAAAATTCCGTTACTGTCTATTGTACAGCCGTTCGAATCGTCGCTGATTTTATATTCAACCGTACCCGTTGTGGTGCCTGTGGACGTAACGCCACAGATTATACTGTTAGTTCAGCTTCAACGCCTGATCACATCATCGTTCATATTCCGCTCTTTTCTGTTTTCATGTATTTCCTGTCTGTTCAGAATTTACAGATTTACAGGAGCATTCGCTGCGATTAGCTTCGCTTGGACAACACATATATGTTATTCCGGGAAAACCTGCGCAAACGCTGCCTTTATTTCTGCATTTGGAATCCGCACCGTTTTTTTCGCCTTATGGTACGTCAGATACCCCAAATGAATCAGCAGCGTCAATACATCATCCGCACACGCAAAGGTTTCAAAATCATTCTGAAAAAAATCGACATTTACCGTGACCGGTTCACCCGCGATCAGCCGCCTCGCTGCCTGTTTGAGTTTCTCAAAATCCATGACCAGATAGCTTTCCAGTGAACCCACGCAGGCTGTCCTGTTCCAATACGGCGCACATTTTCCTGTTTTCAACGCTTTCCTGACAGAATAAGGATTATACACAGACACGCCGGAAGGCACATCATACCCGTCATACCAGGCTTTAATTTCCCCAAAATCCGCCTTTTCTCTATCACAGCGTGTTTTCACTTCTGCCTCAGTAAATCCCGTGAATTCGGAGAATTCCAGGAGATCGACCATCGAGGATTCATCAAAACCAGAAACTGCCAGCTCCAGTCCAACCTTTTTAATCGGCAAAATACCTGTCATGAAGGCGGCTGCAACAACTTTTGGTGGGAAGCTGCTGTTTTGAAACCAGTTCCGCAATAAACTCAGATAGGCCTCCTGAGCCTCTTTTGCATTCCGGCCTTCCCGGATGATTATATCCCATTCATCGATGATAAAAAAAGGGGTTCCCGCAGGGCTGTTCCACAATGCGAATCAGGAAATCATTCAGACTGTCCCCTTCCCCAGGACGAAAGCCGCTCTCAACCAGATCTTTCCAAAGCGCCCGCTCGATCATGGCAGGAACAGATTTCAGCGAATCCAGCGAACCGCCATATTTTTTGACATCAGATACAAAGCCCGAGACGTCCAGTAAAATCACGTTATACTGGTTAAGATGATCATCAAAGTTCTCAGATTCAGCGATGACCTTATCAGAAAACAACTCCCGCGAATCGCATGAGCAGTCATAGTAGGCAGTCAGCATTTTCACTGCGTAGGATTTTCCAAACCGCCGCGGTCTGCTCTACAGACAAGCGAATCCTTGCCGCTGATTCTTTCATTCATGAGGCCGATCAGATTCGTTTTATCCACATAATCGGGACCGGCAATTCGTCTGAATGCATAATTTCCCGGATTGACATATCTCCCCATTGCACTTTGCCCTTTCAGCGTCAAAGGTGACGGGCCGGAAAATGGGTAACTGTTCCATCTGTCCATGTGACACGGTCATTACACGGACAGACAGAAAAATTCCGGTTCAATGAAAAAGGAAGTCTCTCTGCAGAAACAGAGAACTTCCTTTCTTATTGCGCAGATTGCAGGATTCATCCGTTCCTTAAGACGGAATCGGACCGGCCTGCAGTAAATTACAGAACCGCACTCAGCATGCTGTCCAGATTGGCTTCACTGGTGACGCCGACGGACATGTTGACCTTCTCACCGTTCTTGAACAGGAGAAGAGACGGGATGCTCATGATGCCATAGCGCTGGGCCAGATCCGGATTCTCATCCACATCGACCTTGCCGACAACGACTTTGCCCTCATACTTGGCTGCAATCTTCTCAATGACCGGTGCCATGATCTTGCACGGACCGCACCAGGTTGCCCAGAAATCCACCAGTACCGGGAGATTTCCCTTCAGAGCCGCATCAAAGCTCTCTGTGTTCATCTGCTGTGCCATAATTGTTCCTCCTTCTGCAGACATGCGCGGTAGCCTTTGCCCTGTCCTCTGTCTGCCTTTGACATGCCGCCCACCGGCGGACCGCTTTACTCAGATTATGGGTGTTCGATGGAAACAATCTTCGGTTCCCATCGCCCTTTTGCAAAATGCGGGTCGATGACTCGCATGAAAAGGTACGCCAGGACTGTCCCCAGCAATGCGATGACTGCCATGAACAGTTCGGAATTCATCTGCGGGAAACGGGGCGCCAGGAAATAACCGGCGGCCAGTCCCAGCAGAAAGCCGGCAAGCGGGATCAGGTAGGCAACCATGGAGGCCATGACCACATGTGAATCATCCAGTTCAACCTCTACGATGTCTCCAACCTCGGCCTTGCCTTTCAGCCGGATTTCGTGCTGCTTGCAGCTGTTGCTGCCCCGGGGACAGTTATGACAGTCGCCGCAGGCCTCCGGCCGTTCAAAGGCAACCGTCATGACCGTGCCGTCACATTCTTTGACAATTCCCTTATTCAGCATTGCTCTGCCCTTTCACAAAAGCCGCGATGCCTGCCGCGTCGGTGAGCGCAAACGGCTTCTCTTCGTGGCTTTCCATCTGCCGCAGCCGGATCTCTCCGCGGTCCAGTTCATCCTCACCGATGGTGACCACATAGGCGGCACCGGCCTTATCCGCATACTTGAACTGAGCCTTCATGGAACGCCCGACGTGATCGATGTCCGCCCTAATCCCCTCGTGCCGCAGCGCCGCGCAGAGTTCAAGGGCAGCCATTCTTGCCTTTTCGCCGTAATTGGCGATATAGACCTCCAGCAGATCCGGTTTGGGAATCACCACACCGGTCTGTTCCATGACCATCAGCAGGCGTTCCATTCCCATGCCGAAGCCGACACCGGCCATGGCCGGTCCCCCGACTTCCTCAATCAGATGGTCATACCGGCCGCCGCCGCAGACCGTCAGCGGTCCCTCCGGCAGGCGGGCAATGATCTCAAAGACAGTCTTGGTATAGTAATCCAGTCCGCGGACAATCTGAGGATCCACGGTATAGGCAATCCCCAGTGCGGAAAGGGCCGTTTTCAGGGTTTCAAAGTGACTGCTGCAGTCCTCACAGAGGTAGTCAATCATCTTCGGTGCACCCACTGCCGCCTTCTTGCAGGCCTCTTCCTTGCAGTCCAGGAGCCGCATGGGATTGCGTTCAAATCTGCCCTTGCAGTTCTCGCACATTCCCCCGATTTTCGGCGCAAAGAACTCTCTCAGCACCTCATAATATCTGGCACGGCATTCCGGGCAGCCGATGGAGTTGATGTGCAGCTCAAGACCCTTGACCCCCAGGGAACTGGTGATGTTCCAGGCCAGAGCGATCAGCTCGGCATCCTCTGTTGCCAGAGGCGCGCCGAACACCTCCACGCCAAACTGGTGGAATTCCCTGAGCCGTCCGTTCTGGGGCTTCTCGTAGCGGAAATTCGGCATGGACAGGTAATACATCTTTGCCGGCAGGGTTTCCGCATAGAGCCGGCTCTCGATGAACGAGCGGACCACGGAGGCCGTGCCCTCAGGCTTGAGGGTAATGGAGCGTCCGCCCTTGTCCATGAACGTGTACATCTCTTTCTGCACCACGTCCGTGGTATCCCCGACGCTTCTCAGAAACAGTTCCGTATGTTCAAACATCGGGGTGCGGACCTCGCGAAGTCCGGCCAGGGCCGTCATCCGGCGAATCCGCTCCTCCACATACTGCCATTTATAACTCTCCGTCATGGGAACATCCCGTGTTCCCTTGGGTGCTTGCGTTAACATCCCTATCCCTCCAGATTAGCATTCCCGGCCCGGTTCCATGAACCGGCCGGCAGATCAGGAATCAGAGTCCCTCTTCATCCTTCATTCTGTTCCATTCTTCTCTTGTAATGAGGACCTGCCTCGGTTTGGCATTGCCCTCAGATTCTGCTGTAATCCCCCGCAGGGTCATTTCATCTACCAGGCGTCCTGCACGGGCATAGCCGATGCGCAGACGGCGCTGGAGCATGGAGATGGATACCTGTCCGGAATCAATGGCCAGTTCAATGGCCTTGGCCAGCATTTCATCCACCTGTGACTCCTGTCCGGCGGAGGAATCCGTTTCTTTCTGGGCCTTTTCCGCCTCGGTCGCCGAGTTGATCTTCTCCAGGACATCCTCGCTGTATTCCGCCTGATGCTGTGACTTCACCGCGGAGACGATCCGCTCCACTTCCGCATCCGAGACGAAGCAGCCCTGAACACGGGTCGGCTTGTTGGCTCCCTGCGGCGCATACAGCATGTCGCCTTTGCCCAGCAGTTTCTCGGCGCCGCTGGAATCAAGGATGGTCCGGCTGTCGATCTGCGAGGAAACCGCAAAGGCAATGCGGCTGGGAATATTGGCCTTGATAACGCCCGTGATGACGTTAACCGACGGCCGCTGGGTCGCAATGACCAGATGAATGCCGGCTGCACGGGCCAGCTGGGCCAGACGGCAGATGGATTCCTCCACCTCGCCCGGGGCAACCATCATCAGGTCAGCCAGCTCGTCGATGATGACGATGATCTTGTACATCTTCGGCTCATCCGGGCCGATGGCCGCGTTATATCCCCTGATATCGCGGACACCCATGGATTCAAAGCGCTTATACCGGTGTTCCATCTCCACGACTGCCCAGTCAAGCGCGGCGGAGGCCTTCTTGGGATCCGTCACGACAGGGATCAGCAGGTGCGGAATGCCGTTGTACACGGAAAGTTCAACCACTTTCGGGTCAACCAGAATGAGACGCACCTCATCCGGGCTCGCCCGGTAGATAATGGAGTTGATAATCGTATTGATACAGACGGATTTACCGGAACCGGTTGCACCGGCAATGAGCACGTGCGGCATCTTTGCCATATCGGCAATCACCGGCTTTCCGGAAATGCCCTTGCCCAGGGCAACCGCTGTCGGACTGGTTTCCTTCTCCATTTCAGGGGTATCCAGTACGTCCCTAAGGGTTACCATGGAGATGGATTCATTCGGCACTTCAATGCCCACCGCCGCCTTGCCGGGGATCGGCGCCTCAATACGCACGCCTGTGCTGGCCATGTTGAGGGCAATGTCATCCACCAGGTTGACAATCCTGGATACCTTGACACCCGGTGCCGGCTGAATCTCGTACCGGGTAATCGCGGGTCCGTGGGTATAGGTCAGACCGCGGGCCTGCACGCCAAAGGATTCCAGGGTTGCCAGCAGTTTTTTCATGCCGTTTTCATCCTTGGCCCGCTGATCCGGATCTTCCTCCGTTCTGGACTGCACCAGCAGATCCAGTGACGGCCGGATGTATTCTTCTTTCTGTACCGGCTGCACCTGCGAATCATGCATGTCACGCGGCAGCGGCACCAGCGGTGTTCCATCCAGACGTCCCTGCCGCAGTTCCACGGGCTGTGCAACGGCCGGTCCGCGCACGGCGTTGACGTTCGTCTCCACAAACGGAATCGAGATCGACTCAGGCGAATTCGCGGCTCGTGCCGGTCTCTCCTGCGGCCGGCTCACATAGCCGGAGGCAGGGACCGAAGACGGAAGTGTTCCGGAGGGATGTTCTCGATGCTCCAACATCTCCTCCCCTGTATTCCCGGATACCGGAGCAGGTGCCGCCTTCGGCGCAGGTATTGCAGAAGCTCCGCCCGAAACGGCTGCAGGTGCAGATGCTGCCGGTGCTGTTCTGGCAGAGAACATGCCCTGCGTGACAGGCGCAGCAGATGCCGCGGAGGGTCTATCTGCCGCAGTAATGGTCTTTTCCGCTGCCTGAGGAGCAGGCACTTCTTTATACGATGTTCTGTCCGAAAAATCTTTCCGGGTAAAAGTTCCAGCAGAGGAATTATCCGTCTGTTCGTTCGTATCGGGAAGATTTCTCACTGCAGCAGGTGCCGCAGACGCAGAGCTCTTCCCGGATGAATAATCCTGAGCAGGTCCCGCCGGAGATGCTGCGAATGAGGGTGACGCGGGACGTTCCGTCTGAGCCGGCGCGGGTTTCACATCCGGCATCATCTCAGGCAGATCGTTCGTATCTGCGGGAGCAGAAGGCGCCATTGCCGGGATCTGTCCGGATGACAGACTGTTCGCTGAGGCGGCTGGCATCACAGCCGGGGCGGCCATGGCGGACATGTCCGAAACAGCCGGAGCCGCGGAGGTCACTGCCTGAGCAGCCATGGCAGACAAACCGCTCACCGCCGAACCCGCACTTACCACTGCAGCCGCAGCTGCCGCCGGTGCCTGCGTGAACACCGGATCACTTCCGCCTCTCCTGCGCCTTGTCCGCTTTCCGCTGCTGTCCTCATGTCTTTGTGTCGGTGCCGCCGGTTGGGCATTGGGCGTGGACGGCTGTGCAGTGGGCGTGACCGATTGTGCAGTGGCCGCAACCGGCTGCACAGCGGGCCCGACCGGCTGTGCAGAGAAGACGCTGGCTGCCGCCTGAGCAATGGTGCTGTGCATGTCTTTTTCGTACGGCGGAACAGGCGGAACCGGCGGAGTGGGCATTTTCGGCATCACCGGCTCGACTGGCGGAACAGGTCTGCCCGCTGTCCCGGATGCCTCGGGTGAAACGGGAGCCGGTCTGGCAAAGGGACTCGCCGCCTGAGTGCTGACCGGCTCTGCAGCCGGACTTTCGGCCGTGACAGCGGCGGACGGAACAGACTCTGTCGGAGCGGAATCCTCATTCTGCACCCCGATATCCTCAAGCTCCGGTGCCGCTGTATCATCCGGATCATAGCCGACAGCTACGCCGGTATCATAGTTCTTCGTCCGATACGCCTCATACGGATCCTCCTCGACCCTGGCCTTTTCCGGATGAAGCACAACAATCGGATTTCCAAGAGAAGGGCCGTTATTGGGCGCTTCCTGAGGTCTTGCATAGGGAGAGGATTCCGGCATGTTACTGTTTGGCCCATGGTAGAACGCATACACGGCCTCCTCCTCCGTAAACCCGCGGCCGTTGTTTTCGTTTCTGTCCTCGGGCTCACCAGGCTTCCGGGTGAACTCATCCTCCCGCTCAATGTAGAGATCCTTGTTATACTGACGGACATTGGCTCCGTTGTAGGGAACATGCTTCTTTGGTTTCGCTCCCGGTACCGGCCGGAAACTGCCGGTAATCGGTTCATCACTGGGATAAGCCGGTTTTGCCGGTTCAGGATTGGGCTCTACTGCCTTTACCGCGGTATTTTTCTTTTTCTTCTTTCCGCTGGGCCGGGGCGTGTTTCCCGCTTCGGCAGTGTCCGGCTTCTTCTCTTCTTCCTTTTTCGGTTCGCTGCGAACCAGGTTTTCCTCGGAGAATTTTTCCGGTTCGGGCTTTTTCTTTTTCTGTGCCCGCTCCCTGGCTTCCTCCACCTCGCGGTTCAGAAGCTCTTCCTCTTTCTCTTCCCGAAGCGCCTCTTTTTCCTCCCGGCGGAGCTGCCGGTTTTCCCTCAGGTCATCCACCCATTCAGAGACGGCCGGGCCGAAATCGCCGAGGGTGAAGCCGGTCATGATCACCAGCACGATGATGGTAGAAAACAACAGGACAATGACCGCTCCCCAGACATCCAGCGCCTTATACAGCGGCCAGGCCAGAAGCGCGCCGATGAGGCCGCCGCCCTGCATGGAACGGGAGGAATCCTCATAGCTCAGCTGCAGAAACTGACCGTAGTTCCCTGCACCGATCCGTTTGACCACGAAGATCTGAAAAATAGATTCAATCAGGAGAAACAGAATCATGCCGCAGATCATCCGGCGGGTACTGACGATGCTGTTCCGGAAAAAGACCAGCACGACTCCGTAAAAACAGCACATGAGCGGGATCAGCAGACAGAGCGATCCGCCCATCCCGCGCAGAAAGGTGCGGCAGCCGTTCAGGAATCCGCCCCTGGACGGAATGAAATTGCAGGTAAAGAGCAGAATACCCAGACAGAACAGGACAATTCCGATAATCCCCGCAATATCTGTCTGATTTTCCTGCCTCGTCGGCGTCCCGCGCCGGCCGCTCACTTTCTTCTTTCCGTTATTCTTGTTGCTCCCTTTTTTGTTGGATGTCCTTGCGGCCATCTTTTATCCCCCTTCTATCGCGCCGGCGCTCCCCCAAGCGTCAATCCATCCGGATTTACCCGTTCATCCCCCGGATAACGGGCAGGCATTCCTGAAAACAGTTGATGATTTATTCGGGCAGTTCAGACCGGAGAATCAGCGCGGAAAGCAGCTGCTCCCCGTCCAGATGCAGTTCCAGATAAACATTGCCCATCCGGTAAATGAGGCTCTCCCCGGGAACCAGCAGCATATCCTCCGCCGTCTGTTCATCATAGAGGATCTGGCTCTCCGGTGTCCCCAGCAAGGTCACAATCTCCTCTTTCCCGGTCCAGCCGGTCTTAAGCCCGCAGAAGGAAATCCGCGAGGTGCGTATGGCGGAAACAGGTGTATCCATGTCCTCCGTAAACGCATACTTGGGAATTTCCACGGAATAACCGCGCAGCTGGGCGGCTTCAAACTGATAGACCTTGGCGTTCCGTGTGTAATCCGGATCACTCAGTCTGGGATATTTGCTGAGGACATCCCCCAGCCGGTCACCCAGGCGGATCGGGAAACGGTCACCCAGGGACCCCGCGGACACGGCCGCTCGAATGGCTCCGGCATCCGGCTGCCGGCTGAGCATGTTTCCTGCCGGTCCGTCCGGCCGGATCAGGTCCTCAATTTCATACCAGGCAAAACTGACCGCTCCGCAGGAACCGGAAAAGGTCCGGTAATGCTGATCATCATAATAGATCGTCAGGCCGTCCGCGTCCAGATAAAAGCAGTCCTCCGGTACCGGAAGAAGCTCCGAAAACTCAAGATAATCCGACAGGGTCGGCAGTATGTCCTGTTCAATCATCTCGGAGAGACGCGCCCTGGCCTCATCCGGAGCCCGGAAAAGATCCATCAGGGAAATCATCTGGCCCGTTCTGGGATCGATGCACAGGGATTTTGGCACGCTTCCGTTTGTGCCATCTGCCTGCTGTCCGTCGCGGATGAGAAGCATCGAAATGAACCGCTCCGAGGTGCAGAGCATTCCGCGCTCAAAGATCACGGTCTCACCGCCGCGGCCCAGCACCCGGGCATAGCGTTTCAGCGCATCGCTCTGTTCAAAGTATTCATCCAGCCGGCTTTGAAAAAGCGCAGCTGCCTCCGTTGACTCCGGCGTCCCGGGGGACGCTTTGAAGGTCGCAATCTGGTTGTTCCCGTCCTGTTGAAACGAGACACTGACCGAGATGTCAGCCATGGCCGCGGCTGCAAAGAGACACAGCAGCAAAAAGACGACTAATAACCGACGCATATTCAACTAAACTCCTCCCCTCCTGCCGGAAAAGTCTGAGAGAGAATGTCCGCATTCTCTGAATGGCATCATTATTGCAGAGGATGAAACCCCATTTGTGATTATAGCTCAAAATCCTGTTTCTGTGAAGGAAGTTTTTAAGATTTGTCAAAAAAGCAGGACGAGTCAAAGCGCATTTGCCGGAAGATGCCTGAAAAGACAGGCCATTGGTTAAAATGCAGATCCCCCATCCGTGGCACGGATGAGCATATATGAACGAAAAGCCTCTCCGCGGAGAGGCTTTGAAGCGGGTGATTATTTCAGTTCGGAAGTACAGAACGGGCAACGGGTCGCATCGATATTGATCTCGCTCTTGCAGAACGGGCAGGTCTTGACAGTGACTTTCTTCGGGGGCTCTTTCACGAAGCGCTTCTTTCCTTCGTTGATTGCCTTAACAATCAGGAAGAGAACAAACGCCGTCAGGAGGAACTCCACAAGAACCGCCAGGAAGCTGATAATGCTGCCGGCAAAACCGGTTCCGCCAGTTTCCATCTTTGGCAGTGCTTCGAGAATCGGATTCAGGAAAATCTCGATTACAGCCGTGACAACTTTACCGAACGCTGCGCCGATGACAACACCGATGGCCATGTCCACGACGTTGCCGCGCATTGCAAACGCCTTGAACTCCTCGAGGAACTTTTTCACCAAATATCCTTCCCTTCATAAAAAATAAATCTATATGGAACGGACTATGTCCGTAACCATCTTACTCATCTGATTCCGCGGGCTGTGCGGAATCGGGGCTTTCTTTCCCCTGACCGGCTGCATCCGGACCGGAAGTCTGGGCGTTTTCGGCAGGTTCAGATGCAGCCGTTTCCGGCTGCTCACTGTCCGGACCGACAGTCTCCTCCGTCCGGGTTTCCCCGCTTTGCCCTGAGGGCGTTGTGCCGAGCTCAAACGTTCCCTCTTCAACCGCTGCTGCCTGGCCCTCTTTCTTTGCCAGACTAGCGAAATCGATTTCCGGCAGTTCGTCAAGGGATGAAATACAGAAGTGTCTCAGGAACGCATCCGTTGTGGCATACAGGATCGGCCGGCCCAGTGCCTCTTTCCGTCCTGCTTCCTCAATGAGGCCCTTGGCAATCAGGGACTGAACCGAATAGTCGCACTTGACGCCGCGGATCTGTTCCACCTCGGCCTTGGTAACCGGCTGTTTATAGGCAATCACCGCCAGGGTTTCCATGATCGCCTGGGAAAGGGACTGTTTCTGGACCGGCTGCAGGAGATGTTCCACATACCTGGCATAATCAGGCCTTGTGGCCAGCTGGACATGCGCACCAAACCGGAGCAGCCGCAGCCCCCGCCGGTTAAAATCGTATTCACTTTCCAGGATATCCAGGGCCTCATCCAGTTCCGCCTCGGTCAGATTCATGGCCTTTCGGAGTTCCTCTTTTTCCACCGCATTTCCTGACACGAACAGAATGGATTCGACAATCCCCGGCCATTCCTGCTTTTCCGGCTTATCTTCCTTGATTTTCTCCTGCGGCATCAGGATCCGCTGGCTTTGGTTCTCCATTGGCCTCATCGCTCCTTTTCCCGGGGAGAATCAGTATATCATCAAATGTATGTTCCTGTTCAACATGCAGCTGTCCCAGTTTCAGCATCTCAAGCATCGCGCTGAAATAGGAAACCACTTCATTTTTGGTCACATCCGCGGAGAGCATGTCCGAAAACAGGACGGGTCCCTGCCGCAGGCGAACTGTCAGGTTATAGACGCACTGCTCAATGGAAAACCGGTCCCGGTTGATCGAACGGAAAACACGTCCGCCCGGTTCGTTTTCCCTTGCCCGCCGCTCGATGATCCGCTCCAGCGCCCGAACCAGTCCGTTCAGGGTGAGACCGGTCAGCTCCACCGGCTGAGGCGGCAGCGGATATTCCTCCGGCAGTTTGGAAAACGCGTTCATGGCCGCTTTCTCAAACTCCCGCATCCGCCCGGCACTTTCCTTGTACAGCTTGTACTCCTCCAGTCGGCGGATAAGGGCCTGTTCCGGCGTCTCCGCATCCGGATCCTCCGGCTGCGGCGGTTTGGGCAGCAGCGCACGGGATTTGATTTCAAGGAGCATGGCCGCCATCTGCAGAAATTCACTGGCGGTATCCATATCCAGTTCATCCAGTCCCTGCATAGACGCCAGATACTGCTCCGTAATTTCAGAGACAAAGATGTCCTTAATGTCCACCTTCGCCTGATTAATCAGATGGAGCAGAAGATCCAGCGGTCCCTCAAACTGGGTCAGTGAAACAACATACGCCATTTCTACCCCCAGATCGCTCTGACAGGGGTCAGAATAAAGTCCTGAATCGGGAGCAGGCAGGCGCTGATCAGGCGGCCCAGAAGTCCGGTGGCCGAAAGCACCAGGACGATGCCCATGGCAATGCGGAAACCGTTCCGGTCCAGCTGAAATCTCCCTTTGAAAATCAGGTCATTGAATACATGATAGCCATCCAAGGGCGGAATCGGCAGGAAATTGAACAGCGCCAGATTCAGATTCACCAGCGCCGTGTAGGCGGAAAGCCGCACCACGGGCACCAGCCAGCCATTGACCAGGAAGCTGCCGAATTTTTCCGGCGCGCGTCCCTGAATCACATCCCAGATGGCGGAAAAGCGATAGCTGCACAGCCGGTAAAGCCCGTTCTGTTCAATGACCCGCGGATCCCACATCTTCGAGGAGGCGAACACCATCACCACGGTAAAGAGAAGAAACAGAATCGTGTTCATGCAGATGCCGGCAATGGAGACCAGAAAATCCGCCTGAACCCGGTTTCCCTTGAACCGGTACGGATTCACCGGCACCGGTCTGGCATAACCGAAGCCGACGAAGAACATCAGCAGGGTGCCGACCGGGTCCAGATGGGCCAGCGGATTGATGGTCATCCGTCCGGCTTCAAGCGCTGTATCATCCCCACACCGGTGTGCCACATAGGCGTGGGCAAATTCGTGAAGGCACAGTCCGATCAGCACCGCCGCAATCCGGTAAATGGCCTGATCAAAGAAGGAAAGGGGCTCACGGAAAAGTGTCTGCAAATATTGAAGCAAGCCTTTCTTCCTTTCATAGTTTATTGATAGTGTTATTTTACCGCTTTACCCTGATTTCGTCAAGCATTCCTGTTGCTCTCAGACCGGGTGCGAGCGGCAAATTCACGGCAATCGGGCCCTTTGTGCCTGCCTCAGATTCGGCGCCGACGAAAAAAAGAGGGCATCCCAGGATGCCCTCTGGGCTGAATGGATCAGCCTTTTCTTTTCTTGGAAAGGATGTCAAAGACCACTGCGCCCAGCAGGACCACGCCTTTGACGACTTTCTGGTAGTTGGCATCAATGCCCATCAGGCTCATGCCCAGGTTGATGACGCCGATCAGGGTGGCACCGATCACCATGCCGATGACGCTGCCGGATCCGCCGCTGGCCGAAACGCCGCCCACGACGCAGGCGGAAATGGCATCCATTTCAAAGTTCGTTCCGGCGGTGGAGTTGGCAGCCTGGAACCGGGCCATGACCGTCCACGCGGAGACGACGGTCAGCACCGCCATGTTGAGGTAGGCCAGGAACATGACCCAGCGGGTATTGACGCCGGACATCCGGGCTGCCTCAATGTTGCCGCCCACCACGTAGAACTGCCGGCCGACCTGAGTCTTGCTGGTGATGAAGCTGTAAATCAGCACGACTGCCACGACCCAGATGAGAACCGTGGGAATGCCGCCGGCTTTGGACAGCTTGTACATGATAAAGAGGATCGCCGCCGCACTGGCCACGCTCTTGACCAGAGTGGTGCTCATGGAATCCGCCTCATACCCTTTCCGGATCCTTGACTGACGGGTCAGGAAGAGCACGGCCACCGTAATCACGGCTGCCACGATGCCCACGGTCATGCAGGGCCAGTTGAAAACACTCATCTTGGTCTGCCAGACTTTTCCGGAAAAGATTTTGAGAAAATCCTCGGGCAGCGGCGCGATGGAACCGGTCTTGGAATTGGCGCTCAGGATGGAGGTACCGAGGCCCCGGAAGGCCAGGTACCCGGCCAGGGTGGCAATCCACGGCGGAATATGCACGTAGGCAATCAGGTAGCCAAGGCCGCAGCCATAGGCAATGCCCAACAGCAGCATCAGGGCGATGGACAGGCCGGTGTTCATTCCCTTAATGACCATCATGACGCCGCCGACAGCGCCCACGAGACACACGAAAGAGCCGCAGGAAAGGTCGATGTTGCCGCCGGTCAGCATACACATGAGCATGCCGGCTGCCAGAATATAGACGTAGGCATTCTGGGTAATCAAGGCGTTAAAGTTCAGTGGTTTGAGAATGCTGCCTCCTGTCATGACCATGAAAAACAGATACACAAGGATCAGGACGACAAGCATGGTATTCTTTTTTAAGAACGCTAAAAGATTTTTCATTGTTGTCACCTTCCTGTGTTATTTTTTCGCACGCTTGGAGAGCACATCAAACATAACCGCCAGGAGCAGGACGATGCCCTTGACCACCCGCTGATAATTGGCCTCAATGCCCATGATGCTCATGCCCTGGTTAATGAAGCCCATGAGAACGGCACCGATGATGACGCCGGAAATCTTTCCGGTTCCGCCGTAGGCGGAGGCACCGCCGATAAAGCAGGCAGCAATGGCGTCCATCTCATAGCCCTGTCCATACGTAGGCTGCGCCGAGCTGGCCCGGGCAACGGTCAGGATGCCGGCAAGGCCTGCCAGCAGGCCCATGTTGGCATAGGCAAAGAGGAAGACGTTGCGGGTATTGACGCCGGAGAGAGCGGTGGCTTTTTCATTTCCGCCGACCGCGTACAGGTGCCGGCCGATGGAGGTCCGGTTGGTGATGTAGTTGTAGATGCCAAGCACCAGCGCCACCCAGATCAGCACCGTCGGGATGCCCTTGTAGGAGGCCAGCTTGTAGAACAGCCAGATGACCACGGCGCAAAGGATGCCCGCTTTCAGCAGTTCGGGCGTGGTATTCTGGATAATCCCCATCTTCTTCTGCACGCTGACCCGGCGAATCGTGACAATGGCATAGATCGCGGCAATCGCGATGCCGGCAATCAGGCAGGTCAGATTGAGGGAGCCGCCTTTTCCGATGAAATCCGGAATATAGCAGTCCGCACCGCCGCCGAAGATGTTCAGGAAGGTCTTGTTGGAAATGGAAACGGCATAGCCCTGCAGGACCACGTTGGAGAGGCCGCGGAAGGCATACATGCCGGCCAGGGTGGCAATAAAGGCCGGGACATAGATCTTGGAGATCCAGAAGCCCTGGAAAAAGCCAATGGCAAGGCCAGTCAGGAGCATGACCAGAACGGCAATCCATATGTTGATTCCGCTGTTCATCATCACGGCGCCGATGGCACCGGCGAAGCAGACCACGGAGCCCACCGCCAGGTCAATGTTGCCGCCGGTCAGGATGCACAGCAGCATGCCGGCCGCCAGAACGAACACATAGCCGTTCTGGGAGATCAGGTTGTTAATGTTCTGCGGATAAAGGATTTTCCCCTGTGTGGTAATGGAAAAGAAGATCGCAACCAGGACAAGGGCCAGAATCATCGTATACTTTTTGAAGAATTCACTGAGTGATACACCCTTCATCCTCATTCACCCCTTCCTGATTTCAGTATGGCTGCCATAATGTTCTCCTGCGTCGCCTCGGAGGCCTTCATCTCCCCGATGACCTTGCTGGCATTCATGATGTAGATCCGGTCACTCATGCCCAGCACCTCCGGCAGTTCGGAGGAAATCATAATGACTGATTTTCCTGCGGCCGCCAGATCATTGATGATGCAGTAAATCTCATATTTGGCGCCGACGTCGATGCCGCGGGTCGGTTCATCCAGAATCATGATATCCGGGCCGGCAAACATCCACTTGGCCAGAAGCACTTTCTGCTGGTTTCCGCCGGACAGATTGCCTACCAGCTGTTCAACCCCCGGCGTCTTGATTTTGAGCTTCTCCCGGTACTCCTCGGCAACGGCATGCTCTTTATCCTCATCAATGACCTTGTGGTTTGAAATCTGGTCCAGATTGGCAAGAGACGTGTTCACGCGGATGGACTGGGACAGGACCAGGCCATTCCCCTTCCGGTCCTCTGTCACGTACGCGATCTTGTGGCGGATGGCATCCGCGATGCTCTTGCGCAGCCGGACCGGCTTCCCGTCAATCTTGAGGCTGCCGGAAATGTTGGCGCCGTAGGACTGACCGAAGATGCTCATGGCCAGCTCGGTTCTGCCGGCGCCCATCAGGCCGTAAATGCCGACCACCTCGCCCTTGCGGACCTTGATGGAGACGTTGTCAACCACTTTCCGCTCCGGATACAGCGGATGGTGAACCGTCCAGTTTTCCACTTCCAGCTGGACATCCCCCACCTTCACGCCCTCGCGCTTGGGGAACCGGTTGGTCATCTCACGGCCGACCATTCCCTTGATGATCCGTTCCTCGCTGACCGGCTCCTGGCCGTGATTGTCAATGGTCTCAATGGTGGTGCCATCCCGGATGACCGTGATCTTATCCGCCACATAGGCCACCTCATTGAGCTTGTGGGAGATAATGATCATCGTCATGCCCTGCTTCTTGAATCCCAGCATCAGGTCAAGCAGGGCCTTGGAATCCTCCTCATTCAGGGAGGAGGTGGGTTCATCCAGAATCAGCAGGCGGGCTTTTTTCGCCAGTGCCTTGGCAATTTCCACCAGCTGCTGCTTGCCCGTACCAATGGTCTTTACCTGGACCTTTGAACTCTCCTCCAGGCCCACCATCCGCAGGTATTTGTCCGCCTCGGCATAGGTGGTATTCCAGTCAATGGCAAACTTATGCCCGCGTTCATTGCCCAGGTACATGTTTTCGCCGATGGTCATCTCAGGAACCAGAGCCAGTTCCTGGTGGATGATGACGATGCCTTTATGTTCTGAATCCTTGATGTGGGAGAACTTGCACACTTCCCCGTCGTAGATAATATCACCCGTATACGTTCCATAGGGATAGATGCCGCTCAGTACATTCATCAGGGTTGACTTGCCGGCACCGTTCTCCCCGACCAGCGCGTGAATCTCACCTTCCTCTACCTGAAGATTCACATTATCGAGCGCCTTAACCCCGGGGAACGTCTTCGTAATGTTCTTCATCTCAAGCAGTATTTTCGCCATGGTCTTCCTCCGTCATGCAAAAAGTAATGGACGATTGTCAGAAAGGTTCCAAATGAATTGTCCATCTTAAAAAGGTGCAGGCGAGTCAGGCTCGCCTGCACCACGGCTTTTCAAATGTTCAATTACTTGAGCTGATCCTCGGTGTAGTAACCGGAGTCGATCAGGAGCTCCTTGTAGTTGTTAACATCCGCAAATACGGGCTCGCAGAGATAGGAAGGAACAACGATGACGTTGTTGTTGTAGGTCTCGGTATCATTGACGTCAACCGTCTCGCCCTTGAGGATCTGGCCAACCATCTTCACAACCTGAGCAGCCAGCGTACGGGTGTCCTTGAAGACGGACATGCTCTGCTTGCCGGCGATCATGTTCTTGGTGTTGGCAATGTCGCAGTCCTGTCCGGTGATGATCGGATAGGTTCCGGTGTAGTTTGCTGCCAGAGCGTTCTCAACGCCCAGAGCGGTGGAGTCATTGGAGCAGAGCCATACGTCAACATTGCTGCCATCCGCATAGAAGGAGGACAGGATGTTCTCAGCACGGTTCTGAGCGGTTTCTGTTGCCCAGGTCGGGGTCGCAACATCGTCAAATGCGATCTGACCGGACTTGACAACCAGCTTGCCGGAATCGATGTACGGCTTCAGAACATCAACAGCGCCCTGATAGAAGTAGCCGGCATTGTTGTCGCCGGGGTCGCCAGCGGTGATCTCGAGGTTGAACGGGCCAGCCGCATTGTCGAGATCCAGGGTGTTCTTGATGTAGGTGCCCTGCACGGTTCCGACCATGTAGTTATCAAAGGTTGCATAGTAGGAAACAGCATCGGATTCCATCAGCAGACGGTCATACGCGATAACCGGAATGCCTTCATCCTTGGCCATGGTGAGAGCCTCACCGAGGGAAGATCCTTCGATTGCTGCGATAACGAGAACGTCAGCACCCTCAGAGATCATGTTTTCCACCTGGGACAGCTGGGTCTGAACATCGTTTGATGCATACTGGAGGTCAACCGTGTATCCGGCTGCTTCCAGCTGCTTCTGCATGTTTTCACCATCCTGGTTCCAACGCTGCAGATCCTTGGTCGGCATCGAGACGCCAACCTTTTCTGCCATGGCGCCGACGCTCACGACGAGCAGCAGCATGCAAAGGACGATCGCAAGGACATTCTTCATAAAAAAACCTCCTAACATTTTTCACGGACATGCCGTGTATTTCTAAAACGGATTCCACCGTTTTTAGACTAATATTCAGTTTCGTTTCTAAAATGTGCTGTAATGATAACACAAACCGTCCACAATGTCCACAACAAATACAAAAAAATTAAGAATGTATAGTCAAAATT
>JAGAHV010000183.1:0-19736 GCA_017626895.1 Clostridia bacterium | reverse complement strand
CTACTTTCGGTTTGAATATAAATGAATTTGCTCTTAGCATAACAGGAAACGGAGGAGTGTCGCGTGCCAGAAATCAGCAGATTCTATGGATTAGTAATAAAATGATCTTCAATGACAACGATAAACATCATAAGCCTCACGTTCATGTTTATTATGGCGAATATGAAGCATCGGTCGGTTTGGACGGTGAGGTGCTGGATGGAAGCATTCCTGTAAAACAGTATCGAATACTTACAGGATGGATGACCATTCATGAAGAGGAGCTTTATGAAGCATGGAATCAGGCGGTCAGGAATACTCCGTTTAAGAAGATCGATCCTTTGAAATAAGCCGGAGGTAGACAGAATGATTATCAAAGATGGCATTGTATACGGCAGTGAACTAAAGCAATCGTTAAAAGTTGAGCAGGTCAGGCCTCTTTCGGATATGATGATGCTGCTGCAATTCAATAATGGAGAATATCGTCTTTTTGATGCGACTATATTGAAGGGTTCTGCCTTTGAGCCGCTGCATAATGATAAGGTTTTCTCTTGCCCTATGCTTGATCATGGTGTAGTTACCTGGTTGAACGGAGAGATTGATTGCTCTCCGGAATATATGTACAAACACAGTTATGCGTATTCGAAGGCGGGATAAACGTCTTGTCCACCTTCACGACCAAGGCCACAGTGATCAATTTACGCAAGCGGTGCTTCATTGTTATTCCCCTTCCCGCTTTGTTTTCATTGAATTCCTGAACCATTTTGAGTGCAACGAATCCTGCAAAATGTGCTGCTTCCCATTCTCCAAATGAAATACCCGTTGAAAAACACTTCTGAATATGGCATCATATGACCAAATGAACTGATGATCCCATTATGACGCAACAGCGAGGTGAATTTGGCCATGCAAATCCGTATTGAAGACAAAAAGACCGGTGAGATTCGGGTATATGAAACCATCCCGAATACAACGACCAAGTCCGGGCAGCCCCGGAAACGGTTTATCGGCACGGTGGGACCGGACGGAACACTCATCCCCCCTGCTCCCCGGAAACGAAAAAGCAGCCCAAAAGGTGAACCGGATCTGGCCGCATTGCAGGAGGAGCTTCAGCAAAAAATAGCCAGGGTTGAAGAACTAAAGAAGGAAGTTGAAGCCCTTAATAAAAAAAGGGACGCATTCCTGACCCTGCTGCAGAACATTGCCGGTATCCTTCGTGACAACACATCCCCCGACCCCGACAAGTCCTGAATGGGTCAGGATGGAATCCCGGCTTTTCCGGCTGTCCTCAGGCGATACACACAAAAAAGCGTCTCCGTTTAAAACGGAGACGCTTTCGCGTTAAGACCGGATTGCTGAGGAAGCATTCCGCTTTCATGCCTGAAACGGATTCACAGAACGTTTCCCGTTACATTTCAAATTCACCTTCAAAGACCATGGTGGACACGCCGGAAAGAGACAGGGTATCTCCGCAGCGGACGGTCATATCCCCGCCCAGGAGTTTTACGGTGATATCCGACTCCCTGTCACAGTATCCGTTCCGGACGGCCGCGGCAACCGCCGCACAGGCACCGGTTCCGCAGGAAAGGGTTTCACCGTTGCCCCGTTCCCAGACCCGGATGCGGAGGGTCGTCCGGTTGACGACGCGGACAAATTCCGTGTTGACCCGCTCCGGGAACATGGGATGCTCTTCAAAGGCCGGACCGATCCGGGCGAGATCCAGGCTGTCAATGGCATCACAGAAGACGACGCAGTGCGGATTGCCCACATTGACGCAGGTCACCTCCCACCTCTGTCCTGCCGCCTCAAAGGGCGCACGGATGATCTCGGGCAGGTCGCTGCAGGCCGGAATCCGGGCCGTTTCAAAGGTGGGACAGCCCATATCCACGGAGACGGTATTCGCTTTTCCATCCCGCAGGTACAGCCGGACCCGATAAATTCCGCTGATGGTTTCAATGCGCATGGAGGTGCTGTGAACGTATCCCTTGTCAAAGAGATATTTGGCCACGGACCGGATGTTGTTTCCGGCCATGCGGCCCTCACTGCCATCCTGATTGAAGGTGCGCATTTTCGCATCCGCCACCCGGGAATGCTCGATGAGCACCAGTCCGTCTCCGCCGATGCCGTAATGCGGCGTGCACAGGGAGATGCACAGGGATTCCGGACAGGAAACCGCGCCGTCGAAGTTCTCAATGAAAATGTAGTCGTTTCCGCAGGACTGCATTTTGGCAAAGTGAATCCGCTGACGCCAGGGACGCATATGATTGATGTCCACCAGCTCCGTGTTTTCCTCGTTAAACCGGCTCTCAATGATTTCCGCCAGTGCCCCGGCCGTATCCGTACTGGTCAGGCAGGGGATGCCCAGCTGCATGGCCCGGCGGTGAAGCAGATTGTAATCCCCCACCGTGGTATCCCTGACGGCGCCGGTATACACGATGTAGTTGATTTTCCGGTCCTCCAGGAGCTGCATCAGGGTATCGCTTTCGGTGGCATTGGGCACCGAAGTGACCGAAATGCCCATCTGCCGGATGGCCGCCGCCGTGCCGCTGGTGGCAAAGAGCTCAATGCCCAGGTCATAGAAGCGCTTCGCCAGCGAAATAATCTCCTGATAGTCATTTTCCTCCACGGAAATCAGGATGCCGGCGTGTTCATGACGTGCGGGCAGATGGAAGCCGGCCGCCGTCAGTCCCTTGAACAGGGCCTCCGCGCGGGTTTTCCCGATGCCCAGCACCTCCCCCGTCGACTTCATTTCAGGTCCCAGCAGGGAATTGGCATCCGTCAGCTTCTCAAAGGAGAACACCGGGACCTTCACCGCCACATACGGCGGTGTCCGATAGAGCCCGGTTCCGCAGCCGATATCGATCAGGTGCTCGCCCAGCATGACCCGGGTGGCAATGTCCACCATGGGGACACCGGTCACCTTGCTGATATAGGGAACGGTTCTGGAGGCCCGCGGATTGACCTCAATGACGTAGAGTTCCCCCTGATGAATCAGGTACTGGATATTCACCAGTCCCCGGGTGCCAAGGGCCAGAGCCAGTTTGGTGGAACAGTCGCAGATCACCCCCAGCATCTGGTCCGAGAGATTGTACGGCGGATAGACGGCAATGGAATCACCGCTGTGAACACCGGCCCGTTCCACATGCTCCATGACGCCCGGGATCAGGACATCCCGGCCATCTGAGACCACATCCACCTCAAGCTCCGTTCCCGGCATGTACTGGTCGATGAGCACCGGATTCTCAATGGCGTGTTCAAGAATGCGGGACATGTACGTCCGGACAGCCTCATCCGACCGGGCAATGGTCATGTTCTGTCCGCCGATGACATACGAGGGACGCAGGAGCACCGGATACCCCAGGGCATTGGCCGCCTGCAGCGCCTCCTCCATGGTCAGGGCCGACAGTCCCCTGGGCCGCCGGATCCCGAACTGTTCAAGGAGGGCATCAAAGCGGATGCGGTCCTCGGCCAGGTCGATGCCATCCGCCGAGGTGCCCAGGATCCTGATGCCGCGCTGGTCCAGGTATTTGGTCAGCTTGATGGCTGTCTGACCGCCAAAGGCCACCACCACGCCCTCCGGCTTTTCCGCCTTCAGGATCTGCTCCACATCCTCCCCGAAAAGCGGTTCAAAATAGAGCCGGTCCGCCGTGTCGTAGTCCGTTGAAACCGTTTCCGGATTGTTGTTGATGATGACCACATCATACCCCAGTTCCCGCAGCATCCAGACACAGTGCACGGAGCTGTAGTCAAACTCGATTCCCTGTCCGATGCGGATCGGGCCGGAGCCCAGCACCACGATGACCTTTTTCCCGCTGCGCCGGAGCTGCCTCGACTCACAGACCGCGTCACAGGTCGAGTAGAAATACGGGGTGGCGGCATCAAATTCGGCGCCGCAGGTATCCACCATCTTGTAACTGAGCGTGAATTCCGGAAGATTTGAGCGTCCGCTCAGCCGGGACAGGGCCGTATCCGGATACCCCATCCGCTTGCCCAGACGGTAATCCTCATCCGTGAGACCCTCCGCGGCAATCCGCTGTTCATAACTGGCCATGGCGGCAAGGCGCCAGAGGAACCACCTGTCAATCCGGGTAATTTCGTGGATCTCCTCCACCGAAATGCCGCTCTTGAGGGCCTCAAAGACCGTAAAGAGCCGCCGGTCATTAGCCTCGGCCAGCCGCTCTCGCAGGGGCCTGTCGCTGAGCGGCGGCGCATTCAGGGTATCCAGTGAGATTTCCGCGCCGCGGACCGCTTTCATCAGGGCCGCCTCAAAGCTCTGGGCAATGGACATGACCTCGCCCGTCGCCTTCATCTGGGTCCCCAGAATCCGGCTGCTCCCGGCAAACTTGTCAAAGGGCCATTTGGGGAACTTGACCACCACATAATCCAGTGTCGGCTCAAAGCAGGCACAGGTCCGCCCCGTCACCTCATTGACGATTTCCGGCAGGGTATAGCCAAGAGCAATCCGGGTGGTCATTTTGGCAATGGGATAGCCGGTTGCCTTGGAGGCCAGGGCGGAGGAACGGGAGACACGCGGGTTGACCTCAATGACCGCATACTCAAAGCTGTCCGGATTCAGGGCAAACTGACAGTTGCATCCGCCCACAATCCCGATGGCTGAAATCATGTCAAGTGACGCCGTGCGCAGCATCTGGTATTCCCGGTCTGAAAGGGTCAGGGCCGGGGCCACCACGATGGAATCACCGGTATGAATGCCCACGGGATCCACGTTTTCCATGGAGCAGACCGCAATGACATTTCCCTGCGCATCCCGCATGGTCTCAAACTCGATCTCTTTCCAGCCGGAGATGCAGCGCTCGATCAGGACCTGATGAATCGGCGAAAGCTCCAGTCCCTGGGCGGCAATCTGCCGCAGACTGGTCTCATCCCCGGCAATGCCGCCGCCCGTTCCGGCCAGGGTATAGGCCGGACGGACGATGACCGGATAGCCGATATATTGGGCCGCCCGGATTGCCTCATCAAGGGTCACCGCGATTTCCGAGGCCACCACGGGCTGCCCGATGGCTTTCATCGTTTCCCGGAACTTCTCCCGGTCCTCTGCCCGCTCAATGGCCTCAATGTCCGAGCCCAGGAGCCGCACGCCATATTTGGCCAGGGTACCGTCCCGGCTCAGCTGCATGGCCAGGGTCAGGGCCGTCTGTCCGCCCAGACCCGCCAGAAGGCCGTCCGGACGTTCTTTTTCGATAATCCGCCGCAGCGTGGCCTCTGTCAGCGGCTCCAGATAAATCTCATCCGCCAGATGCTTGTCGGTCATGATGGTGGCCGGGTTGGAATTCACCAGCACCACATTGACGCCCTCCTGCCGCAAAACGCGGCAGGCCTGTGCACCGGCATAGTCAAATTCCGCCGCCTGGCCAATGACAATCGGTCCGGAACCGATAACCAGTACTTTGCGGATTGTCTGATCCCGTCCCATCTCACTTTCCTCCCATCATGCTGATAAACCGGTCAAACAGGAACGAGGTGTCCTGCGGCCCGCCGTGGGCCTCGGGATGAAACTGCACCGTAAAGCACCGTTTTCCCGGATAACGCATCCCCTCGCAGCTGCCGTCATTGGCATTGACAAAGGTTTCGATTCCGTTTTCCCCCAGGCTCCCCGCCACCACCGCATAGCCGTGGTTCTGGCTGGTCATATAGGTCCGTCCGGTTTTCCGGTCCGTTGCCGGCTGATTGCCGCCCCGGTGACCGTACTTGAGCTTGATGGTTTTCCCGCCCATGGCCAGGGCCGCCATCTGGTGCCCCAGGCAGATGCCGAAACCGGCACCTGGCCGATGAGCCTGGCAATTTCACGTATGCAGCCCGTGTTCTCTGCCGGATCTCCCGGGCCATTGGAGAGCATGACCCCGTCCGGATCGCCGGCCAGGATCTCTTCCGCGGTGGTAAAGGCGGGAACCACGGTCACCTGACAGCCCCGCTGCTGCAGGCTGCGGATGATGTTCCGCTTGGCGCCGTAATCAATGAGGGTCACCTTATGGCGCATTTCCCCCTGTGCCTCGTAGATTTTGGGTGCAAGGCAGGTCACCCTTTTCAGGACATCCCGCACCGCAAACTGTTCAATCGCGGACCGGTCCGCGGGAACCGTTTCACAGATCATGGCGTTCATGACTCCCTGCTCCCGGATCTGCCGGGTAATTTCCCGCGTATCCACTCCGGCAATGCCGGGAATCCGATGCGCCGTGAGCCATTCCTCCAGCGGTCCCCGGCTGCGGAAATTCGAGGGTGTATCGCACAGTTCCCGCACCACATAGCCGGACAGTGCGCAGTTCCCTTCAAAATCCTCGGGAATCAGCCCGTAGTTGCCGATCAGGGGAAACGTCTGGACCACAATCTGTCCGGCATAACTGGGGTCTGTCATTGTCTCCAGATACCCAACCATGCCGGTGGTGAAGACCAGTTCCCCCACCGTATCGGCTCTGTACCCAATCCGCTTCCCTTCAAAAACAGAACCGTTCCCAAGCACAAGATAGGCCATTACTTTCCTCCAAGCGTCGCCGCCATCACAGCTTTAATGGTATGCATCCGGTTTTCCGCCTCCTGGAAGACCAGAGAAGCCTTGCTTTCAAAGACACGGTCCTCGACTTCCATGCAGTCAAGGCCGTATTTCTTATAAATCGTGCGGCCGATTTCCGTATTGAGGTCGTGGAACGCCGGCAGGCAGTGCATGAACACGGTGTCCGGTCCCGCCGCTTCCATGATCTCCTGAGTGACCCGATACGGAAGAAGATCATGAATCCGCTCCTCCCAGACCTCATCCGCCTCGCCCATGGAAACCCAGACATCGGTATAAATGATATCTGCCTCTTTGGCTGCCTTCATCGGGTCCGTCTCAAAGGTAATCGTCGATCCGGTCCGTTTGGCAATATTCCGACTCCGCTCCGCCAGATCTCCCTTGGGGAAATACTTCTCCGGCGCGCAGGCCGTAAAGTGGATGCCCATTTTCGCACAGCCCACCATCAGGGAATTGGCCATGTTGTACCGGGCATCGCCGTAAAAGACCAGATGCTTTCCGGCCAGCTCGCCAAAGTGTTCCCGGATCGTCAGGAGATCCGCCAGGACCTGCGTGGGATGAAACTCATTGGTCAGTCCGTTCCATACCGGCACGCCGGAATACGCCGCCAGCTCCTCCACAATTTCCTGTTCAAAGCCCCGGTACTCGATGCCGTCATACATCCTGCCCAGCACGCGCGCCGTGTCGCGGATGGACTCCTTCTTCCCGATCTGGGAGGCTTTGGGGTCCAGATAAGTGCTGTACATGCCCAGATCAGACGCCGCCACCTCAAACGCACAGCGGGTCCTGGTGCTGGTCTTTTCAAAAATCAGGGCAATGTTCTTCCCCTTACAGTACTGATGCTTGACACCAGTCTTTTTCATTTCTTTCAGATTTGCCGCCAGCTCCAGCAGATGCTCGATCTCCGCAGAAGTGCAGTCAAACAGCGTCAGAAAACTTCTTCCCTTGAGTGTACTTGCCATCTTAACCCTCCATCTGATTTCATGCCTTTTGGCCATTTACGCAACAGACCGATCCGCACCTCCAAAAAATCTGCGAATCGGTCCGTTTCTTACAGTACTTTTGACAGGAACCCTTTAAGCCGTTCCGTTTTCGGCTGATTGAAAATCTGCTGCGGCGTTCCTTCCTCCGCAATGATGCCATCTGCCAGGAACAGGATCCGGCTGGCCACCTCACGGGCAAAGCCCATCTCATGGGTCACCACCACCATGGTCATGCCCGCCTCCGCCAGATGCTTCATGACGTCCAGCACCTCGCCGACCATCTCCGGATCCAGCGCGGAGGTGGGCTCATCAAAGAGCATGACATCCGGCTCCATGCACAGGGCCCGCACGATGGCCACCCGCTGTTTCTGTCCGCCGGAAAGCTGTGCCGGCCAGGCACCGGCCTTATCCGCAAGCCCGATCCGCCTGAGCAGGTCCATTGCCCGGCTCTCCGCCTTTTCCTTTGATTCCTTTTTCAGCATCATGGGGGCGCAGGTGAGGTTATCCAGCACCGTCATGTGCGGGAACAGGTTGAACTGCTGGAACACCATGCCCATGCGCTGCCGGTGCAGATTCAGGTTGGTTTTCGGATCTGTCAGGTCATTTCCCTCAAAGATAATCTGGCCCGAGGTAGGGGTTTCCAGCATGTTCAGGCACCGCAGAAACGTGGACTTTCCCGCGCCGCTGGGGCCGATGACGCAGATCACCTCGCCCTTGTCAATTTCCGTATCAATATTGTCCAGAACCACCAGATCATCAAATCGCTTTGACAGCTTTTTAACGCTTATCACGGTTCAGCCTCCTCTCTGCCACACCCAGCAGACGGGTCAGTCCGATGACGATGATCAGGTACGTCACCGCAACCACCAGCAGCGGGTTGACCGCATCAAAGGTAATGGCCTTGGCGCGCTCGCCCATCTTTGTCAGGTCCATGACCCCCACATAGCCGGCGACCGAGGTTTCCTTGACCAGTGTGATCAGTTCGTTGCCGATGGCCGGCAATATATTGCGAATCGCCTGCGGGAACACCACCTTGTACATCGCCTGAATTTTGGACATGCCCAGGCTCCGCCCGGCTTCCATCTGTCCGCGGTCCACCGCGTTGATGCCGCTTCGGATAATCTCCGCCACATAGGCCGCCGAATTCAGTCCAAAGGCCAGGATACAGACACCCAGTTTGTTTCTCGTACCCGAAAAGATGACGAAAAAGAAAACCAGGAGCAGCACCATCATGGGAATGCCCCGAATCACCGTGGTATACAGATCACAGAAAATCTCAAGAGGCCGAAGGGCCTTGTTTCCCTCAGAGAAGAATTTGCAGACCGCCAGAAGTGCACCGACCAACACGCCGATCAGAAGCGCACCCAGCGTAATAATGACTGTATTCTGGAGACCGAGCAGCATCTGCTTCCAGTATCCGGTTTCGATAAAGGTCTGGTGCAGCGTTGAAAGCCATGCACTCATTTCATCCGCTCCTTTCAAAATATATGCAGAAGATGCGACAAAGTCGCATCTTCTGCATAAAACCCTGCTGATTCGCTATTATTTGGCCGCTTCCGGAGCGGTATACGGCGCCTCATACTTTTCAAAGATCGCAGCAATGGTTCCATCCGCTACCATCTCATGGACATAGCCGTTGATCGCCTCGACCAGATCGCCGCTCTCCTTGGAGAACGCAAAGGCATAGGGCTCGGCGGTCATCGCCTCAGAGAGGACAACCAGCTTCTTGCCTTCCTTTTCGTTGTTGGCCTTCACCATTTCCGCTGCGGTCAGGTCATCAATAACCCAGGCATCCACGGTTCCGGTCTGCACGGCCAGACGTGCATCGGTATTGCTTGAATAGGATTCAACGTTATAGCCGTTCTGCAGGCAGTACAGTTCGCCCGTCGTCCCGGCCTGGACGGAAATCAGCTTGCCGTCAAGATCCGCCTTGGTGGCAATGGGGCTGCCTTCAACCACCACGATGGCCTGCGCCGCCATGCAGTAAGGATCGGTGAACAGGACATTCTTTTTCCGCTCCTCGGTCACAGAGAAACCGGAGATGCCCACATCATAGGAGCCGTTCATGACGCCCAGGAGAATGGAATCAAAATTGACCTGCTCAACGGTCAGCTTGACGCCCATCTTCTCCGCGATCTTGGCGGCCAGTTCCATCTCAATGCCCGTGACGCTGCCGTCTCCGCTGAGGGTCTCAAACGGCGGGAAATCCGGACTGGTGGCAATCACCAGCTCACCCTTTTCCTTCACAGATGCCAGGGTTGCAGGCGCGGCAAACGCTGCTGCTGCGAAAAGTACCATCATCATCGCCAGAATGATACTGAGAACTTTCTTCATGATTATATCCTCCTGATTCTCCGTTTCCTCTGGAACGGAGCATTTGTTGAGATTCATCTTCCCTCCGGAAAATGTATCCATACTTTATTCCTTTTCAGTCGCCTTGTCAAGACCGATTTTGAATATTTATACACAAAAATGTATTTTTATTCATTTCGGAACGCTGTCCGGCTTACGCGTCCAGAACCTCCACCAGTTCGATTTCGAAATTCAGTTCCTTGCCGGCCATCTCGTGATTGGCATCAAAGGTAATGGTCAGCGGCGTCTTTGCCGTCACCCTGGCCGGGAACGGGCGTCCCATGGTGTCCTGCAGATACACCTGCTGGCCTACGGTCAGGTTCTCCGAGCCCGGAACCATGGCAATCTGGGCGGTGAAAATGGCATTTGGATCGGATTCCCCGTACGCCTCCCCGGGCATCAGGTGGACATTCACTTTCTGTCCCACTTCCATGTCCGCCACGGCGGCATCAAAGCCGCGGATCATCATGCCGGCGCCGCACACAAACTCCAGCGGTTCACCCCGGTCATAGGAGGAATCAAACTGGGTGCCGTCATTAAACGTTCCCCTGTAATGGGTCCGGCAGACCTTGCCCACGTTCCGCCCGGTCAATGCGCAGCCGCCCGGGCAATTGGCGCATCCGTCCTCGCTTCCGCACTCATTTTCCCCGCAGCCGTGTTCGCCGCACGCATGTTCCTCGGCGTGATGATCACAGTTCGCCCCGGTGTTGACCAGTTCCCCGCGCAGATACGCCTCAACGGCCTCATCCGCGCTGCCGGACGCGCCAGCGCAGAGTTCAATGCCGTTTTCAGCCAGCGCCGCCTGCGCACCCCCGCCGATTCCGCCGCAGATGAGTACATCCACCTTGTGCCCCGCCAGCAGCGCGGCCAGTGCGCCGTGTCCGCTTCCCTCGGAATCAATCACCTGACTGTTCAGCACCTTCCCGTCTTCCACCTCATATACCTTGAAGGCCTCCGTATGGCCGAAGTGCTGAAAGACATTTCCATTATCATAGGTTACTGCGATTTTCATTTTACGTTCCTTCCTTATTCTTTTCCGAATGTATTCCTCAGATAGTCTGCCACCCGCTCCGCCAGCATCCGGTGTCCTTCCTCGCTCAGATGAATGGCATCATACAGAGTCGGCAGCGGATCCAGCGCGTCAAAGAAACGCACGCCGGCCAGCTCTGCCGCCTCCCTGTACCCCTTCCGCAGTCTGGCAAGCGTATCCGTCAGGCCGAAAATCGGCGCATACGGACAGGTAGACAGCACAATCCGGTCTTTTCTGTCCGGGTACATGTCCACCAGTGCCGAGAGGGCAACATCCCATTTCCGACCGATTTTTGTAAAGGGCAGGCTGGTATTATCCAGGATATCATTGGTCCCCAGCATCAGGAAAAGCACCTGCCAGTCCTTCCCGGAAACCGCACTCAGAAACTGCTTCAGCGGCCGCTTCCCCGGGATCTTTCGTCCGGGCAGGCTGTCGTTGATCACGGTAAATCCATACACGGATGAGAGCCGTTCAAACCAGATCTCATCCTCCCGCAGCCGGTTGTCCCCTGCTCCGATTCTGGGGTCCCATCCCCACATGAGGGAGTCCCCGTATCCATATACCGTCATATCCGTCCTCTTTCATCTCAGTGTGCATTTCCGAACAGTTCCGGGGTGAAACGCCTGAGCCGTTCTTTCCTGAACCGGTCTGCCTCCGTCACAGCTGTCTATGACATGCAAAACGGGATTGTAAATGACTTTGTCCTGAAATGCAAGTAAAACATGTCTAAAACCGTCCGTTCAGGGCTCCTGCCGGGATCCCGTTTCCTGTCCGGCCGCCCGTTCCGGCAGCCGTTCCATCCGCACAAACTCCGGGCTGATAAACGCGCCGAACAGCCCCTTTAAAACCATGACCAGGACGAAAAAGACCGCAACCGGCACCACACAGGAGGTCAGGATCATCATGACCACCCCGTCCAGGTATCGGATCAGCGTGCTTTTCACGCTCTCCGGAATCCCGGCCAGCGAATCCTTGATTCCGGAGAAAAACGCGCCGGCATTTTCAAGCCATGATTTTTTCGCCTCTGTCGTTTCCTCCGGCTCCTCCACCGCAACGGCCTCGCTCAGAATCTGCTCGGTATGAAAGTGTTCATTGATTTTGTCGTCGATCCACTGGCAAAGCGGAATCATAATCAGGAGGCACACGGCCACCGCAATCAGCCTTGAGCAGAAAGAAAGTATCCGCTTTTTGTCCATTGCGACAAACAGCAGGAACAAAACCAGCGAAAAGGGAATCAGGATCTTGACCGCCAGGTCCCAGCCAAAGACCACGATCAGCTTCTCCGCCTGAATCACCACGGACACCACCACCAGATACGAGGCCACACTGGCGATCTGTTCGGCAATGGGCGTCGTCGCATCCTCCGGAACAGCCGCAATCACGATGGATGCCCCGGCGGCTGCCGCCGTCAAGAGATTCACCTCTTCCCGTTTTTCATCCAGGTACGCCTTATATTTTTCCTTGTTGGCATCCGTCACCAGCAACATATTCAGCAGCACGATGACGATCAGAAAAACCGCAACTCCGATTCCCGCCCAGATCAGCCGGGACTTAAGCGATTTATGCATTTCATTCTCCTTTCCTGTCATGCACAAATGCCGTTTTCCGGAAGGAAAACGGCATGAAAATCAGGACATGTTCTGTTTTTCGACCAGACGCTCGCCGCAGTAAATGGCGCGAAGCTTCGGTTTGTCAATCTTCCCGGTGGCGTTGCGGATCACCTTATCGAAAATGATCCTGCGCGGCCGTTTATACCGCGGCAGATCCACACAGAACCGTTCGACTTCCTCCTGTGTCAGCGTCATCCCTTCCTTCACCTGGATAATCGCCGCGGCAATTTCGCCCAGGCGCTTATCCGGCAGGCCGATCACGGCCACATCATGGATCTTGGGATTCGCGGCAAGGAAGCTTTCGATCTGAACCGGATAAAGATTCTCACCGCCGGAAATGATGACATCCTTTTTCCGGTCAACCAGGAAAATAAATCCGTCCTCATCCAGGCGTGCCATATCTCCGGTATGCAGCCACCCGTCTTTGAGTACCTCTGCCGTTGCCGTCGGATTCTTATAGTATTCCACCATGACACCGGGGCCTTTGACACACAGTTCACCCACCTCACCCTGAGGAGTCAGTTCGCCGTGTTCATCCACAATCTTCGTCTCCCAGCCGAAGCCCGGGATGCCGATGGCACCCACCTTATGGACATTTTCCATGCCAAGATGCACGCATCCGGGACCGGTGGACTCGGAGAGTCCGTAGTTGGTATCATACTTGTGATGGGGAAAATATTCAAGCCAGTGCCGGACCAGGCTGGGCGGAATCGGCTGAGCGCCGATATGCATCAGCCGCCACTGGCTGAGGTGATAATTTTCCAGCTTGAGTTTGCCTGAATCCAGGGCGGCCAGAATATCCTGTGCCCATGGCACCAGCAGCCAGACAATGGTGCATCCCTCATTGGACACCGCGCTCAGGATGGATTCCGGTGAATTTCCTTTCAGGAGAACCGCCTTGCTGCCGGTATAGAGCGACCCGAACCAGTGCATTTTCGCGCCGGTATGGTACAGGGGCGGGATGCAGAGGAACGTATCCTGCCGGGTCGTCTCATGGTGCACCGCTTCCATTCTGGCCGAATGAGAAAGCGATGAATGCTTGAGCAGAATCGCCTTCGGGAATCCGGTGGTGCCGGAGGAAAAATAGATCGCCGCATCATCCGTATCCTCCACGAGGACGCGGGGCGCCACGGAGGAGGTATTTCCGGTCTGACGGTAGTAGTCCTCTGCATACGTCGGGCAGGGCGAGCCGACAAAATACATCAGCATGGTTTTCTTCAGTTTTCCGGCAATATCCTCAATCCGGCCGATAAACTCCGGGCCAAAGAACAGCACATCTGAATCAGACGCCTGAAGGCAGTAATCAATTTCATCTGCCGTGAAGCGGAAATTCAGCGGTACCGCAATCGCCCCCGCCTTTAAAATGCCAAAGTAGACCGGCAGCCATTCGAGGCAGTTCATCAGCAGGATCGCGCATTTCTGCCCCTTCTTAATCCCATGCTCAAGCAGCATATTGGCTACTCTGTTTGCTTTCTCATCGAAAACCGACCAGGTAATCTGACGTCTGTAAAATGTACTTGAAGTCGGCTGTATCAGTTCATACTCTCTCCAGGTAACTCTCTGTTCCTCCCTGATTTCAGGGTTGATTTCCACAAGAGCAACCTCTTCCCCATACAGCTTGCTGTTGCGTTCCAGCAAATCAGTAATTGCCAATTCAGGAAACCTCCTTATATCTAAGCAGCAGCCTGTTCTTTGGGCCGCGCTGCTTTTTCTTATTCTCATCCCTTACAGGCACTATACCTTCCATCCTGTCAAGCCCATACCGGATATGCTGCCGGCTTTCCCTGTCCTGTCTGCCCGTCTCCGGACAAAATATCTGTTCCCGTTCCGGGCCTCCATGCATTTCTTCTGTCGCAGCTGCTTTGTTCCGATCCTGCTTTGACAATCTGTTGCCGCATGACAGGGAAGTTTCTGCCTGATTCCGTCCGTGACGGGCATGGCCTTTCAGGCAAAACGCATATCGAAAAGAAGAATATCTTTTTTCTACCAAATTGTCAATTGCTTTTTTTATTTCTTCGGGCTTGTATTTCCCTCAATTTCGGGTATACTTAAGAACATTCAGGAGGAGGTTAAACATATGGAACAATGTCCAAATCATCATCCGGAACTTATGCTCGGAAACAAAGCTGTCGCCAGAGGACTTTATGAAGCCGGTGTCTGCTTTATCTCCAGCTATCCCGGAACCCCCAGTACAGAGATTACAGAAGAAGCTGCCAAATATGATGAGATCTACTGCGAATGGGCACCCAATGAGAAAGTCGCCATGGAATCCGCCTTCGGCGCCTCTCTGGCAGGACGCAGAGCCTTCTGCGCGCAGAAGCACGTAGGACTCAATGTCGCGGCAGATCCCCTCTACACCATGTCCTATACCGGCGTCAATGCCGGATTTGTCATCGGCGTCGCCGACGATGCGGGGATGCACTCCTCACAGAATGAGCAGGACAGCCGGCATCACGCCATCGCCGCAAAAGTGCCGATGATCGAGCCCTCCGATTCTGCGGAAGCGCTTGAATTTACCCGTCTGGCCTATGATCTTTCCGAACAGTTCGACACGCCTGTTCTCCTCAAAATGTGTACGCGTGTGGCCCATTCCCAGTCCATCGTCACCTGCGGCGAGCGTTCCGTGCCTGACCGTCCCTATGTAAAGGACATCGGCAAATACGTCATGATGCCCGGCAATGCCAAACGCCGTCATCCCATCGTCGAGGCGCGCACAAAGGCCCTGACCGAGTATGCCGAGACCTCACCCCTCAACCGTGTGGAGATGGGCGGCACGGATATCGGCATCATCACCGCCTCCACATCCTATCAGTATGTGAAGGAAGTGTTCGGGGATTCCGTCAGCGTCCTCAAGCTGGGCATGACCAATCCGCTGCCGGAAAAGCTCATCCGGGACTTTGCCGCAAAGGTGAAAAAGCTTTACGTGGTAGAGGAACTGGATCCCATTATCGAAAATCACGTCCGTGCCCTGGGCATCCCTGTCACCGGCAAGGAGATGTTGCCCATGGTGAATGAATTCTCCCAGAACCTGATCGCCGCCGCCTTTGGCTGCGAAACAGGCAGCGCCTATTCCATTGAGGAGACCGTTCCGGCGCGTCCGCCGGTCATGTGCGCCGGCTGTCCGCACCGCGGAATGTTCTACACCCTCCGGAAAAACAACTGCACCGTCCTGGGCGATATCGGCTGTTACACGCTGGGCGCCGTTCCGCCTCTGGGTGCCATTGAAATGACCCTGTGCATGGGTGCCAGCATCGGCGCGGTGCACGGATTCAACAAGGTCAGAGGCCCGGAAAGCGAGCGCAAAACCGTTGCGGTCATCGGCGATTCCACTTTCATGCACTCCGGCATGACCGGTCTGGCAAATGTGGCCTACAACCAGTCCAACTCCACCATCATCATCGTTGACAACTCCATTACCGGCATGACCGGTCACCAGCAGAATCCCACCACCGGGTATAACATCAAGGGAGATCCGGCCGGAAAGATTGATCTGGAAGCCCTTTGCCGGGCCATGGGCTTTGAACGGGTCCGTGTCGTCGATCCGTATAACCTTGAGGAATGTGACCGGATTCTGAAGGAAGAACTGGCTGCCGAGGCCCCTTCCATTATCATTTCCCGCCGTCCCTGTGCACTGCTCAAGTATGTCAAACATAATCCGCCGCTCACCGTCAACCCTGACAAGTGCATCGGCTGTAAATCCTGCATGCGCATCGGCTGCCCCGCCATTTCCATGCACGGAAAGAAAGCGCATGTGGACGGCACGCTCTGTGTCGGATGCAATGTCTGCAGCCAGCTGTGCAGGGCAGGTGCCTTTGAATCCGGCAAAACAGACCATTGAGGCAGGGAGGCACAGAATATGGAAACAAAGAATATCATGATTGTCGGCGTCGGCGGACAGGGTTCCCTGCTGGCCAGCAAGCTCCTGGGTCATCTGCTCCTCATGCAGGGCTATGACGTCAAAGTCTCCGAGGTTCACGGAATGTCCCAGCGCGGCGGCAGTGTCGTGACGTATGTACGCTACGGCGACAAGGTCTATTCACCGGTCATTGACCGCGGCGAGGCGGATTACATCGTCTCCTTTGAAATTCTCGAGGCCGCCAGATGGCTGCCCTATCTGCGCAAAGACGGACAGATCGTCACCAATCTGCAGCAGATTGATCCCATGCCCGTCATCACCGGCGCAGCCCAGTATCCCGCCGACCTGGCTGAAAAGCTGAAGGCATCCGGCGCCAGGGTCGATGCAATTGACTGTCTTGCCCTGGCCGAGCAGGCCGGTTCGGCCAAAGCGGTCAACCTGGTCCTCCTGGGCCGTCTCAGCCACTACTTTGATCTCCCCGATCAGGCCTGGCAGGAAGCCATTGAGGCCATTGTCCCCGCCCGTTTTCTCGAACTGAACAAAAGGGCGTTTGAGCTCGGGCGCAACGCCTGATTCCCCGGTATCCCGCCTGTCAATGACAGGTATCACAGACATGAGGTAAAACATGGAAAGATATTATCAGCCAGAAATTGAATGTGCCTCCCGCGAGGAGATTCGTGCCATCCAGGAGGAAAAGCTTCGGGCTCAGGTCCGCCACGTCTATGAGCACGTCCCCTATTACCGGAAGAAGATGGAGGCAAAAGGAGTCCGGCCCGAGGATATCAACACCCTCGAGGATCTGTCAAAGCTTCCTTTCCTCTCCAAGGCCGACCTGCGGGAGGCCTATCCTTACGGTCTTGTCGGCGTTCCCCTCAAGGACTGTGTCCGCATTCAGTCCACCTCCGGCACCACCGGCAAGCGGGTTGTGGCATTCTACACCCAGCATGACATTGATCTGTGGGAAGACTGCTGCGCACGGGCCATCGTCGCCGCCGGCGGCACCAATGAGGATGTCTGTCAGATTTCCTACGGCTACGGTCTGTTCACCGGCGGCCCGGGCCTCAACGGCGGCTCCCACAAAGTCGGCTGCCTGACCGTGCCCACCAGCTCCGGCAATACGGACCGTCAGATCATGTTCATCATGGACCTGAGCACAACCATTCTCTGCTGTACCCCCAGCTATGCCGCCTACCTGGGCGAACGGATGAAGGAACTGGGGTACGGACCGAATGATATTCCGCTCAAGGCCGGCATCTTCGGTGCCGAGGCCTGGAGCGAGGACATGCGGCAGGATATCCAGCAGACACTGGGCATCAAGGCATATGACATCTATGGCCTGACCGAGCTGTCCGGCCCCGGTGTCGCCTTTGAGTGCTCCGCGCAGTCCGGCATGCACATTAACGAGGATCATTTTATCGCGGAAATCATCGACCCGGATACCGAAGAGGTCCTGCCGGAAGGGGCACAGGGTGAACTGGTCTTCACAGCCATTGACAAGGAAGCGTTCCCCATGATCCGCTACCGCACCCGTGACATCTGTACACTGACCCGGGAAAAGTGTTCCTGCGGCCGCACGCATGTCCGCATGGCCAAGCCGAAAGGCCGCTCCGATGACATGCTCATCATCCGCGGCGTCAACGTATTCCCGAGCCAGATCGAAACGGTTCTGCTCAATCACGGCTATGGCGCAAACTATCAGATCATCGTGGACCGCGTCAACAACACCGATACCCTGGACATTCAGGTGGAAATGACGCCCGAGATGTTCACCGACAACATCGGCGAGGTTTCCGAGCGTCAGCGTCAGCTGGTTGAGGGCCTCAAGTCCATGCTGGGCATTCGGGCAAAGGTATCCCTCGTGGCACCCAAAACCATCGCCCGGAGCGAGGGCAAGGCTGTCCGTGTCATCGACAAACGGAAAATCTGAGGAAAACGGCAGCAGGTTTCTGCTGCAGATTGGAGAAAACAATGAGCATTAAACAGATCTCTGTCTTCCTTGAAAACAGACCCGGAAAGCTCAAGGAAATGACCTCCGTCCTGGCTGCCAAACACGTCGACATGCGTGCACTGTCCATTGCCGAAACCAAGGACTTCGGAATTGCCCGCCTCGTCGTGGATGATGCCTATGCAGCCATCAACATTCTGAAAGAAGCCGACTTTGTTGCCAATCTGACCTCCGTCCTGGCGGTTGCCATCCCGGATGAGCCCGGCGGTCTTGACAAGCTCCTGGGCATATTCGCCGAGGCCAGCGTCAACATCGAATACATGTACGCCTTCATCGGCGGCAAAGACGTCAAGCACGCCTACATGATCTTCCGTGTGGCCGACACCAAGGCCGCCGAGGCCCGTCTTGCCGGACGCGGTCTCAGCATTATGACACAGGAAGACATCGCCGGAATCTGATAAAACTCAAAGGTTTCCCCGCTCATGACGCAGCAGGGAAACCTTTTTTTGTTTCGCTTTTTTCATTCTGCGGAACCGTTCACATTTCCTCTTTCCCTCAAGGCCTTCCTGTGTTATAATTTGATACGCAGAGTCTCATTATAAAGGAGGCCTAACCCCTTGAATATTGCCATTGTGGACAATCTGTCCTCTGACCTTGACCATCTGAAGCAAATCCTGCACAGCTATGCTGCGCTTCATCATCTGCAGTTCAATATCCAGCATTTTCCAAGCGCAGAGGCGCTTCTGGATGTTTATCAGCCGCTTCTTTTTTCCATCCTCTTCCTTGAGATTAACCTGGGCAGCCTGACCGGCACGGAGACCGCCCGACAGATCCGCGTTCATGATGAGGATGTCCCCATTATCTTCGTAACTGCCAGCAGCGAATATCGGGCAGAAGCCTTTGACTGCTTTGCCGCAGGTTATCTGACCAAGCCCATTGCCCGTGAGAAAATCTATCGGGTACTTGATCACATCCTGCACAGCAAAAAAAGCCAGGATCATCAGTTCTGTTTCGTCTCTGACCGGCACGCGCAGAGTCTCCCCTATTCACAGATTCTCTCCCTCCACTCGGACAAAAACTACGTCATTCTGACCGATCTCAGCGGGAAGACCTATAAAATCCGCATGCTGTTTTCCGAAGCAGAGAACCTCGTCCGCAACGACGAGCGGTTTCTGACTGTTTCACGCGGGGTGATCGTCAACCTGGATCACGTTCTGTCCATTACCAGGGAAGTCTGTCAGCTCAAGCAGGAAATCCGGTACCCTGTCAACATCCGGAAAAGCCATCAGATCCGGGAGATGTGGTTCAACTATCATCTGACACTTCCCACTTCCAAAATGGCGACATTCCCCTTTAAAATAAGGGGTTCTTGTGCCGTTTTGAGCCTGAAAAAGGCATGTAAACCACGGTTCCCACGCGTCGGAATGGGGTTTATGCTCTCTTTTTTCGTCTCTT
>JAGAHV010000182.1:0-3334 GCA_017626895.1 Clostridia bacterium | reverse complement strand
GACCTGGCGCTGAATCCGGCTGAGGAAAATAGTCCCGTCCCGCTTCAGCAGATCTTTTACGGTCTCGCCGGGGAGAATCAGCTGTTCCTGCTCCCGAATGGCTTCGCCGCGCTCCAGGGCATTGGCAAATGCCGTATTAAACTCGCTGATCCGGCTCTCAAGACGCTGGAGGCTGGAATCCGGTTCATCCAGAACCAGCAGCGGCCGGTTCATGTAATCGACGATGGTCTCATCCTTATCCCACAGAAGGTTCAGGTACTTTTCCAGTACCCGTGACCCAATGCGGTTCTCCATCTGCCCGATGGCTTCGTTCATCAGCGTTTCATACCGCTCGGCGGCCCTTGAACGAAGCAGAAAGGGCGCCTCCCCTTCCGTCAGATCCTCGTAAACCGGTTCCTCTTCCTCATTGGCCACGGCCACCGGCAGATCGGACAGGGATGCATCGCCGAAATCCTGAACCTCTTTGGGTTCTTTCCCGCGATTGCGCAGCGCGGCACGAAGACGCGCTGCCACTTTTTCCCGGCTGTCATCCGCCACCAGACCCTCGCTGGCCGGCGGAATGGAAATGCTCTGCAGGTTGCCCACCGAACGCTGATCCATGACATCAAATTCACGGATCGAATCCAGCTGATCATCAAAAAACTCAATCCGGACCGCGTGACTGGCATCTGTGGGATACACGTCAATAATGCCGCCCCGCATGGCAAACTGGCCCTTGCCCTCCACCATATACTCACGGGTATAACCGGCCGCCAGCAGGCTTTCAAGGACATAATCCGTCTCAAGGCGGTCACCCACGCTCAGATGGATGGTATTCTCGGCAAACAGATCCCTGGGCATGACCCGGTGCAAAAGGGTGTCGATCGGGGCCACCACGGCCCGGATGCTGCCGTTCAGAAGTTTTGAAAGGGTTTCAAGGCGCCGGCTTGAAACCTCGCGGCTGGCCGCCACATCCTGATAAAAGGAGATTTCCCGGCTCTGAAACAGGCCGATGGCCCCGCCGGTCAGGACCGCCAGATCCTCCATGGCCTGGGCAGAAGCTTTTTCACTCTCGCACAGATACAGGATCTGACGCCCCGTTTCCCCGGCCAGCGCCGCAATCACTTCCGCTTTCTGTGCATTGGAGAGATTATAAACCGAGATGATTCCAGGTTCGCCGAGTCCCTGTTTCACCCGCTCATACGGTTCATACCCGTGTAGCGTATCCAATAAGAAACTGCTGCTCATCCTTCCTTCTCTCCTGCCTCTTTCTTTCCCTTCGGTTCTGCCGCATTGGCTGCCTGCATGGCTTTCTCAAGTCCCTGCGTCCACATGATCCGGATCACATCCGCCGCTTTCATAAAGGCGGCAAACTGGGTTTCCTGCTGTTCGCCTGCCTGATAGTGCGAGAGCACAAAATCCGCCAGATCCCACTGCGCCGGTTTGGGTCCCACACCGACCCGAAGGCGCGGCAGGTCATCCCTTCCGCACTGGGTCACAATGGAACGCATGCCGTTATGCGTCCCGGCAGACCCCTTTTTCCGCATCCTGAGTTTGCCCAGCGGCAGATCGATGTCATCATAGACGATCAGGATCTCCTCCGGCTTCGGCTTATACCAGGAAATCACCTCGCTGACACAGTTCCCGGACAGATTCATAAAGGTCTGCGGTTTAACCAGTATCAGCTTTCCGCTGCCGAACCCGCTTTCAGAAATCAGGCCATGATGATCCAGTTTCGTCATCGAGAGGTGTTCCCTCTGGCAGAAAACATCCAGCACATCAAAGCCAACATTGTGGCGGGTCCGCTCATACTGCCCCCCGGGATTCCCCAGCCCAAATACAACCAGCATTCTTCCTCCTGTTTCGTGACCAGGACCCGGTCACATTTCTGTATAACTGCAAGAATAGAGCGGTAGCAACCAAAACGGTTTCTCCGCTCCAAAGAAGTTTTCCTATTATCTTATCGGAACCTGCTGTTCCTCTTATTCTGTCCTGAAACAGACGGCTGATATTCTATCATAAAACTCCGGGGTTGTGAAGTCCGGACTTGCCCTATTTCTGTGACCTGAGTGACTGCATCCAGTTGGACGGCCGGATATTGGCCACACCGGTGGTATCATCGATGTTTTCCAGCATCAGCAGTGAGCGTACCCCTTCAACCCGTTTCTTCACCGGTTCGGCCGTGGCCATCATCACACAGATGCCGATGACGCTGACGGAGAATTCCTTCATCATATCCACCATGCCCCTGGCGGTTCCGCCGGCACGCATGAAGTCATCCACAATCAGCGTCCGCTGTCCTTCCTTCACCGCCCGGCGGGAAAGACTCATGGTTTCAATCCGGTTGCCTGAACCGGAAATATAATTGATGTTGACTGCCGGTCCCTCGTAAACCTTGTTGTCCCGGCGTACAATGACCGTCGGCACTCCCAGGGCCTTTGCCGTCATCAGGGCAATGGGAATGCCCTTTGTCTCCATGGTAAGCACAAAGTCCGGTTCCTGCTTGTAAAACTGGGTGGCGATGATATTCCCCATCTTTTCCACCACATCCGGCATGGCCAGAATGTCCGCCATATAGATGAAGCCGCCCGGCAGCACCCGTCCCGGGGAGGAGAGCATCTTGACGACATCCGCCACCGCAGCCACGGCCGCCTCATCGCTGATCGTCGGACGATACCGCACCCCGCCGGCCGCACCTGTCACCGTCTCCAGCACCCCCAGACCATACTGGGCAAAAATGGTGCGCAGAATGTCGATATCCTCGCTGAGCGAGGATTTGGCCGAGCCAAATTTCTCGCAGAACGTTCCCAGTGTAAAAATACGATTCGGCGAATCCATCAGAATTTTGCTCATGACAGCCAGCCGTTCGGTCCGTCGGATGCGGTCCATGCTTTTCTTTCCTCCAAAATACGAATGTTTTTGCGTGTTCGCGTTATTATAATTCAGGTTTATTTGGAAGTCCATCGACATTTTCACCAATTTTTGCGATTGTTTTCTGCCACATCCCAAACGTTCACCTTTTCGGTCGTGTATCCATAAAACAGTATTAGCCAAAAACAGAGCAAGAAGGCATCTGCGTACTGGATTGGTCAATATTGAATTATGGAGGAAACCTCAATGAAATCCTTGTTTGAAGAACTCGGCGGCACTTATACTATGGGCGAAGATGGTATGTACTACCCTGACTTGATGATTGATGATTGATGATTGATGATTTGATTAGCAGGCCGCTCGCGTACGAGCAAAGGCTTGTGAATGCAATCAGCAGCAGAAACCGCCAGTCCCACCAGCCGTAGAAGATATAACTGGCAACAAGAACAAAGGCGTTCTGGAGCCTGAGTTTGAGTGTGTCATT
>JAGAHV010000181.1:0-12687 GCA_017626895.1 Clostridia bacterium | reverse complement strand
GCCTCTGTACTTTTTTCGTGGGCTAGCCTGAAGGGAGCTCCCCCCTTAGGCGAGATAGATCTATGACCTGTATATTTAAAAATGAATGACAAAACAGAGCTCTCCGCAGTATAATCGCATCAACATACAAAGCGAAGGGAGAACTCTGTCATGAGCAATTATACACAACTTAAGTTTCCAGATCAACTGTTTGAGGATAATTATGTTGCACCACATGTTGAAGTGAAACCTGGCGAAATCAAAATAAACACTGGTATGAATGGATTCGTACAGACAGGTGATTCAGTGGAAAGCTTCCGGGACTTCAATAAGAACAAGAAGAATCAGAATGAGCCTAAAATGAAAATGATCCGTTTTCCTGTCAAAGTATTGAATCCGGAAAAGCCAGTGTTCTGTCCTGAATGTGGTGCTTTTCTGAAAAAGGATGGTATCGCGCATTCTGATGTCTTTCATCTTCCGTATGGTCATGCTCGTACTGTATTGGATGTAGAAAGACAGCGCTATGAATGTACGAATCCTAATTGCCGTGTTAGCTTTTCGGAGGAGATCCCATTTAAAGATCCAAAGCATAAGGTTACGAAGGCTCTTCGGACGTTTATAGAAGATCTTCTTTCTGAACCGGTTATCACGCTTAAAATGACATCCCAAATTGCTCGTGTTCACAAGACTATCGTAAAAGAGATCGACAAAGAAAGGCTTATCAAGGAATATACTGTCAATGGAGAAGGAAAGGAACTGAAGCGGCCAACCGAGTATGCCAGATACCTTGGAGTAGATGAGTTTCTTCTTCATAAAGGCAACGAATATGCAACTGTGATTCTTAACCTTGAAAATGGTCATGTTCTCCGTCTTTTCCACACCAAGAGTAAAGAGAATATCTATACTTTCATGGACTGGGTTGGCGATGATTGGATGAAGCATGTTGAAGCCGTTGCCTGTGATATGAACGCTGATTTTGAAAGTGCATTTCGTGCCCGTTATCCTCACATAAAGACTGTGTTTGACCATTTTCACATTGTGAAGAACTTCAATGACAAGGTGATTACTGAAATCCGAAAAGACGAGTATAGGCGCCTGATGAGCGAAGGGCGTGACGAAGAAGCAAAGCATCTCAAAGGGGCAAGGTACATTCTGACATCCAGCAGAGCTACGCTTGAAGCTCATGATGCTGCAATTGGAACTGTCATCAAGGAAGGAAGTACTCTGTTTGATATGCCTCCCGTGATAAGGAAGAGCGAGCTGATGCCCAGATACGAGGCGCTTCTCAAAGAAAACAGACTGCTGTTCACAGCGGATCTGGTTAAAGAACAGTTGGATGAGGCATACAAAACGACAGATTCTAAAAAGATGTCAAAGCTTATAGGACATATCATAGGCGTTTGTTACGCCACAGGTAATAAGCATTTCAAGTGGTTTGGAAACATGCTGAAGAATCATCTCCATGGAATACTCACCCATGCTGAACTTCAACTGTCAAGTGCAAAAGTGGAAGGCACAAACAGAAAAATCAAGACAATACGCTGGCAATCCTATGGCTTTGGTGATGATGAGTACTTCTTCCTGAAAGTCATAGATGCTTCCCGTCATCATTAAGACCAGAGTACTACTCCTGTTTTCAACATACTGCGATCAATGCATACGCAGCTTCGGGACGTTGCTTTCCGGAGCGCGCTTCCCCCGGGATCGGGGGACGGGAGGGGGCGAATGGTGCTTGTCTTTGCCAGCGGTCCCCCGCAGTATAATAGACGAAGTGATGGGAGAGCTAAAGCTTGTGTTTTGCTTTCCATCGCGCAGGGATAAAGGACTGCGGGGGATTCCGGGATGTCAAGGGCGAACGTAGTGAGTTCATCATACCCTTGACATCTCGGAAAGCGTCACACTTTCATTTGCACTGTCTGTTTACATAACCTGCCTATTCACGAAGTGTTGTCTCGTCTTACGTGATTCGATGGAAATGCGTGCCAAACTCTACTTTAGGACAGCCTCATACCAACGCTGAGTTGTCCCTCCGTGGGGTATCCAGCCCACGAAAAAAGTAAAGACCCGTTTTTTTCTGTCCGGAATCAGGCGGCCTGCGTCTCCCTTTCAGATGAATGCAAAAATGAGATAAATCATTCATTTTTTCTCATTTTGAGAGATCTTTGCCATTTTTTTCTCTTGCCGGTTTGCTCCGAATTAGTTATACTCATTATGCTTTGAAACAATATAATTTTATAAAATCTTTTTTTGAGGAGAGATCGATTATGACAAAGATTGAATTCCTTCAGGAACTCGCAAAAGGCTGGTTTGGCAACTCCCAGCAGCATTCCATTCACGCGCAGCTGCTCAATGCCCGCGGTTTCAAAAAGCTGGGCGACAAGATCATGGCTGAATCCGAAGAGGAATGGAATGAGGCCAAGAAAGTCAATGCCCGTCTCATTGAGCTGGGTGTAACGCCCTCCGTTGAGGTTGCCGTCTATCCGGTCATCAAGGATGTCCGTGAAATGCTTGAGTATGACTGCAATGACTCTGCCGAGGCTCTCCCCGCGATGAGCAAGGCGCTTGTCCTTTTTGACGATGACTACGTCACCCGGAGCATGATTCAGGAGTTCATTGTGGATGAGCAGGATCATTATAACTGGGTCCGCCAGCACCTGAACCTGATCGACGAGATCGGCCTCGAGAATTACCTGATTGAGCAGCTGGGCGATTGATCCGGACAGCATCCTGCCGCAGCAGGTACCCTTCAGGGAGCCGCCCGGCCTGACACAAAACGGAACGTCTGCATAAGTCCGTCTGACCATTCCTGTGCTTTCAGACGGAAAATCCCGTTTTCCCTCTTTACCCTTCGTTTTCTGTCCTGTATAATCAGGACGAAGCGGTTCTGTCCGGCAAAAGAACAGACAGCTTTAAAGCAACCCACAGGCCTCAGTACCGGGCTTTTGCCGGCAGTAACCGGCAAGCGCCAACTTTGAACTGCCGCCTCGCGGCCATTACCCGACCTTCCAACAGAATGGAGGAAACAAACATGATTTACGATTACACCATCACCACCGGAACCGGATCTCAGCTGAACCTTGCGGATTACAAGGGCAAGGTCATCATGGTGGTCAATACTGCCACCGGCTGCGGCTTCACCCCCCAGTATGCGCCCATCGAGCAGATGTACCGCGAGTACCATAACAAGGGACTTGAGATTCTGGATATTCCCTGCAATCAGTTCGGCGGTCAGGCCCCCGGAACGGATGACGAAATCCATGAGTTCTGCACCATGCACTTCAATACGACTTTCCCCCAGATGAAGAAAGCCGATGTCAACGGCGCCAACGAGCTCCCGCTCTACACCTATCTCAAATCCCAGAAGGGATTCGAGGGCTTCTGCGATCATCCGTACAAGGAGCTCCTCGAGAAGATGTTCTCCGAAGCGGATCCGGACTGGGATAAGAAGCCGGACATCAAATGGAATTTCACCAAATTCATCATTGACCGCAGCGGAAATGTTGTCGCACGCTTTGAGCCGACTGCCGATATTGCAGATGTCGAAGCCTGCATTAAGTCACTCCTGTAATCCTTTCCGGCAGCCTTTTCATTCAGGTTCCGGTCTTTCCGCTTAATCTGTCCGGAAAGCCGGGAAAAGGCATCCTGAAACTCAGGAGTTTGCGGTTACACAGAACCTTCACAACATCAGGTTCTGAAAGCGATTTTTGAGACGTTTTCATTGAAGCAGGAAGCAGGATAAGCTTCCTGCTTTTGTTATGCGCCTGGCTGCATAGCTGAACGCTTTCCTGTCATCGTAGCGGTGAGACTGCGGATGGCTTTTCCTTCCCGCGCCTGAATTTTGTTGACAGGCCGTAGATCGTGCAGATATGATGAGGTTGTTTTCAGAATCCGGTTCGAACAGTTGACCTGTATTCCGGACTATATTATAATATTCACAGATATTTTAGTGAAGGATAACCGACATGTCTAGATCACAACATCCGCTTATTATAAAAGATACCGATAAAATCGTACTCGAAGACATGGCAGCAGGCCGTACTGTGGCAGGTGAAGACATCATCACTCGCGCAAGGGCCATTCTTAAAATGGGCGAAGGTTGTCGTTTAAAGGATATTGCCAGAGAACTAAATATCCGCCCGAATACGGTTAGTGATATCAGGAAACGGTATTTTGAGAAGGGCCTGGCCGGTATTGGTGACAGTTCAAGATCAGGAAGACCTGTGAAAGTAGAAGATCATGTCATTGCACAATCATTGGATGCGATAATCAATGACGCAAAGACCAGCAATGCAGCCATCCCCTCCGTCAAGGAACTGAGTGAGACATTACATGCACCGGAAGCAAAAATCCGTTCCCATCTGAAAGAGAAAGGAATCATTCAAGGCAGACAGCACGCCTGGGATTTTCCTACGTCAAAAGGGTTCATCGCCCGGTGGATTGACCTTGTCGGTCTGTATCTGTCCCCCGATCAGCAGGTCATTATTGTGCGAACGTGTATGGACAGTTCACTTATCACGCCAAGTGGGAAATTGGCTGTGCACAGCCGGAAACTGGCAGCTGAAATTCAGGCAGCAGCCGATCAGGACGGCTTTATCAGGTTAACAAAAGCGCTGGACGTATTCAACCGTTTTCCTTCAAAGACAGAATCCACGCGTACCGAAAATGCACTTCAATTTGTTCAAACAGTTATTTCAGGCTTCCCTTCTTCTTTATCCGGCGCGGAATACCACCTTATTGTCTGCGGGAAACAACTGATTGAATCGGGTCGTACATTGATTCCCGGAGCGTATCTTCATCATGCTGACTCCCGGGAAAACTGGATTGCTCAGGTTGAAAACATTGTCAGTGTTCTAACTCAAAACCGCACTAAAGAAGAAACGGCGTCTCGTATTTGCAGCGGAATCAAGCGCTGTTTACAGCTCGGTCACCGGATGCCGGATGTATTCGAGTGGAAAAAGATGCCGGACAATGCCGTTATTGATCGTCCGAATGCTGCCGATGGTCATGAAATGAAAGCGGCTGATCCGCCTGAAATTGCGCCTGGAACGATGCGGGCTGTCTGCCAGGTTATGGGAGATGACGGACAATGGATTGAAGGAACAGCAACCCGTTTCTGCCCATTTACTCAGAAAGCGTTTGATGTTTCTTCCACGGATGCTTATCTTGAATCCCTTCATCAGATTGAACAGACAGTCATCTCAGTAACCCGTGAAGCAGCGAGAAGTTTCACCGAGAAATATCTGAATGAGATCCAAAAAAATGAAGCGGGAAATAAAACGTCGTATATTGTGAAAGGATGACACGCTGGCCGGCATTGAGTCGGGAAAAGAACGGATGGCCATCCTCTGGCGGGATTTACGTAAAAACGGAGATTGTAAATGAATATCCGATCTATACAGATAAGTGATTTTGCCCGCATGAATCCTGCTTTGCAAGCCTCAACGTTGTCATTGCCCCGGCTAAAATCCGGATGTGCCAAACGGTCACTTTATGACAGGGCTTCTCCTCAGCTCTGGATGAATGTGATATAGCCATGTGGGATAAAACGACATCTTTTTGGGATAAAGGAACGAACCTTTTTCACGGAAATCCCCGTATAATGGTTACAATAACAAATCTTAGGAGGATTTCACCTATGAAAAAACTGTTCCCTGCTTTTCTGCTGATTCTTTGTCTGATCTGCGGAATTGCCGCCGCCGAAACCGCATCGGATGTCACCGTGCTTAACTGGTCTGATGCCGAGGAAACCCTGAAGGCAAACCTACCCGGAAAGATTGTCGAGATGGATAACTACACCTTCAAATACTATGAGATTGATTCTTTCACGAAGCAGGACAATCCGGATTTTGAATTCTATTACCAGAATGAGGAAGGTTATACCTATGCTGCCCAGGTAGTCGAATTCGAGGAAGATGCCCTCGGTGCTTTCTATAACGAGATCGTTAATAATCCGAAGTTTGATACTATCAATAAAGCGAGCCTCAACGGATACGACGCCATCATCTACAGATCCGTTCAGGATAATTCTAATCCTGTCGCCTGCTGTTCCATCGAAGTGGAGGGCGGCAAACTCATGACCTTCTACTTTGGACCCGCAAGGGACGAAAATGAGTTTGCTGTCGCCGTTGCAGTTTTCGCCGGCATTCAGTAATCGTTTTAAACTGCTGCAAATGCAGCAGTTTTTTTGTTTTCCACCCTATTGGATCTTTTATGAATGAGAGACTTTTTTTCTCTCATTCTGAAATACTTTTACTCATTTCTATCTTTTCATTTTTCGGCAAATCGGCTATATTTAAATAGCTTTGAACAAATATAATTTTATAAAATATTTTTGAGGCACGATTATGACAAAGATTGAATTCCTTAAGACCCTTGCAAAAGGCTGGTTCGGCAACTCTCAGCAGCATTCGATTCATGCACAGCTGCTCAATGCACGCGGATACACCAAATTGGGAAACAAGATTATGGAAGAGTCTGAAGAGGAATGGAACGAAGCGAAGAAAGGTAAAGGGTAGATGGACAGGTGCAAACCGTATAGGCACATGAAAAACGGACACCCGTTCTACTTGCTGGTTGTCGAAAATCGTTGGAATGGGTGTCGATTTCGTCGTATTATCCAGCACTGATTGCATGCCTTTTCTTGCCAGTCAGGAGCGCTTCAACAAGGTTGAGGTATCGCTAGACGGGTATCCTGTACTGGAATGATCGGGCGGTGCTCTCCCATCGTGATTTGTTTATGCACGGCATGACCGTGCCACTCCTGCCGGAAGATTTTCAGCGTTACCTTCAGCATCGTGTAGTCAGTGCCTCTGAGGCCTGCACAACCCTCGACTGTTCCCGTCAGAACATCGATGACCTGATGCGAAGGGACAAGCTGCCTCCAATCCGAACCGATGTCAAATACAATCTGTTCTCAAAGGCAGAGGTAATGCACCGGCAAAGGGACTGACCACGCCGGACAGCAAAGAAAGCAGGAAGCTCTCAGGCTTCCTGCTTTCTTTGAATGTAATGCCTCTGATTCACGCAGGTTTCATTCCGGATCAGAGAACCTGGGTTCCATCCACAAACAGATGATGACCGTTTGCCTCGACATTTTCCAGGTTTCCGCTGAACGAACGGATATAGCTGTCACCGGTCAGCTTCCACTTACTGTCCGCATCCAAGACCATATCCACATCGCCGCCCTCTCCGTTTGAATTAATGCTTCCGGTCAGTTCTGATCCGGTCATCTGTATTGCAAGCGATGAGAGGCTGTCGACTGAAATGGTGCCTTTCAACGTCTGCTGCTCCGCATTCAGTGTGCACTGACCGCCATTCTTCCCATCCTTGCCCCACCGACCGGCGGATACAATGAGCAGGTCCCCGCTCTCGGACAGGTTCAAATCCGCCTGTTTCAGGTTGATGATGCTGGAGGTATTCGTGCAGTAAAACATGGCTCCGCTGCGTGCGGTCATCTCTCCGCCGGTCATCGTAAAGACCGATGTTCCCTCGCTTGCATCCCCGGATGCACTCTGATACAGCAACACGTTTGCCTTTACGCTGCCTTCCTTTGTGGACTGATCATTTCCTTCAATCGTCACGTTCTCAAGCGTAACGGTGTTTTTTCCCTCGATGATCACGGCTCTGGACTGCTCTGAGAGACACTGTGCATTGCTGACCGTAATGTCCGCCGTGCTGTAAATGGCCGGGCACCCGTTTTTCCCGGTGGACCGGTACGTGCCGCCGTCCAGAACCATCGTTCCACCGCCGCGGTCAGAGCGAATGGCGGCCTTACTGGCACTGGTAACCGTCAGATTGTGCCCGGTCAGCGTTCCGCCACCGGCAACCTGTACCCCGCCCGCGCCGCCGCCCGACACGGTAACGGTACAGTCCTCCAGAACAATTACGCCTTCCTCATAGGCAAACACACCGGTCGCATTAGAAGCCTCTGCCGTGATCTCACTGTCGCGCAGGGTCAGTTCTCCCTGCTCATAAACCCGGACCGCGGCATTCACACCGCGGAAACTGGAGGCATCCGCGCTGGAAGCCTCGCCGGACGGTTTCTGAATGTCTGCCTTTTCAAGGGTTACTTTGGCCGTTCCCGAAACCTCGACCGCGCTTTCGTCTGTCTCTGTTGCCGTATAGCTGTCCTGGACAGACACCGTTCCATCCGGGACACTGACCGCCAGTGCCTCTCCGGCCAGGCCAAAGCAAAGCACAAGCGCCGCCCATATACTCTTTTTCATGTTATCCTTCTCCCTTCCAATTTGATTAACCTGTGCGGCTCTGCCCGGGCCCGGATCTTGTCCAGCCCGAGACAGAACCTTCTTTTCAGTTTCTGCCCATTTGCGGATCTCAAAGCCGTCATTGGTCAGTGCTGCTTTGCAAAGACCCGGCTGTGAAAATCTGTCCCAAAGGGCAAAGTAACTATGCATCCATATTCAGGCTTTTCCTGTACCGGAATGCAACTGCCAGCCCCAGTATCAGGCAGATAACCGAAGCGATCACCAGGGGTCCTGCGGCGGTCTGGTCAGCAGCTGCGGCCTGGGCCGTCATTTCTGCCGTTTCCCCCTGCGGGAAAGCCCGCTGTTCCGGCATGTTCCCGGAAGGGTTCTCCCCCTTCGTTCCCTGGTTCTCTGCCGATGTCGCAGCTTCCTCTGTCGCCGTCTCAGAGGCTCCGGTTTCATCCGTCTCCATCTCCCGCGGGCCGAAAGCGCCCATCGGCTGGAAATTGCCCATGTTTTCCGGCGGCTCCATGCCTTCCTGGAAAGCCGGGGGCATTTGCCCGTTCTCATGGTTCCCGTGCATACTGTTCCCGCCGCCCATTCCGAATCCGGAACCGTTCCCGGCAGTAACCGCTGTATCCGTCAGTTCAACGTTTTCCTCCGTATCGCCAATCCGAATGGTATAGGCTTCACCCACGGTCATCTCCGGACAGCTGATAACCAGGGCAGAAAAGCTGTACGGAACGGTTCCGCTGAGCAGCTCATTTCCGGCAGCATCCAGAAGGGTCACGACGCTTTCCGCCGGGACGCTCTCACTGAAGGTATACAGAATGGAGGCCTGGGCGGATTCTGATTCGAAGCTTTCCGCCATGGCACTGTCCCCGCAGGCGATGACCGTTCCGCCGCTGATGGTCATTTTCCCGCCGCTTTCACTGCCGACGTCCAGCGCATTGTTGCCGCTGTTCCCGGCAAGGCTCACCCGAATCTGTCCGCCGGTGATGGTGATATTCCCGTTTGAGTCAATTCCGTCCGCATCTCTGCCGTTCTCATTCAGGATCGTCAGGGTGCCGCCGGAAATCCGGATCCATGTATCCTCTACGCTGACAATCGTCTGCTCTTCCGTCGCGGCAGAATCAGCCGCCTGATCCATAGGCCTGCCGTTCCCCATGCCCCCTCTTCTGAAGGTGCCTTCCTGCATCGGCCCGGTGCCCTGGGCCGGGGGTTCTGCGGTGCCGTTGCCCGCATCCGGGACAGCTTCGCCTGGTGTACTTTCCGTGACCGCGGCCGCTGTTTCGGGTGTTCCCCGGGGCATGTCCGGATCCGGTGTCTTCCCTTCGTCAAAGGCCTGCATAGGACCGCCGAAAGGTCCCTGCATGCCCATACCTCCACCGCCCATGGCATTTCCGGTATATCCGTTTGCATTGATCCCGTCATCCTGGGAATGAATGGTCACATCCCCGCCGGCGATTTCGACAGTCAACGCCTCAATGCCTTCATAACAGTCCTTTACCAGAAGGACGCCGTCCTGAATCAAAAAGGAGGTGTCCGAATGAATGGCATCATCTCCGGCTGTAATGGTCAGGGTCCCGTCGCTCATCACGATGTCGCCTTCGGAATGAATGCCGTCCTGCTCTGCCTCAATCGTCACATTCGCAGCGGTCAGACAGAAATGGTCGTTTACCCGAAGGCCGTGATTCGGGGCGGTTACTGAAATTGTTCCGCCGGTGATTTTCAGATCGTCCTTCGAGGTGATGCCGTTTTCAAGGGCGGCCACCACCGTAAGCGCGCCGCTCCCGTTGATCGTCAGGTCATCATGGGAGAAAATGACACCGTTGGTGCCATCCGCCAGGGCGGTTTCGGAAAAGGCCGCAGGGCCCGTCAGGGTATTCTCTGTCCCCTCCGCGAGGGTCAGGAAGACCTTGTCCGCCTGATCCACCCGGATGCAGGCATCATCGCTGCAGGTCAGATTCACGCCGTTCAGCTGAATGAAGACCTTGGAATACCGTTCTGCATTCACGACGATGTTTCCATCTGTCAGTTCCCCGGAAATGACATACCGGCCGCTCTGGGCAATCACCAGACTGCGATTCAGCCAGTATGCCCCTTTTCCGGAGTTCTTCCCGGAATCCCCGCTGAGGGTGATCACCGTCGCCTCCGACGTGTCCCAGCTGCCGTTCAGATCATTCTCCGTAAAATACTCATTGCCCGTATAGCTCTCCGCATCCGCGTCTGAGACCTTGACAATTCCCAGCTTTTCCCCGTTCATAAACAGAATGGTGACGATCAGGGAAAGCACGGTCACAATGGCGCAGACCCGGTCAATAAATCGATAGGTAGACATTGGCTCTCCCTCCAATTTGAGCCGTTATTTGCTCTCTGGCACCGGTGCTTTTCCGGTGCATATCCCGGGCCGGCTGCCGCTGCGGCAGCCGGTCCGCTTCATCCGGATCTCTCAGGCGATCAGCTCATGTAATCGCCGTTGTAACTGACCAGCACCGCACTGCGTACGCCGTCCATGTCAGCCAGTTCATTCATGAAATCCGTGGATTCATCCTTCAGGCGGATTTCCAGATTCAGCTCGATGGCGCCCTTCTGAACGCTCTTGCTCTTCACATTCATCCGTGAGGTATGTGTCTTCAGGAAATTCGTGGACCGGTTCTCGCTCTCCCGGTTCTCACACTGGAGCACCACGATGTACGGATTCACATGGGATTTCCGGTTGGCAAAAATCAGGAAGATGAGTCCGATGGCCACGCTGCCAAAGACCGCCAGAGGAATCATGCCCGCCGCCAGCACAATGCCGGCCGCAATAGACCAGAAGAGAAACGCAATGTCCATCGGCTCCTTGATGGCCGTTCTGAAACGGACAATGGACAGGGCACCCACCATACCAAGGGAAAGAACCACATTGCTGGTCACCGCCAGGATGACAAAGGTTGAAATCATCGTCATCAGAATCAGCGTCACGCCAAAGCTGGAGGAATACATCACGCCGGCATAGGTTTTCTTGTAAATCAGAAAGATGAACAGGCCGACGCCAAAGGACAGTCCCAGTGCCAGGAACATGTCCAGCATGGTAATCGAGGTCACGTTTGCCAGAAAGTTGGATTTAAAAATATCGTTGAAAGTCATGGTTATATTCTCCTCTCAATGGTTGTTCATTCATGTCCTGTCCGGATCTGCTTCAGTCATACATCCGGCACTGAGCGTATTTGGAAAAGGCCGTTACCCGGCATCCCGGGGTCTGTACCGCATCCCGGATAATGGAGGGCAGGAAGTTGTCCCACTTCACCTCAAGGATAATTCCGGCATCCACGGCGGGAATCGTGATACAGTCCGGATTCAGAAAGTCCACGCATCCAAGACCTGTCCGGATGTTATAGTCAAAGGTCACCCGCACATTCCCCGGCCCGTAGATGAACGGCTCCCGGGTATAGTCCACGATGGTTCTTGGCCGCAGGCCCTGAAACTTCATCTTGGTGTAGAGTTCCTGAACCAGGCTCCTGCCCGAGTCCATCATCCAGTCAAGCCGGCCATCCACGATGGCCTGTGCCTCCTCCGCGCTCAGCCCGGCGCTGTATTTGGTGCCCAAGCCGCTCACCTTGCTCTTCTTCTCCAGATGAATCAGGTTCAGGTCGCCGTTGTAGTAACGGATGCGGAATTTCTCCCGCCGGTTCACCCCGTCCACCTTTTCCCGAAGTGCCTTGTCATTCAGGTTATCAAAATAAAGACTGCGGATCAGGTATTTTCCGTCCTGTGCATGCGGATCCGGAATGGCCACTGCCCGGAGCCGCTGACGGATGGTCAGCAGGTCCACGTACCGGATTTCATGCTTCCACTCGTGACGATACCGAATATCCTCCATCTGTGTGCATCTCCTTCTTCATATCTCAATGTTGGTCCTATCATTTGCCGGAGCAGGTTTGTTCTGGTCAAACTCTGCTAAACTGTCGCTGCGCGACAGGGCCGCTTTAATACCTCAATGTTGGTCTTTTGTCAGCACGGGGAAGGCCAACTAGAAAAACCCTCCCTTGCTGCTGACGGTGTCAGTATAAGGGAGGGAGATTGAAGAAAGATTGAAGATTATTGAATTTTTTTAACTGTTCAACCTAACAAGACCATTCTGCAGCAGGTTCACTTTGCCGGACCGCCGACCATGAGTTGAACCCAATAATGAAAAGGCTCACACAATACTCCGGAAACAGAAGATTGCGTGAGCCTTTTATCCAACAAGCGGCATGCCGCTCAACCTTCAGCCACACCATAGTCCTTTAAAAGTTTTTCCAAATACTTCGGATCTTTTAATGCCTTCTCTGTATCCTCGTTCTTTCCCAGCTCATGAAGCTTTGAAAACAACCGAATAATGATGCGACGGTCAAAAGGTATTATCTTTTGATCGACTACCAGTAGGCTACCTATAAGGTATCACTACAGGCTCCATCACAGAGCCGATATCCCCGTTGGGGCTGTGTTTTGAATACTTTGACAGATAGTGATCAGGATG
>JAGAHV010000180.1:0-8673 GCA_017626895.1 Clostridia bacterium | reverse complement strand
GTCTGATAAGCCCAAAGCGCTTCTCCGGGTTCCATTGATCCGGATCCCGGTCCCGGCTTTCACAGACTGGAAATGCCGTAGCTGTTGACCAGCGCATCCAGTTTCACACCGGCCTTGCAGAGCGGGCAGTCCGTTGCCGGAGCGCACATAAAGTCACCCAGCAGCTCCGAGCCGAAGATGGTCGTGATCGGCAGCCCCGCGCACTTCTGTCCGGCGGAGAAGATGGCGCAGATTCCCTCCGGCATGCCGCCGTAATATTTCACCGCGTTGACCGCGTCCAGCACCATGGCGCCGGTGGCGACGCTCGCCGCAAGAATCAGCACGTGGCGGTTGCGGATCAGGTGCGCGGTATTGCTGCGGAAAATGATCTGGTTCGAGCTGGTCAGCTCCGGCGTCACGACGTAAATTGTCCCGTGTTCGTTCGTGATGCGGATGCCGGCCTGGATCAGTTCCTCCGCGATGCAGGTTCCAAGGACCTCCGTCCCCTCCAGGCACAGAATGCTGTCAATCGGAGAGGTCTTGTCCAGCTTCTGTACCAGTTCCTTTGCCGCTTCATGCGCCTCCGCCAGACGGTGTTTGGTATAGGTCATGTCAACATAGTAGTTTACATGGCATTTGTTGGTGGCGAAATGCCCTTTGGCAATCCGAAGAGGAATGCTGTGTGTTTCTTCCCGCAGATGTGACGTTGAAATACCCATGGCTGCAGCTCCTTCCTTTTTGTTGTTTCCGTGTTTGTTCTCCGGACCGGGTCCGGAACCTTCTGTGCTTTGATTCTACCACACCGATCGCCCGGTGTAAAACAAAAAGTGACGGATTTGACAAAAACGTAGCTGTTCGGAGGCGCGGGAAAACCTCGTAAAAAACCTCCCGGATTATTTCATTTACAGGGCCGCGAGACTGTGATAAGATGACTTGGTTATACAGATAAGCCTGAATTATGGAGGTTTCCAAAAAATGATTCAGAAAAAAACATGGCTCGTTATCGCTCTGCTGATCGCTTTCATTGCGTCAGGGCTCGGATGCTTTGCCTTAGGCAGAAATGCCGCTCTGTCTGATTTTGAGGCAGAGCGTGACCTGAACATCCGGATCAACCGCAGCGAATTGGAGGGCCTGGGCAAGATCGAGGGCACAATCTATGTGACGGGTCACAAGAGCCCCGATGCCGATACCGTCGGCAGCTCTATCGCCTATGCGGCTTTGCTCCGGGCGCTGGGGTATGATGCCCGTCCTGTTGTCCTGGATCCCATCAACAACGAGACCCGATACATTCTGGAGGCCGCGGGCCTGGACTCGCCCGAAGTGTTGGAGGACGCCGCCGGATGCAGCATGGTACTGGTCGACCACAGCGAGTACACCCAGTCGGCCGAAGGCCTGAAGGATGCAACTGTTCTGAGCATTATCGACCATCACGGCGACGGCGCCGTCACCACCGGCAACCAGCTGATCTATGATGCGCGTCCGCTCGGGTCGACGGCTACGATTATATGGATCCGTTACCGGAATTACGGGCTGGAACCGGACCGGCAGACGGCATTGGTCATGATGGGCGCGGTTCTTTCCGATACCCAGAATCTTCAATCCGGCTCGACAAGCTTCGCGGACCGGGAAGCGCTGAAAGCGCTCAGCAAAATAGCCGGGATTTCGGATACCAATGCTTTTTATCAGGAAATGTTTAAAGCATCGCTTTCCTATGACGGCATGACGGATGAAGAGATTTTTTACAGTGATTATAAGGAATACGAGACTGGCGGCAGGCATTATTCCATCGGCTGCATCAATGTGTATGATGAACCCGCCGCGCGGGAAATGGCGGAGAGAATGAAAGCGTTTATTCCGTCCGCTCTTCCTGCTGCCGGTATGGATATGGCCTTTGCGCAGCTCAGTATTTTCCACGATGATCTGTCCGTCACATACCTTGTGCCTTCCGATCCTGCAGCCGCGGAAGTGATCGAAGCCGCATTCGGCGATGCCGCGGAATTTGACGGGACATCGTATATCCTAACACCCGGAATTTCCAGAAGGCAGGTATTGGTGCCCGCAATCACGGACGTTCTGGAATCTTATCCCAAAGAATAACGAATGCGCCTCCTTCATCCGCGTCCGTCGGCGGCAAAGCAGTTTTCATACCAGAGCACAAAAATGTAAACCATATAGGGAATCGGCCAGACATCATCGCTGCCTTCCCGGAAAGAACGCCAGCAGTTCTGAAGGATTTCCTGATCGAAATATGCCCGGGAGACCGCGCCGAATTTCGCAGCGTACCCTCATACAGTTGAATGATCATACGATTCTCTTTCTTCTTATCTGCATGTTACCTGCAAACCGGAATCTGATCCGTTACTTTTCCAGAAAAGGGGAAATGCATTTTGTTTCGATTTGTGATGCCCGGCCCGGAGCTGAAACGCGATGAGCAGCTCCGGCTGCTTCGTTCGCAGTTCGATGCTTTTTCCGTATCATCCGCGCTCAGAGAACTGTTCGCGATTCTGAGGGTCGACCGGGCCGAATTCAGCCGGGTCTACAACGGCCGCCTGCTTTCTGACGGCAGGATTCTTGAGACGCAGGAACTGGAACCGGTGGCGGTTCTTGACCGGCACCGCGATGAAATCTACCCTCTGCTTGAGGAGCTCGGTTTCCTGAGCATCAACAAACCGCTGGAGAAAGGCCACAGCCGGCTTGTTGTTCTGGGCGGCAGCCAGGAGGCCTGCTATACCCGTACAAAGGCCGCGGCGGACCGGCAGACGCCTTCCGTGCGGTATATAGACGGACTGGCCTGCTTTCGCCCCATTCATCCGAAAGAGCGCGCTGCCGACCTCTGTCTTCCCGCCTGTGAAACGGAGTTCGGCGCAATGTCGGAGAGCTTCCGGTCTGTCTTTTCTCTGCCCTCCGACTGGAAGGATGCGTTTCAAGGTGACAGAAACCTCAACAGCATTTCCTGTATCCGGATCTTTTCCGACGGGACCTCGCCCGCACGTCATGATGTTCCGCCAGGCGGCAGGCAGTACCGGATTTTCGCCGCGCCGTCCTCCCAGCCCGAACGGAGACGCGCGGACACCGGTGACAGCTTTTTGTTCTATCTGCTGCAGACGGAGCTTTGCCCCTCCGACTCCCTGCTCCTGCTCACGAACAACCGTTACTGCAACCGTCAGTTCCTCCAGCTGGCCTTTCTGATGATGAAGCTGGCGTGCCCCATCCGCTTTGATATCATCGGCTGCACGCCGGATGACCGCCTCATCAGCCGGGAACGCTATGATCCTTTCCAGTTCCTTCAGGACCTGATCGGCGTTCTGGACTGGATCGAACGCTTTGATCGGGAGCTGTTTTCATAATCACGGCGGCAAGGCCGCCGGTCCCGTCTGAGCAGATGCCTGAATGATGTATACAATGTCGTAAAATATACGGTCTGCGCTGACCTGAGCGGCGTCCGCCTTCGTCCGTAAGCTTCTCCGGTCAGCCAGGCAGAAAGAGGTAGAAAAACAATGTTAATGAGAAATTCCGCGGCGCTTCTGTACCACGTAATGCGGCAGAGACGGCACATCAAAAACGTGATCCAGCCGGTTTTCGGCCACCGAAACGATTCGGCCCCCGCTCCCGATCGGAGAGGAAACGTACAGATGACCGAGACGAGGATTTACGTCGGCCTGAATGATGCGGAAACCAGAGAACAGAAATATGAAACCGAGGCCTATGTGGAGATTCTGAAGGACGTTTGCCGGAGTCATCACCTTGCCTTTTCGATGGATATCGAAGAGGGCGGATACTATCACGAGGACGGGGAATATACCGAGGAGACATCGCTTGTCCTGATTCTGGTTGAGGCGGAACCGGACACGGTACAGGCAATTGCAAAAGATCTGTGCACCCGCTTCCACCAGGAGTCTGTTCTCATCACGGAGGACCGCGTCCTCGGGCGCTTCATCGGTCCCGATGACATCCCCTGACGACTAAAAATCTGTAATGCAGCCGTCTCTCTTTTCCGATTGCTGAGAAGTTTTGATCCATATCCCGCTCCCTCTTGTTATTTGCAGGGAGAAACCGGATATGATATACTCGGATGGGAATGATATCGAAAAACAAGAAGGGATTGCCAATGAAAAAAATCTTCTCTATCATGATCATTATGATGCTGCTTGTTTCCCTGTATACTGTCAGCGGCTCTGCAGCCGTCCCGGAGACACCTGTCATCGCGTATGAAGAGGCGCTGGACACACTGAATGACGAATACGGAGCTGCGGAAGCAGACTATGAAACCGGTCTTTTTGATACGAACCGCGTTCATACGATTGACGTCCGCATAGCCGAGTCCGACTGGCAGGATCTGCTAACGCATCCGGAGGAGAAGACAAAATATAAAGCCGACATCGTCATTGACGGGGAATCGGTGGAGCAGGTGTCTTTCTCGGCAAAGGGCAATTCCAGTCTGGCCATCGTGAAATACAGCGGCAGCAGCACGCGTTACAGCTTTAAGTTGAACTTCGGCAAAGGAATAAAGGGGCAAACCTTCCACGGCCTCGACAAGCTCAATCTTCAGAACTGCTTCGGGGATGCCTCCTATATGAAAGAATACCTTTCCTATTGGCTTTTCCGTCAGATGGGGGTTCCGGCACCCCTGGCCGCGTACGGTTTTCTTTCGATCAACGGCGAAGCACAGGGCCTCTACGTTCTGGTGGAGGAAGTGGACCGCAGCTTTATGAACCGCAGCCTGGACGGGACAGGAGCTCTGTATAAGCCCTCATGGCCTGAACACCCGCTGGATGAGGAAAGACTCAGGGAAATCAAAAGCGGCATAGTCATGGAGGTGTCCGGCGCTCACGGAGCCGACCTTGTGTACACCGATGACAAGGCGGAATCGTATCCGGACATCTTTGACCACGCAGTTACGAAGCGCGATCCGGAATCAGAGCAGCGCGTCATCCATGCCCTGAAGGAACTGAGCGAAGGGAAGGATCCGGGAGCGGTTCTGGACACGGACGAGATCATACGGTATTTTGCGGTTCATAATGTTCTGATGAATTATGACAGCTATACCGGACAGATGCTGCACAATTATTATCTCTACGACAGCTCCGAAACGCTGCAGTTTCTGCCCTGGGATTACAATCTCGGCTTCGGCACGTTTCCCTTGGATGCCATCATCGGGAACGTGAACAATCCGGACCTTGTCGTCAACCAGGGGATCGACACGCCGCTGGTCAGGACGAGCCTGAAGGAACGCCCCATGTGGAACTGGATCGTATCGGATGAAACGTATCTTGCCCGGTACCATGAAGCCATGGAACAGCTGATCACGGATCAGTTTGAAAGCGGGGCATTCTTCCAGGAAGCAGACCGCGTACAGAAGCTGATCACACCATATATCGAGCAGGATCCCACGGCCTTCTATACGCCGGAGGAAGCGGAAAAAGCATGCGAGACGCTGAAGGACCTCTCTGCTCTCCGGGCCGAGAGCATCCGCCGTCAGCTGAACGGAACGCTTGCCGCAGATACGGACCTTCAGGATCCCACAGCCCGGGTTGATGCCTCGGGGATCGATCTTTTGAGTCTTGGATCCTTTGAGGTAAACTGACATCGTTTCCGGGACAGATTATTTGGAATTTTCTGAACATAGGAATGGACGGCAGTCCGGGAATAACCTCCCGGGCTGCCGTCCATTGTTGCGCCTGGTCAGCGCGTAGCAGATGCTCTGCATCAGCCTCCGAATTGATCGTTTACGTTTTTTCATTCATCAGCCTGTCGTACAGGGCCAGCACATATTTTTCCGGTGTGTCCCTGTTCGGCAGGCTATGTGGCTCCCGGTCTGACACTCTCCGCGGAGAGCTCCCGACTGAGAGACGATATAATAAGGTTTATTTAGAACCGCTTCCTGAGAACACCGGTGATTTCTTGATGAATCGCCACAGCATGAATGCCTGGGTTGCCTGAGATACGAGGGTCCCGGTCCACACGCCCCAGATTCCCAGATGAAAGACAAGAACCAGCAGAGATACAAGCAGCAAATTGACACCGGCAACCGAGACAATGCTGCAGAACATAACCTCTTTCATCATGCCGACGCCCTGCAGGCAGCCGTTGTTGATGAACTTCAGCGTCTGGCACAGTGTGATCACGCCGATGAAAAGGCAGGAATAGGCACCGGTAGCGACAAAGGCTTCGTCTGTGCTGAAGAAGCTGAAGAAGAACCTGCCGCCCCCCATGATCAGCACGGCGAGGACAGTCGCGCTGATCATGCCGATCTTCATGATTGCTTTTCGGAAGTCTGCCAGCCGCTTGTAATCGCCCTCTCCGTAGGACCGGCCGATCAGGGAGACCGCCGAGGTCTGAAGGCCGGAACCCAGGGCAAAATTGACATTCAGCAGATAATTGCCGACAGAATAGATTGCCATCTGGAAAGAGCCGATTCTTGCCGTGATGCCGGAGATCACAAGCAGCGCCGCCCGCATGGACAGATTGTCGACGACACAGCTCTTTGCCATGTTCAGAATCTCGCTCAGGCTGTCCTTTGACATGCGATAGCGCTTTTCAAGGCAGTAGGGAATGTTCAGGAACAGGCCTTTCCTCCAGACGAACACCAGGCTGAGGATGCATGCCGCCACGTTCCCGAGAACGGTGGCAACGGCGGCACCGGCAATTCCCCACGCCGGAAAGCCCCAGTGGCCTTCGATCAGGAGATAGTTAAAGAACAGGTTGACCACGCAGGAAACCACGTTGTCGGTGAATGTCAGCCTGGTCATTCCGAAACCGCGCAGTGCGGAATTGATCTCCATAAAGAACAGGTTGAAAATCATTCCGCCCATAATAATACGGAAATAGAGAATGGAGTTTTCCAGCGTGTCCGGCTGGCCTGAAAACAGGACCATGACAGGCCTGGCAAGGGCAACGGCCAGAATGCCCAGCACGACGCTCAGAATCAGGACCAGCTTCAGCGCATGATCGAAAACACGGTTGGCCGCTTCACGATCATCTTTTCCGTGATACCTGGCGATGAGACTTGTGGTTACCGTGTTGAGGGCAAAAAAGAGACTGAACACGAAGAGTCGGGGCTGGTTCGTTACCGAAACGGCGGAAATCGCCGACACGCCCATGGCGGAAACCATTTTTGAGTCAATAATGGACGCAAAGGTCGTAAACAGCGACTCAAGGAAGGACGGGACGCCAATGGTCAGAATTTCTTTATTCAGGCTTTTCTCATTCCCGGATTTGTCTGAAGTCATGCTTTTGCCTCGGTTCCGGTGTTTTTGTCTTTGTCCCTGCGCCAGGCATTCCGAAGCTCTGAAGCATAATCTGCCAGATCCGCGGTTTTCACGACTACGACATTGGCCTTCTTTCCCTTGATTAAATCCGTAACATGGTCATAGCAGTGGATGAAATAATCGACAGCCTGGGTGATTATTTTCGCCCGCTCACCCGGTTCCGTATCGTCCATGATCGTATAAAAGCCGCTGAATTCCTCCATCGCGTGATTCGTGAGATTCCGCACATCACTCAGGTGATAGTAAGCAAAAAGAAGATCCTGCAGGGCAGCGTGGTCGGGGCAGATCGTCAGCGAGCGGATCATGCTGTCGTCTGTCGTGTCGAGCTCGCTGATCCTGAACTCCGCATAATCCCTCTGATAGGCATCGCCGTCGTGGGCGCGTGACGCCCGGTTCCGGTTGTAGTACTTGATGAAATAGTGTGAGATATCGTCCAGCTTATACTTTTCATAGGGTCTCAGATCATAGTAGATCTCCCCGAAAATCTTGATGGCATGCTTGCGGGATTTTACTCCGTCGCTGTAGAAAAAGATCCCTCTGTCCACAAAATCGCCGGGAGCACGGGATTCAATCAGGGTAAGCGTCTGCTGCCAGAATCCCTTCCGATAGCACCACTTGACAAGATCAATGAACGTGAACTGATCCTTTTCGAGCAGCGTGCCGTAATCCTGCCGGATGCTCTCCATGGCAAGCTCGAAGTATTGCTCGACGACGGTCTCCCCACCGATTGGCAGATCGCTCTTGATGACGGACCGCAGGCTCCGGATACCGCGCTCCAAGTCCGCAACATCACAGAGCGAGATTCCGGAATCGATGTTGCGTATGGCGTAGATAATCCGGTCTATTTTCAGATTATTCAGAGTTGCCCTTTCCCAGTAATCCCGCAGAAGGTCCGTTTTTCCGTAACGTAAGAATGCCTCGGTTGCAGCCTGGAGTTCGGAGATACTGTATTCCGATGTCTGGTCACATACCGCGCAGATGGGAAGATCCTTCAGGCTGGTTTCCGTGATCACGCGGCAGACACGGACCCACTTATTTGGCAGGATCCTGGTGAGATTCATCGCGTTGATCATCGGAAATATGCCGTAGACATGATTGCTTTGAAGGCAAATATACAATTCTATGGAGTCAGGAACCCCGTCATCGACCTCCAAACCGTGGAAAACCACTGCCAGTTCATTGAGGAAGCCGAGGTTATTGCCCTCTTCAACCCGGAAAAAGCGCATGCGCACAGAACTGTTCTGTTCCAGCGGCTCGAGCTTTGCCGTAGCTTTGAGTTCCCTGTAGAGATAAGAAATAACCCATGTTTTATACCGTGCCGGGTCCGCTTCCCCGGCGGGAATCCAGTCGTTGAGGCTGTTTTCAAATTCACGCCACAGAGAAGGATCCTGAACAAGAAAATGGAAATACCGGTTGAAGTTTTTTT